>JADHOA010000104.1 GCA_016779185.1 Rubripirellula sp.
TCTTTTGCAACGGTTGCCGAGGAAATGCGGTAAGCAATCAAATGGCTCGTTAGAATCACGGCATGAAATGCAAACGCGAACGCAGGCTAGTGAACGAACGCAGCCGAGAGAAAAGGCCGGCCCCGCCACTGCCGGCAATTTGATCGAACAGCCGGCACGGCGACTGGATCGCAAGAACCCCGAAAAGACAGACGGAACGGTGGTGAGGTCGGAGACACTTCTATGGTTTGCGTTGTCACGCAACTAAATTTCATCGCAAGGAATCGCGTGTGCTTTGAGTTCATCAAGTGACGCGAACTCGAGCGTTGACATGTGAGTCGCTTCGAGAACGACCGCAGGCGCACAGCCAGCGTCGTACGCTTCTTTCCACCTCGCTGCACACAAACACCACCGGTCACCGGGTACCAAGCCTGGAAATCGATACTGTGGCAACGGTGTGGAAAGGTCATTACCAACGGATTGGCTGAACCGAAGAAAATCGGCGGTAACTTGGACACAAACGGTGTGTAATCCAAGATCGTCGGCTCCGGTGTTACAGCAGCCATCTCTGTAGAAACCCGTCATGGGATCCGTACTGCACATTTTCAGTTCGGTACCTAGAACATTCTTGCCCGCCATTCCAACGCTCCTTGTTTTTTAAAAACTCCAACCCCATCATACTCGCCAACGTCGACCCGACAAACCGAGCTGGAACCATCCGCCTTCTGTCAAACTGCATCCTGCCAAACCGAACCATAACGACCTGTGTGCCACGCTTGTTCTCAACACACAGTAATCCCACCCACTCGCTTCGGCCCGTCCGCTGCCGCTATTCATCTTTACGAGTATATTTATTGCTCGGGAGATCAACACACGGGAACGCCACCCATCAAGGGGATTGGGGAACATCACACCCAAGAACTGCAGCGGTCGGGAGATCATCTACATGGACGCAATTTTAGAGAACCTTACGGATCCACAGAAGGAGGCGGTGCAGCACATCGACGGTCCCATGCTGATCCTAGCTGGGCCGGGTTCTGGAAAAACACGAGTCGTTACGCACCGCATTGCCAACCTTCTCAACCACGGCATCCCACCTTGGCAAATTGCAGCCTTAACCTTTACCAACAAAGCTGCCGATGAAATGCGAGCGAGAGTTGATCGACTTGCGCCGGGGCAGAGTGTTTGGATGGGAACTTTTCATCGGTTTTGCGCCCAGTTGCTTCGACGACACGCAGCCATGGTTGGGCTTAGCGAAAACTACTCGATCCTTGACAGTTCGGATGCCAAACAGGCAATGAAACGGGCGATTCAAGCGTCCGAAGTTTCGACCAGCCACGCCTCACCCGATCAGATCGCTCATTCAATCAGTCAAGCAAAAAATCGCCTGGTGACTCCGGAAATGATGGAGGGTCAAGCGTTAAGCCCTCGCGACACAATTGCCTCAAGGGTCTATCCGATCTACCGGCAACAGCTTCTTACTGCCAATGCGGTTGATTTCGACGACTTACTCTTTCACATCGCAAACCTACTTCGAGAGAACCCAGCGATTCGAGAAGAACTCGATCAGCGCTACCGTTACATCCTTGTCGATGAATACCAGGACACCAACCTCGCCCAGTACGCCATCGTACGTGCGTTATCGATCAACTACCCCAATCTAGCGGTTACGGGGGATCCCGATCAGTCGATCTATGGATGGCGTGGTGCCGACCTCAACAACATTCTCGATTTTGAAAAAGATTACCCACGGGTCAAAACGGTTCGACTTGAAAAGAACTACCGAAGCACACCCAACGTCCTTCGTGTCGCCGACCATCTGATTCAACACAATCGCCATCGCAAACCAAAATCGCTGTTCACCGATCATCCCGAAGGTGAACCGGTAGTCTTACGTTTCCACGAAGATGGTTACAAAGAAGCCGACGCGATCGCCGATGACATCATTAGCGCGATCGTCTCCGAAGGTTGCAAACCCAGTCATTTCGCGGTGTTTTGCCGCATGAATGCGATGACGCGCTCACTTGAACACGCGTTGCGCAGCCGTTCGCTTCCGTACCAAATAGTCAATGGAGTGGAGTTTTATCAACGGCGTGAAATCAAAGACCTACTCGCCTATCTGCATTTGATCAACAATCCAAATCATGATGTCGCATTACAACGAATCATCAACGTTCCCACGCGTGGGATCGGAGCAAAAACGGTTGAGAAACTGAGACAGTTCGCTGATGAGAATCATCTGCCGATCCTTGATGCTGCCAGACATGTCGACAAGATCAAATCGCTTGCCAAACGCTCGGCCTCCATGGTCAAAAAATTTGTCAGTCTGTTTGACAACCTGCAGATCAAAGCCACCGCACCGCTCGAGGACCTACTGCGATACCTCGTTGAAGAAATCAAGTTTGATGCTTACATGGAAAAAACCGCATCCGATGATCAAACCGATAGCCCGATGGCAAACGTTGACGAATTGATCTCGGCGGCCGTTGAATTTGATCGTCAGCACCCAGAAGATGGTTCTCTCGAAGCGTTTCTGGAACAAGTTGCACTGGTTGCCGATACCGATGCCTTTGAAGATTCCAGTGATCGCGTCACGATCATGACACTCCATGCGGCAAAAGGTCTTGAATTCAAACGCGTCTATATCATTGGGGTCGAAGATGAATTGCTTCCCCATAAACGCTCCAAAGAAAGTGAATGGGAGATCGAAGAAGAGAGAAGACTGCTGTTTGTGGGAATCACCCGAGCCGAGGAACGCCTAGAACTGAGTTGCTGCAAACGCCGTAACATTCGTGGCGAGCTGCGACCGGTCATCCCAAGTCCCTTCTTGCATGAATTACCACTTAGTGAAATGAAGCGTGTGGAAAGTCATGGTAAGCGAGATTGGTTTGATGACGACTTAGACCAAAGCTATCCCGACTCCTGGGACCTTCCTGAACACGTCTCCAACCAAAAGCCAACCGCCCACTCGACAGAGATTCCAGACAGCGATCTCATTGATCAGAGCGTTGAATCAGAAGACCCATTTACCGACGACGAGATCGACCAAAGTCCTTTTGAGGATCAAACCAGTCAATCTGCTGCCAATCGTTTATCCCACAACCTCGACTCGAGTCATGATGAATCTTCGCGGAGGGGCATGCGCAAGGACGTAAGTGAAAGTTCGATTCAGAGCTCATTGAAGACGGCTGCTGATTTGATGGCCAGCTTCAGTACCCCGCTCAACCTTTATCAAGTCGGCACACGCGTGCGGCATGAGGAGTACGGAGAGGGTGTCATCGTTGATGTCTCTGGAAGGGGGCCGAAACGGATTGCCCGAGTCGAATTCGAGGATGGTGAGCACCGATTTCGACTCGCCTTTGTAAAACTTGAAATCGTTGAAAGCTAAAACAACCCCAAGAAAAGACGACAGACCCCAACGAATCGGACATATGGGCGAATCGGACACATGGGGGTTGTTTTGGGTCGTAGTTGCCGCAGCGGGGTGCCGACGGGTCGCCGGATTCGAAGGTTTCGATAGAATCGGTAATTCGACGTTGTTCGTCGGCCAGCGTAGACCGTCAAACCGAGGTAGAAACGTGACAGAATCGACCGAATTCGGCCAAACCAACGCCCTCGTGGGCGTGATCATGGGGAGCCGAAACGATTGGGAGACGATGAAAGCCGCCGCGGAAATACTCGCGGAGCTCGAAATCGCCCACGAAAAACTTGTGGTCTCGGCACACCGCACACCTGCCCGCATGGTTTCATACGCACAGTCTGCTGCGGACCGAGGCATCAGGGTCATCATCGCCGGAGCCGGCGGAGCGGCTCATCTTCCTGGGATGGTGGCTTCCGAAACAAACCTGCCAGTGATTGGGGTACCGGTTCAAAGTCGCGCACTACAAGGCCTCGATTCCCTACTATCAATCGTGCAAATGCCCGGTGGTATCCCTGTCGCAACCATGTCCATCGGTGTCTCAGGGGCAAAAAATGCTGGCATCTATGCCGCCAGGATTCTCGCACTCACCGATCCAGATCTGCGTGATCGACTCGCAACATTCGTCAATAACCAGACCCAAGCGGTTCTTGATTCCGCTGAGCTTTAGGGCGACCGAGAACGAAGAGAGAAAATGGAAAATGCATCTCCTTTGAGCGACGACCAACAAGTGAACAATCAATCAAAACCTATGATTCAACCCGGTGCAACCATTGGGATGGTGGGCGGCGGACAACTTGGTCGAATGTTCGCCATGGCTGCATCGACGATGGGATTTCGGGTGATCATTCTCTGCGATGACCCCGACTCTCCCGCTGCTCAGGTTGCCCACGACACGGTGCTTGGACAGCTGGACGATAGGGAAGCAGTTGATCGATTTGCAAAACAGTGCGATGTGATCACGCTCGAGTTCGAGAACATTCCAGCCGAGACGATCGCTCAGTGCAGCCAGTATGCTCCCACCTATCCTTCGGCCCAGGTGCTTGCAATCGCACAAAACCGACTGATCGAAAAATCGACTTTACGAGATGCAGGGCTTCCAGTAACCCCATTCTTGGAAGTCAATGATTTGGCTTCTCTCGAGCGAGCGGGAGAAAGCCTCGGGTGGCCGATCATCGTCAAGACCGCAACCAGCGGCTATGACGGAAAGGGGCAGTCCAAGGTCGACTCAATCGCCGAGGCTGATGAGATCGATTGGTCGGCATGTGATTTATGGATTGCGGAAAAATGCATTACGTTTGACCTCGAGGTGTCGGTAATTGTTGCTCGAACCGTCACGGGGAATATCGCCGCGTTCCCTGTCTTTGAAAACGCACACCGAAATCACATCCTCGATGTGTCGGTCGCCCCAGCAAGAATTGACGCTTCCTTGGCTGACCGCGCCGTGCAAATTGCTCAATCCGCCGCCGAAACACTCGATCTAGTCGGTTTGTTGTGCGTCGAGTTTTTTGTCTCTGGCGATGCAGTGATGATTAACGAAGTTGCGCCTCGGCCTCACAACTCAGGTCACCTAACCATCGAAGGCTGCGAGACCAGTCAGTTCCAGCAACACGTGCGAGCCATTTGCAATCTTCCGCTCGGCTCCACCACCCTGCGGAGCCCTGTCGCTTCGATGATCAACCTACTGGGCGATCTATGGCAAGAGGATGGTACTGCACCCAATTGGTCCGCCGCGTTCATGGATTCCTCCGTCGCTCTGCACCTGTATGGAAAATCAGATGCCAAACACGGACGAAAAATGGGACACCTCACCATGACCGGTCAATCGCACCAAGATTTGATTGATCGGCTACAACATGCTCGAAAGCGACTCGAACCATAGGCAGTGTGTCCACGATAATTGCGGGATCACCGGTCGAATCAAGAGAGTATCGAAATCAATTCAACTGTCGCTGGTCAAGAACCTGTGGCGAAGACGCTGCTCCCATGATCCCAACAATAATTTTGCGATCACATAGGCTGCGATAGCCGTCCAAAGCCCGAGTGCGTCAGCAACAAAATCCTGAAAGTCAGGATATCGACCGGGAACAAACCGCTGGGTGTACTCATCAATTCCAGCGTATGCCATGCCAATCAGGCCAATCGAAACAAAACGTTTAAGCCAGCGATCGGAGTTGGTGACGTAACACATCAGAGCTCCCAAAACAAAAAATGCTCCGAAATGCTTTACCTTGTCGTTTACCTTCGGAGCCAGTGAATCGGCCACTTCCAAGGTGCTCGCTGCGAGATGCGTTCCGGTGAACATCAGTAGCCAGTAAAATCCAAGCACAACGATTGCCAATCGGACACCCCAGAGACTAATTTTTGTGACGGGCTGCATGAATGGACCACCGATCGTGTAGGCTACACGTTGCCAACGCAGAAAGAGTTCTGACAAGTTACGCACAACTCGAAACCTCGAAGGCTGATACGATATTCGAGACAACAATCAAGACCCTCCGTCTTCCACGAACCCTTCCACGCTCAAATCAGGTGGCAAACGTGAATCCAAAGACATTTGGCCGACTTTTTTCAGTATCGACCACTGCAATCCTGACAATGATCCTCTTTTCCCACTCCGTTACATTTGCTGGAGACACTGATCAGAAAGGTAAATGGATTCGCAAAATTTTGGGTGCAAAACGCGCCTCAGCCACTGCATCCGAAACCAATCTTCCATCGTGGAAACCACTCACCGGCGATTGGGAAGTTAGTCAGTTCGGCGGTGATGGCCCGGTGGAGATCACCGAATCCTTGATCACCTTTGGCTTTGGTGACCCCATGACCGGAATACGTTGGGAAGGTGAGTTCGAGAAAGAAAATTACGAAGTCGAGCTTGAAGCTCGACGGACGGATGGATTCGATTTCTTTTGCGGTCTAACGTTCCCCATCGCTGATAGCCATGCAAGCTTTATCCTCGGTGGATGGGGTGGAGGAATCGTCGGCATCAGCAGCATCGATGGCAGAGATGCTAGCGAAAACGAAACGACCAACTTCCGAAATTTTGATAATGATCGATGGTACAAAGTTCGCGTTAGAGTGGACTCGTACGAAATCCAATGTTGGGTGGATGACAAGCTAGCCTGTGGGCTTCCACGCGAGGACAAGAAATTCGACATCCGTTTCGAAATGGATCAATGTGTTCCCATGGGAATCGCAAACTTCCAGTGCAAGTCGGAATTCCGCAATCTACGCTATCGCGTCCTGACCAGCGATGAGATTGCGGCCGCCAAGAAACTGGTTGAGGCATCCGCTAAATAAGGTTGATTTGGATCAACCAACACCAAGAACCTTTGAATCCATCCATGAAAAACGAGCCCCCAGATCGAATGAATCCGGCTCAAAGTGATGCAGCTCGTTTGGACCCATCTTATTTGAATGCGGATGCATATTGGATGGGTCGAGCGTTAGAACTTGCCGTCGAGGCAATCACCGCGGACGAGGTGCCCGTTGGCGCGTTGATTGTAAAAGGCGGCAGCGTGATCGCAGCAGCCAGCAATCAACGCGAGACATTAAAAGATCCCACTGCACACGCCGAAATGATAGCGATCACGCAGGCTGCTTCAGCAATCGGTGATTGGCGTTTAGAAGAAACCACCCTCTACGTGACGCTGGAGCCGTGCATCATGTGCGCGGGGGCAATCCTTCAGTCTCGAATTCCCCGTGTGGTTTTTGGGGCGACAGACCCCAAAGGTGGCGCGGTCACCACGCTCTATCAAATCCTAACCGACCCTCGCCTCAACCATCAGGCTTCGATCACCGCGGGTGTACTTGGTGAGCCTTGCGGCAGAATTTTGACGGAATTTTTCGCGTCCAAACGCGCTCTGGGGAAAAAGTAGTCCAGTTTTCCCGCTAATTATCGACAGATCGCTGTCAAATTGTATGGATTCCGCGGATTCTCCGACTTTTGCTGAATCTGTTCGTATTCGGGTTAAGCCTTTGCGGGTCGACCGACCGATACTAACCGCACGACCGGAACTATTCGGAGCAAAGAACCGAACTGATCCCACTCGTGGGAAGGACAATTCCGATCGCGAAAGCGCGACCTTTGGATGGTCTTGCTTTCTAAAAATGCAAAGCAAGGGTAAGACTAACAGAGTCCCCCATTACTCACTTACTGCAAGACGGTGGAACAAGCGATGTCGGTACGGAAGCTGACTGCGAGCCTGCTTACGGCCCTCGCTGTAGCGGGCGCGGCCAATCTGGCAATGGCTCAGGATAGTAAACTGGCAGATCCTTTTGAATTTGATCCAGATTTCCATTGGTTCGAGCCGGTTTATGAAGCTGACCTTCAGGACCTCACCGCAAAGAATCGGGCATCAACGGGTTGGTTCGCCACCTACGATCGCATCCATCTTTACGGCACCGGTCCTGAAACAACCGAGCCAGGGATCGATAAGAATCGTCTCGATGGAGGCTGGGGTTACCGCTACGAACTCGGTTACATGTTACCCGGTGAAAACACCGGTTGGCTGTTCAACTGGACTCGCAACAAAGTCGGAGAATACCACATTTTCCGCCAGGAACGCTTGAATCGTTTCATTGATCCAGAAGATGGACCTGCCGTTACCCAACCACCATTCGGTGATGCCCTCCTCCCCGAGGAAGGCAACAACATGGGTTACAACTACCGATTCTACGACATCGTCGATACCCAGAACCACCTAGAGTATGACGGATACGAGCTCAACAAAACGTGGCGTTTGGATCCAAGACACTACGGTGGCATTATCGAGCCATTCGTGGGGGTTCGTTGGATGCGAATGACCGACGCGAACGGGTTCATGGACTATCAAAGCTCGGATGAGAACCCACCGCTAATTGGGCCTAACTTTGAAGACGCGGAATTGCTGACCGTCACCGGTGCCACCACTGAGAACGAATTAATCGGTCCTCAGTTCGGTTTCCGCTTTTTCCGTGCTCGAGAGCGATACGTTTTCTCAACCGACCTGAGAGTGTTCTGCGGAGCGAACTTCCAGTCGTCGTACTCCCAAAAACTCGAAACCTTGACGATCTACGATGGTGCAGGTGCTGGATCTGAGGTGGAGCGAATCATTCGTAACGCGACTGAGCCAGTCTATTCGACAAACGAAGAGTTTTACCTTGGCTTTGACGTCCGAGCGGAACTGGGCTACCAACTAACGAAAATGGTACAGGTTCGCGGAGGCTTCCAACTGATCGACATCGCACAAGGTGTCTGGCGAGGTGGTGATGGATCGATGGTAGACGGTGGATCGAACGATCAGAACTACCTGATGGTCGGTATTACCGCAGGAGTCAGTGTCAACCACTGACCGTGATGTGATCCAAGATCAAACAAAAATCCCCCACCGAGTATTTCGGTGGGGGATTTTTTTTGGTTTGTTTCGATTCAACTGGCAGAAAATCGCCCATACGGTTGGTCGTCACCGGACAACCTCTCGTCACTCCCTGACGATCACGCCAATCAGCCAAAGAACCGAATTGGACATGGCAGCACCACGGAACAGCTCAGTCTTTGGCAGCCAGCGAACGCAGCTCATCAAGTTCCACAGACAGTCGATGACGCAACGGACTCTCGGGACGCAGTTCCTCTTCTAGCAGTTCTTCTGCCTTATCAAAGATTTCTTCGTTGCGATTGGGATCATTCATCAGGCGGCGAAACATGGTCTCGACAGTGGACTCAGTAAGCAACGTCAATTCTCCTTGCTTGGGACATCGAGAGGCAGAGGGTACGATAAGGGTATCGGGACCCGTTTATGACACAGCAACTGATCGCGCTCTGCCTGTGTCACTCGATTCTAGAACGAAGTTGTTTCGCCGCAAGACCATTGTCATCCAACAACAGCCGAATCTTCTAAACCAACCTTTAAAAAAGCCTTGGGGCAAACTCATCCAAGTGAATTAGGATTTTGTTTGACTTGCCGAGGCAAGCTCTTTGGGAGAAAAGCCTAATTCCGCGTAGCGTTCCGCCACCTTTGACACCGTGTACCGAATTTGTTCATCACTGTGTTCACATGTGATGAAAAATCGCAGCCTTGCCGCCGACTCATCAACTGCTGGATAGAGAATTGGCTGTACGTTAATGCCATCTCCCCTCAAACGATTCGAAAGCCGCAGAGCGACCATGGAATTCCCTGTAATCACCGGGATCACAGGCGTACCTTCGCTGTCGCCTGTATCGAGTTGTGCCTCACGACACAGTGCGAGGAACAGTTCACTCCGTTCCTTCAATCGCTGAACGCGATCCGGTTCGCGTTCAAGTGTTTCCATGGCAGCAATCGCCGCTGCAACTTGGGCGGGTGGTGCCCCAACGCTGAACACAAATCCTGGGGCGGTGTAGCGAAGAAGTTCAACGAGAGCCTTGGAGCCAGCGATGTATCCGCCACACGATGCTGCTGACTTACTCAGTGTTCCCATCCAAATATCGACATCTCTCGCATCGATACCAAAGTGCTCGGCCATTCCGTGCCCTGTGGCCCCCATGGTTCCAAAACTATGAGCTTCATCCACCATCAGCATTGCAGCATGACGCTTCTTGACTTCGATGAATTTGGGAACATCTGCAAAATCGCCATCCATGCTGTAGACACCCTCGATGGCGATGAGTACTCGGCGATACTGACCGCGTATCTCCGTCAACATCCGATCGAGCGATTCAAAATCGTTATGGGGGAATGGACGACGACGCGCCCCCGACAGCAACGCACCTTGAACAATGCTATTGTGTGCGAGCGAATCGTGAACAATCAAATCCCCGGCCCCGACCAAGTGCCCAATCGTTGTCTCGTTGGTTGCGTGACCACCGACCATGAGGATCGAGTCATCAACTCCGATCCACTCCGCGATTTTCCGCTCTAGTTGTCCATGAATCGGCTTCTCCCCTGACACCAGACGACTTGCCGAAACACTTGTTCCGTACTGTGCTACGGCATCCGAGGCAGCCTTGATCACCTCTGGATGTCCGCTAAGTCCTAGATAGTTGTAGGAGGCAAAGCTGATCAGTTCTTGCCCGCCAACAACGGTCGTATCTCTTACCACACCATCATGAACAGTGAAGTATGGATTGGGAACGCCCGTCATCATCATCTGCTGTTTGGTATTTTGCAAACGTTGATACTCAGCAAAATCCTCCACTCGCGATTCCGGCTGAACCGTAACCTTTGCTTGGGAACTTGAAGAGGATTGCACGGTGGACTCGCTAGGAGCCTCTCCAATCAGGAAAGCCTCTGCTCGCAATCCTGAACCACTTGGGAGATACCGCTCGATCGCCATTGCGGTTTGGCCGATGGTTTCAATTTCATCGAGTACCTGCTCGGGGAAACGTCCACCAAAGGTTCTTTCAAGAATCCTTGCAATCTCCAACCGCTCGAGACTATCGAGACCAAGGTCAAGCACGATGTTGGTGTGGATGTCTAACACGTTTGCTCGCTCACCCGCGATCTGCCGAACATGATGTTCAATGACTTCGACAATTGCAGGATTCACCTCGGCCGCGTCAATCTGATCATCGGTTCCGGCAGCCGAGGCGGCTTTCATCATCGGCTGTGCACCGCTGGCGAAGCCACCACCCCTTGCTTCTTCCCAACGCACCCATTTTGCGATGATTTTCAAATCGCCATCGCGAACTGCGTGCAAACAGGCATGACGCTGGATTTTGCCACTGCTCGTTTTGGGAACGCTGCTATTTCGCACCAAGTAGATTGCGTCGGGTGGCAGTTCGTGTTCTTCGGTGACCGCACGTCGGATCGCCTGTAAATTGGCATCCCAATCGATGTCGCGAATCCGAACCGTCTCCGCGACAACCACCAGTTGCTCTCGACCCTCATAGTCCATTGCGAATGCAGCAACAGAGCCCGCCTGCACAACTTCGCTGGCACGTTCTACGGTTTCCTCAAGGTCCTGCGGATATCGATTGACTCCGCGAAC
>JADHOA010000105.1 GCA_016779185.1 Rubripirellula sp.
CAGATCCGACATCGAACCCGTTACGCCGAATCGACCAAAATCCAAACCGCTCGCTGGGTCTTTCCCAGGCCCCAATTGTGGAACGGCAAGGTTATGGTGCTGTTGATCGGTCAACAATGTTCCCGAGTGGCATGAGACACAGTTTGCTGCCCCATAAAACAACACTGCTCCACGCTTGGCATCATGACTCAAAGCCTCTAGATCGCCGGCGAGGTACTGATCGAACGGGCTATCGTTCATTCCAAACGCCTCTGCCTCAAAAGCAGCAATCGCAATCGCAGCATGCTGAAAACCAAGCGAAGACTCAGGCACCTCAGGAAAAGCGTTGGCAAACATCTGACGGTACTCTTCGTTGGCCATCAGGCGTGCCATCAACGCATTCCAGATACCGATAAAATCTGCATCATCGATCGCGGCCAACTCGTTGCCCGCTTGGACATCCTCTAATTCTCCCCGCATCTCATCACGACTCGTTACCGGAAACATTGCTTGAATTTGCAAGGGAGTCTGAAGTTCAGATGGAAGCTGATCGCCAGCAGGTGAGACGATCAAACCATCCTTGATGGATGCTCGTCCGTCCCAAAAAGCAGTATGCCAATTAACGGATCCGCGATTAAAAATATCGGGAGCATTGCGGGGAACAAAGGAACGCCCCTCGCCTCGAACTCGGAAGATACTCACTGCACCAACCGTTTCCGTTCCTGTTCCCACACCTAATGCTAATCCGTCAGCACTTGCTGTCAAAGGATGATGGCAAGTTGCACAAGCAGTGTCACGGTTGCCACTAAGAATGCGATCAAAGAACAAGGCTTGTCCAAGGATGACTTTATTTGAATCCTGAACCGGTGCGTCGACCTGTTCAACACCATGCTGTTCAAGCATCCGCAATAGTCGCGAATCAAGACCCTGCGAATTCTCACGTGCAGATGAATTGCCCTGGTTCGAAGCAGCACCGGAGTTTCCCCTATTCCCCGACCGAGGATGTGCTGCGAAAACTGCCCCACCGAATAAAGTTGCCCCCACCGCAACTGCGAGAATGACTTCAAGTGAACGAAATAAGCTTGCACGCATGATCAATCTCCCTGTTGTCAACTCTCTAGATGCACGTCTCCTCGAGAACTGACGGAACAAAAAAGCAAGGTGCGTGCCAATGATGTTTTTTTGCATCATGAATGCTCATCAAGACTCATAAAAAGCCGCTTAATCCACGTGTAACGACTTCTTTGCGAGTTTTTATTTCTCAAATTAATTTGACCTATGATCTTGGTGTCATTCTTAGACTCCCGTCTCAATTTGATACCGAGGATCGCTACCGAATCACGAGAATTCCGCATGAATCAATCCCATTCAAGATCATCCGAGATTCCAAACGGTTCCGAGTAACGATCCCCTCGGAACCACTTTGTCGTGATCGGATACAATCGAGACGATTTTGAAAAAGCATTGACTGAGAGCGAATATCCAATTTTTCGCAGAAGATTTTCCTTGCAGAGAACCGACTACCTAGGCGCGGAACGATGGCACCAAAAGTCGACAAAAAAAGCCAAGCTGCAAAATGGGATCAGCTCGCGCCGCCACCCAGACGACTGACAACCAAAGCGGAAGAAAGGATCGCGCGAACCCAACGAAAAGTTACCAACCTTGTCGTTTATTTGGCATGGATCGCGTGCGTGTTGATAGGGGTTTATTTGCTGCTGGGAATTGGCGGCTCCAATGTGGTAACAAGGATCGCAGGGTTCCTGTTGTTACTCGCTGGAATATGGGGGAATCAAAACACTTCCAAAATAAAAAAACGAACCAATGCACCTAATCTGGATCTTTATGTTCACGGAGAATTGCAAAGAGCCACCATCCAACATGTATTCGATCGCACAAGCGGAAACTATCGACCTTTCACCGAAATCCTCGACCAGTGGAATGAACTTCCAAGAGGCTTTTCAACCATGTTCGGCATGAGTCGAATGCTGAAAAATTGGCCTGTTCAACTTAGCCTCAGAGCAGCAAATGCTCATCACGACTCATTTGCGACTGATGGAAAAAGAGTGGACACCAAAGTTGACATCCGTCGGTGGCTCCACGAACCCAATCTTCCTCCCGAAATCCACCTCCTTGTCCCACCGTCGGGCGATCTAGGAAAATCCATTCTCCTCGAAAATCATTCATGGCTCGTCGTGGATGAAGCGGGCAATTTGGATCTCAAAGAAACGAGTACCGGCGAAGAGGATCAAAGTAGCGACTTATGGATATCACTTTGCAGAGCTCTGCTGGTTGTCGTCCCAACTTACGGACTTGCTGCTTACGGGGTTCTTTCAAACCGCAGCCCTGAACTTACTTCGGCCAACCAAAATATCCCCTCAATCGTCGGAGCACTCTTCATCCTGCTTTTTACACTTACCCACGGTGTGGTTCCCGTCTTTTTCTATCGTTTATTCTTTAGTGGGATTGAAGAAACAAAAAAGAGTAGCTCAGATCAAAACACCGTAACTCTTATGGTCCATGCATTTGCAACGCTTCACATGACCATTTGGTACGGCGCTCCGATCATTGCGCTTGCAGCGATGACGAATTGGTATAGCCTTGGATGGATAACGCTACATGTAATTTTGGCGGGAAAACGATATCGACGATGGTCTTACCTGGAACACGGCTCGACTTCGATGGCATTAGCACTCTTCTTAACCGTCTTTTCAGAACACAATTTATTCCCCACCGGAATCATCGTTGTCATGCTACAAGCTGCTCTGCTAACGCTGGTTGAATGGAAGGGCAAAGAACTGTGGGTCACTCCGGAGATCGCAAAAAGCTAATCGCACAACGGCTATTCATTAAATCGACACGATATTTCGATGGTGCAAGCACCACAAACAACCTTCGTCTTGAGTAGAGTTCATGCAGTTAGTCAATAAAAACTATCGAACCATCAAGCGATTCCATTCCGATCTCAAAAACCGAACCGATCGGTACAGAACTATGAGACAGCGAGCGATACCCTCTTTATCTGTTTGCTTAGCACTTGTTTGGATCAGCGTATTTCCCAACTCGCTTTTCTCGGCCGAATCAACCAGCCCTGAAGAAGCCAAAAAAACTGCGGATAGTTACTTTCGCGATCAGGTAGCACCCTTCGTGAAAAAATATTGCATTGAATGTCACCAAAATCGACGTCCTACCGAAGCGGGTCTTAGTTTCAACCCGATCCTAGACTCTCCTGGCGATTCAGCTTTTAGTGAGACTTGGAAGAAATCTGCTGCCAGAGTCATGGCGCATGACATGCCTCCCGACGGTGTCGAGCAACCATCGGATGAAGAACGATTGATGTTCCAGGGTTGGCTGCAACAGGCAAAATATCTCAGCCCAAAAGATCCCGGTTCATTTGTGATCCGACGACTCACGAAAACAGAATACGCAAATACATTGCGAGATCTTTTTGAGGTATCCACTGACGTAGCAGATTCTTTGCCCGACGAGGTGGCCGGCGAAGGCTACATGAACTCGCTATCACCTTTGCAAATCGAGCAATATCTATTGATCTCCGAAGAGGTGCTCCGTCGTGTCTTCCCGCAAGACGATGAAAAGATCCTTCAATCGCACCAGAGGCTCTTTCAACAAGCCCCACCATCGCCTAACGACGCTGACCAGACACTTCAACATATCCTTAATTCATTCGCAAAGAAAGCTTTTCGCCGGCCGCTAAACGCCAACGAACAAGCCACTCTCCTGGACGTATTTGAACTCGGGACCGCCAACAATCTTTCTTACATTGATTCCATAAAGCTCGTTTTAAAAGCAATCATGGTCTCACCTCAATTTTTGTTCATCACTCCCGCTGATTTTTCCGAAAGCGACGCTAAGATTATTCCGCTAGACGATTACCAATTGGCATCAAGATTATCTTATTTGCTCTGGTTGACGCTCCCGGACGCAGAGTTAATGGATTTGGCAGATCAGGGAACGCTGCACAATCCAGCGATACTAGAATCACAGATTTCTCGACTCATTAGCGATCCCAAGTCAGCAGCTCTCTTCGATGGGTTTGGTGCTCAATGGCTTGGGATACAAGATCTTCAAACCAAAACTTTTGATGCGGAAAAATTCCCGCAAATCGATACTAATTATCGACGAGCCATGTACATGGAAGCGAGCCTCTTCTTTCAAAGCGTGATCAGGGAAAACCTAATCACTCGCGATCTACTTGACAGCGACTATACCTTTATCAATGGATCGCTGGCGGGGATCTACGGCAAGTCTGACACCATTACGGGAGAAGAAATGCAAAGGGTGAAACTTGATGACCCAAACCGAGGTGGAATCATCAGCATGCCAGCTGTTCTCGCGTGCACATCCTTTCCGGATCGAACCAGTCCGGTGATTCGCGGCGTCTGGGTTCTAGAAAAAATCCTCGGCCAACATGTTCCATCGGCGCCCCCCGATGTGCCAGCTCTAGGGAAACAAGAGGGAACTGCATCACAAACGCTGACCCTGCGTGAACTTACAGAAAGACACCGATCCGATCCCGTATGCGCGAACTGCCACCGCTTACTGGATCCAATTGGATTTGGATTAGAAAACTACGATGCGATCGGTCAGTGGAGATCAAAGGATGAAAATGGTCGACCGATCGACCCATCCGGAACGCTACCCGACGGAAGTTCTTTCAATCAGCCGAGTGATCTCAAGCAGTTACTGAAAATGCGAAATCATGAATTCGCACGCAATCTCACTGAACGTCTTATGGCCTATGCGCTTTGTCGAAGATTGGAAGGCTATGATGCCATCGTGATCGATGAGCTAATGCAATCCATTGCCGACGATGACTATCGAATACAAACCATCATTCGTTCAGTGGTAACAAGCTACCCCTTTACCCATCGAAAGATTGAGTAAGTTTGTTTCAGAGTGCATAAGATTTGAATCAGTTACTTGCAGAAGGACAGGCAGCTGAAATTGGAGAATCGATCTAATTTCTAAGTATACCCCGTCGTCTTTGGGTGAAACACTTTCAATCACCTTTGGCTAAAATTGTGATTCTTAACGTTGCTGGCATGTCAACGTTGCATCGTTTTCAAGGAAACCAACATGAGCCGAGCGAGATTCATAGACCGACGCACCTGCTTGAGAGGGCTGGGAGCAACGTTGGCCTTGCCCTTACTTGATGCAATGGGCTGGGAAGTGGCGATAGAACGGGAGCGAGGAAAACTGCCGGTGAGAATGGGGTTTATGTACATGCCCCATGGCGTGATCATGGAGCAGTTCTGGCCTACCGACGGAGAAAGCTTTCTGAATTCACCACCACCCTCATTGGAACCGTTGACTTCAATCTTAGATCAATGCTTAATGATGAAGGGAATTGCCGGGGTCCCCAATGGCCCGTTTCGGGGTGCACCGCATGCGCTCGAGCTTTCCACGTGGCTAACCGCTGCACTACCCGATCCTGACAAGCGTGATGAGATTAGCATTTCGATCTCGGCTGATCAGCTTGCCGCTAATGCTCTGGGGGCATTCACCGCACTACCATCGTTAGAACTTGCAACCATGCCGCAAACGTGGAAGGAGAATCAGGCAGGCTTGAATGAAGCATATTATTCACACTGCAGCTTTCGCTCTCCAACACAAGCAGTACCAGCAGAAACCAATCCGAGAAACGTCCTGAATCGACTCACCCAAATCCAAGGTTCTACAAACACTCAAACCCCAAAAACCATCAGCCCGTTAGATCGTAGCGTGTTGGACCTAGTAATCGGTGGAGCCAAGGATCTGCGTCGAACACTCTCACCCTCGGATCAGCGTAAGCTAGATGAATACCTCGATAGTGTTCGCTGGGTCGAGCGAAGAATTGCCGCCATTGAATCTCGCCAGCAGCAGGCCGCGTTCGAAAAGGCGGGCGTGAAAACTTCGTCACGCAGCGCCAATGATTCTGCACCGATCGAAATACGAATCCCTGAAGGTGAAAAACGAAGTGAATACATGCAAGTGATGTGTGATCTAACGGTTCTGGCATTTCAAACCGACTCGACACGCGTCAGCACTTTCATTGGATCGACCCCCAATGGGGTCTCCTATCCGGAATTAGGATTTTCTGACCAACACCACTCGACAACCCATCATAACAATCAGTCGGAAAAGGTTGAGAAAGTGGCGGCGATCACCAAGTTCAACATCGAGCAGTTTGCATACATGATCAAGAAGATGCACAACCTGCGCGAGGGTAATGGCACGCTACTCGACAACTGCATCATGATGTGGGGATCGGGACTCGAAGACGGCAACAACCATACTCGGGCGAACCTTCCCTTCATCCTAGCCGGTAAAGGTGGTGGCGCGATTCGAACAGGGCGATACCTACCAGACATCCAAGGCAATCAGGGAGACTTGCTTACAACTCTTGTCACTTGCGCCGGCGTACCTCTTGACCGACCCATCGGTATCGCGACCAAACAAATTGCGGAAATTAGGACCTAATCTTCGTAGCGCTGACGGGATTCTGGTCTCTATCTACCAACCAAGGATGGATTCCCCCTTTCACTGGAAATGCGATGGAGACATCTTGCCAAATTCTTTGAAGAACATCGCCAAAATAGCCAACAAACATTCGAGTATCCTTCGCCATCGAATCTAATTCTGCCAACCCAATCTCACTCACAGTAACATGCACCAGGTTGTCTCTGATAAGCCATATGAATTTGTCCCACCCTACAAGGGCAAGGTCTGGCCATTTCTCCTTCAACAACTGGTACCGTGGCAGTTAAAAAAAAGAAATGGAATCGATTCAGTTGAGGTGATTGGATTAGAGAAACTAAAAAACTCTTTTTCAAAGGGTGACTCCGTCCTAATCGCTCCGAATCACTGCCGACCAGCCGATCCGCTGGTGATCAGTGAAGTTTGCAGACGTGCGGGAAAAGCACCTCACACGATGGCAAGTTGGCACGTTTTTCTTGAAAGTGGATTGCAGAGATTCATTGCGCGTCGCGCGGGAGCATTTAGCGTGTATCGCGAAGGCCTCGATCGACAGGCACTACAAGCGGGAACGGATATCCTAGTAAAAGGAGATCGCCCACTGGTCGTTTTCCCCGAGGGTGTTATCTCGCGTACAAATGACCGCCTGTTATCACTAATGGAAGGAACGTCATTCATCGCAAGATCAGCGGCGAAAAAAAGAGCCGAACAGTCTCCAAACAGCAAAGTGGTCATCATACCGGTTGCAATACGATACAAGTTCAACGGAAACCTCCAAGAATCTCTTCACACAACACTCGACAATATCGAACAACGACTCTCTTGGCGTCCACGTCGTGATGAGGATCTTCTTGCAAGACTCTATCGAGTCGGCGAGGCACTGCTTTGGCTCAAGGAGATCGAATACTTGGGCGAGCCGAAATCAGGTGATGTGTTCGAACGTGTGCAAAATTTGATCGATCATATTTTGGTACCCTTCGAGCAAGAATGGCGTGCAGGTAAAACCGAGTCAAATACTGTTGGACGCGTCAAGCAATTGCGAATCGCCATCCTTCGCGACATGGTCTCGGGTGATTTATCCGACCAAGAACGTAATCACCGTTGGGATCAATTGGCTGACATGTATCTTGCCCAGCAATTAAGCCATTACGCCCCCCATTACGTTTCGTCCAACCCGACCAACGAACGATTATTGGAAACGGTTGAAAAATTCGAAGAAGATCTGACGGATCACGCGACGACCCACGGGCCGATGTCCGTGATCGCGACAGTTGGAGACCCTATACCCGTTGACGCCAAACGTGTGCGAGGAACGACCGAAGACCCTGTAATGACTCAACTTCAGCAGCAGCTTACGCAACTGCTGGGCATCAACTAAAGCCCAAAGATTCAATCGCTGGGGTCCGAGAAACGATCAGAAATTCGGCATGGTCGAAAACCTAGAACTCATCGACATCCACTGCAGGAGAATGATAATCAACACCACCACGAAGATAATCGCACCGATGACTTTCCCAGTTACCGCACTGGAATAACACTTATCACAGCGCATTTCACGGCCGCCACGATCACCATACTGGACATAGACGCTACGAAGATGCCGGGCGCAACTTAATGCGTTACACTTTTCACAGCGAGTCGTCGCCACAGCGTCACACGAATAACACGACGGGCTGACGCTATCTTTCAGCGGATCACAAGGATGACCGCACTGTGGACAAGCACTGGCGGCTTCAGAGATCATCCGATCGCATTCGGGACAAGGTATTAGCGCCATAGCCTAAGTCCATTGATAAGGATGTGAAAACAAAACAGCGTCACAGGTCTCCCAAACTTTTACACAAGATCCGAAACGCAATTGAATCACTCACAAACACTGAAACCTCTTCGAGGAATCGCACGGAGACGGTTGGATCTGAAACAATCACCATAAACGGATCGTTCGGGATTAATCGAACAGGCCTATTTGATCGGGCCTATTTGATCGGGCCTATTCGAGCAGAGTCGTCGACTAACCATTGAGCTACCTGATGATTTAGCTATCGGGCAGCTCAACGGTGACGCCTAACTTATCCCGATTGAAGACATCAATCAACCAAACGCAAACAGGATTCATCCATGTCTAGGATTTCTCGATCCATCGGTAAGAGGATCGCACTGACGCTAAATGTTGTCTTGATTATCGTTGCATCGAGTCTGCAGACGTTTTCCGCAGAGATCCTCTGGACGCAATATTGTCAGCATCAAGGAACGATGAAATTACTCATTCATCTGGATGTCGATCCATTGTCGGGTGCAGGTTCAGAACATTCTCCCGTTCAACTTTGGCTACGCGATCATGATGAGCAATCATGGACCCTGCGGAAAAGCGAGTCAATTGATGGATTAACGGCGACAGCACTCTTCAAATTAGAGAACTGGCCGCGTCACACGGAGAAACATTTCCGTGTGACTCACGAACAATCCTCCTCAGAAGGAATTTTCCGCGCAGAACCTCAAAAAGGTTCCGTGCTAAAACTTGCTGGTCTTTCCTGCCACAAAGATATCGGTTGGCCGTGGACTGAAGCGATTAAGCAATTGATTGACCACGATCCAGACCTTGTATTTTTTTCGGGCGATCAGATCTATGAAAATGACTACAACAGTCCGATGTATCGAGCACAAACCGAAGATGATGTCCCCAAAGGAATGGCAAACTATCTCGAAAAGTTTCGCAAGTTTGGCGAGGCGTTTCGCGAACTGATGCGAGATCGACCCACCATCATGATTACTGACGACCATGATGTGTTTGCCAATGATCTTTGGGGCAGGGGAGGCGTGCGTATGAATGGACGCCGAACCACCGGCGGCTACCCCACCCACCCGTCTTGGGTCAATGCGGCTGAGTACACGCAAACCGCTAATCTTCCCGATCCGATTCATCCCGGCCCCCATGGTGATGGAGTTCGAGCTTACTACACCGCTCTCGACTATGGCGGAGTTCAATTCGCAATCTTAGAAGACCGCAAATTCAAGAGTGCTCCGTCGGAGGTTATCAAACAATTGATCGCCCCTCCCGACTTTAAATTCCCAAACGACCGCAAGACGGACTTTGAAATTGAAGTGGTACTGGATCCAGAATTCGACTGCACGAAGCTTGATCGCGAAGACCTCCATTTGCTTGGTAAACAACAAGAAGATTTTCTCGCGAACTGGTCAAAGAAACTCAGACAATCCGGCCAGATCGGCGCAGTGCTTTCACAAAGCCCTTGGGCTCACATAGCGATGTACTCTCCTACTTCGGCAGATACCGATTCAAATGCCTGGCCTCAATCAGCGAGAAATCGTGCACTCAAAGCAATTGGCAACGCACCGATTGTTATGCTGCACGGTGATGTGCATCTCGGTACGCTGCTACGCCACGGGGTTGATGAGTTCGAAGACGGTCCCGTCTCCTACTCGCTTCCGTCCTTCTCGTCGCGTGCAAGCCGAAAATGGGAACCTATCGACGCTGGTGAAAATCGAGAACCGGGATCTCCCGATCATACCGGAAGATTTCTTGATCGATTTGGCAATAGGATGACTGTCTATGGCGCCGGCAATGGCTTGAATGGGTATGGAATCATCTTGTTCGACACCAAGGATCGCACCGTCGAACTTCAATTCCACCCCATGAACGAAGATCGAAAGCCAATTCAAAAATCGGTTTCGGGCTGGCCTTACCAGATCCAGTTTTAATCATCATGAATGCGGAATGTATCAAGCCTCCACAACATCCATCCGCTCGCGAAGTTCGCAATGGGGGCATTTGCGTGGGGATTCCTAGCATTCTCAGGGATTGCTCAGGGATTGCTCTGGGATTGCTCTGGGATTGCTCTGGGATTGCTCTGGGATTGCTCTGGGATTGCTCTGGGATTGCTCTGGGATTGCTCTGGGATTGCTCTGGGATTGCTCTGGGATTGCTCTGGGATTGCCGATGATTCTCTGCCAAGCAAAAGCGATTGACCGATTGAGTTAGCATCATGCGGCACAAAATCGATCGAATGAGCGAGAAAAGGTTGATAAGATTGAACGACCATAGATGGAATAAATCATTCGTTACGCGACTTTTAAAACCTTGTTCTCAATGAACGGAATAGGCGTTTGCAAATGAATCAATCGATTGCTTTAGTCTTCATGCTTTTTCTTTTCGGGATATCCTCAGCGGCTGAGAGCGAATTACTCACAGTCCAAAATGTCCCATCGGCGATTCCGATCAAGCCAACATCGAACCAACTCATTGACTTCTCCCCAACACTTGCTGCGAAGTATCTCGATATCGCTTCTCTGAACTGGCAAAAAGACCGCAACTGCGTTACCTGCCACACGAACATGGCTTTTTTGATGGCCAGACCCGCGTTGGAGACAATAACCGAGAGCTCTGGCGAGGTTCGGGAATTCTTCGAACAGTATATCCAGCAACGATGGGCGAGTGATTCCAAAAAACCGAAGCAAGGTGACTACCGAACGATCGTCGTAGCGACCGGTCTCGTTTTTAATGATCTTCAAACAAACGGCAAGCTATCGACAGTCTCCCATCAATCGCTACGACTGATGTGGGAAACACAGCGGGATGATGGTGGCTGGGATTGGGCAAAATGCGGATGGGCACCGATGGAAATTGATGATCACTACGGTGTGACCCTCGCGGCACTGACCTCCAGTCTTGCATATACCTCAAATACGAAAGACGAAGATACCCAATCCGGTATCGATAAAATCATCACCTACCTAAAGGCCACTCCCGCACCTTCCCCACACCACCGTATCATGCTGCTGTGGGCATCGAGGCGGCTTGAAGGAATTCTGACGAAAGACCAGCAGG
>JADHOA010000106.1 GCA_016779185.1 Rubripirellula sp.
CATGGCAATAAGGGCAACGCATGGTGAATCCGCTGGTACAGATCAAAATCTTATTTTGGTATTATCCCGTTTTGGACGCGGGATGACAACCGACCGTGCGAGAAGGTGTTAGAGAGCACGAATTCGCTGAGTAAAGGCAAGCTACGCGAGGCATTTGCTTCACGGCTAATCAACCAACGCAATGAGATACCGCCGCTGTTGGTGTTCCGTCATCTCGCCAATTCATCGAATTTCCAAACAAACGCTCTGGGAAATGATAGGGGAGTGGTTCTGTTTTTTTCTTGTTTCGTTGGCCGATTTCACTTCCTGTCTGATTCAGTGCTCTTTTTTTGCATGGTACGATTATGTCTTATGGTTTTTATTTCGTTGAGCAATGTGCGCTTCGATCGATTGCCTCGAGTCCGCGTGGCGTTGTTGCGGTCTGCCGATGATGTTGACTGAGGTGATTAAATCCTCATTGATTGCCTCGGTAAATTCTGCAGCGAAAGCGTGATTGAATCGAAGATTTCATTGCGGAGCGTATTGAAGTCGATCAACTGTTGAAGTTGCCGGGTACAGGTTAGATTTTGCTAGGTGAATTGGCTCTCTGAGCACGTGATTACGTGGGGCTTGGTTGATTAGAGATTCATAGGTAGGTATTGCCCGTTGATTGACACGAGTTAGTCACATGAAATACTAATGACCGGTATGATTTCGGGCAGCCTTGAGAAATTGGTTTATCGTATTGATATCGATGTTTGAGTTGATCGGTCAGCGGAGGTAGTCGTGGCAGATTGGTTCGTTCAGTCCAACACTAACGGTGAAGAAACGGGTCCGTTTCGTCCCAGCGAATTATTGGAGCTGGTGAGAAGTGGGGAGGTTACACCGGAGTCGATGTTGAGAAAGGATAATTCCAGTTGGTTCGCAGCAGCAGATGTCGGGGGATTGTTCGAAGCTGCGATGCGGCCGACGATTCGGCACTTTTGTCCCAACTGCAAGTTCGAAATTTCGGAGCCACCGGTTAGTTGTCCCAAATGTGATACAAATGTCACTAGGGCACAGACGCAGATCACTGAGAACACGATTGCTCCTCAGAAATCGTCAGAGCATTCCGACAACACGTCGGGCTCTGTCAAGGACTGGCTTAGTCGCAAACGTCTGGGACGTCGACCGAGCGATCCCAGAAATCCTCGATAACCTCAAGATTTCGATCAAGCTGAGGTTGTGCTGACATCACGCTGCTAAGAACTACCATGGGCGATTGATTGGGAAAGTTTCAATATTCCACGCAGGGACTCCCTCAATCACAGCAATCCGTTTTCGCCAGAGTGATTTAGAAACGGATATCCGCTCCATATGTGAAGACGGCATTCACAAGGTCTTCGTACCCCTCGACGCTGTTTCGGCCCATGATGCCATTGTTCAGCTGGTCGTAGGCCGTACCGATACCACTCAGATACCACAGTTCAGTTCCGCACTTGAGCGAGAATTTCGGCGTGACTTCGTAGCGTAGACCAATGCCTAGTTCGAACTGACCAGCGGCTTCGACCGTCCGGTCGTTGATGCCTGCAGCCCATTCATTGTTGTTGATAACGGCTAAGTCCAAATCCATGAAATTCGCATAGATACCGGCTCGCCCACGGAAGTCAACGTAGGTCTTCCGAAGCAAAGGGTAGGTAAGATCCATGCCAACCTGAAGTCCGATCAGCTTGTTTTCGATATCGCTGTAGATAAAGCCAGCTTCCGTGTCGTTTTCGCTGTAGACGCTGTACTGCTCTTCGAAATCAATGTAGCGAATACCACACAGCATTTTGGCGACTTCCCAGCCCACGTACGTTCGATTGATTTCTGCACTCCAATACCGTGCGTCATACTCAGTCGTCTGAATAAAAGCATCATTGAACGCACTGATGTCTGCTGCTGAGACCGGGGCGATGGGCTCTAGATTTGATTGGATGCGGAAAATGGGGGCTTCCAAACCGCCTGCGCTGTTCCAGTTGATAATCCCGGTAAACGTTCCTTCCCATCCACGGAAGCAATTCGGAACACGACCAATGGTGACGCGTGTTCCCATTTCCATGTCGAAACCGCTTAGGCCATAGCGAGAACTGATGGTGTGGGTGTCGTCGTTATCACGATCGACATGAATAGCTTCGGCAACGCCATAGAAATAGCTGTCGCAGTGAATGCATCCGTAAGCTCCACCCGGGGTACCACACGAGCTACATGCCTGTGATAGCTTGGCCTGCATCGATGAAGAGATACCGGGTTCACATGAATTGCAACTCACTTGTGCAATTTCATCGATCGAGGAAGGTGAGCCAATCGCCAAGCTTTGCTTCACCGATGATCCAGCCCCAGATTGTGCCGCGTATGAGGCACGGTTGGCTGGGCTAGAGGAGACTTGTTTTCCTGCAGACTTTGACGATTGAGAATATTTGTCTGCTGCGACCACTCGATAGTCTTGGTCACCAACCGTTACAACCCCGGGCGATGTGACGGTGGACTGAGGATTCGCGTAAGACTGTGCGCCCACTTGTGATGACGATAGTAGTAGCGTGCCAGTTAAAGCGGTGTAAATAAGCCTTTTCATGCCATTCCTGAACATTGAGTGTTTTGAAACACGTTTGTTTCGGGGCGATTGGTTGTTCATTTGCGAATCTCGCTGGGGATGATGGCTCTGGCCTTTTAGCCGCATCAATTTTTCAATGAGTTGAGGTGAATTGAACGATGAATCTTTGAACGTTTTGAGGAACTAATCGACGGATAATCGATCATGAACCGTTACTAGGCAGGTACTGCGTACCATTCGAATAATCTTTTCGGCGGCATCGCCATTGACGCATCGTCCGCTAACGATCAGATCAGCTCCGGCGTGCGAAATGGTGACGTCGCAGTTGGGGTAAGCATTTCGGATTGCTTCGTGAAGAAGTTGAGTGGTACGTCCGCCCTCGGCTACCGATGGATCAACATTCTCGACATGGATCTTGAAAATTCGCATGCGAACCGGATGAGTCGCGTCACCTGTATCCGCCCAAATCACCATTTCTGTCACGCCACTACCGGCTGCGATTAACTTGAGGCGATTAGGGCCGACCGCGACGGCTTGACAGACATTCGTGTCTGCAATGCGAATATCTCTCAGGTCGCCTTCGACAGTCATCGAGCGGACTTGAGCCCGTTTCATGAAAAGTGGGACTCGCTTGACATGGGGAGCGAACGGTTCAAAACGTTGCGGTTCGAATTCCAATGCCTGGCTATCCATGGATTGTTCGGTCATGTCTAGCTTTGCCGCGGGGCTCACCAAGGACTGCTGTGCGGTATGGGCTAAGGACAGAGAACCGTTGCGATGTAGCTTTGGCGGTACAGCACTGATTGCAACGGGAGCGACTCGATGCTGCGGTAATTCAGAATCACTACTTGAAGCTGTTGGTGTTTCCATTGGGTCTTCAACGACGCCGCCAAGAACCGCAGCGATTTCATTGGACTGTTCTTGCAAACTGGACCGTTTTGGCCGCGTCACTCGATTTTCTGATCCTAGTGACACCGGCGTCGCATTCGAGGTTTCGTCGGAATTCGTCTGCATTGATGGATTCGCTGGGGCGATCATTGCCACAACCAACGGTCGTGATTGCGATGTTTCTTCGGAACTCACATCGGCCGGATCGTTTGTCACCGCAATCGGATTCTCGAGTCGGTTACCTTGTTCTACGGTTTGCGTTTCACTTGAGTTGACTGAAGGTTCCGCGTCCTTGCTGGTAACTTGCGTTGCTGATAGAGGTGTGTCGGTGTTCGCAAGCAACCAACTGAGAGACCAAGGTTGAGGTAGCCCAACGATGGCATCTCGAGTTTTTGAATGACGCGGTTGATTGTTCGCGATAGGGGAATCGATGGATACCGCGATTGGTTTTTTAGTCAAATCTGACGTTGATTTTTTAGTCAGCTCGGACTGTGCGAGACGCTGCTCTTGGCTGTTTGGACTTTGGAGTTCGATGTTGTTATTCGTTTTAGCCTCAATCGCTAACCCACTCGCCGCATTTTCTGGCACATGAATTTCAGTTGCCGGCATCTGAACCACCGATGTTTCTGATCCTTCGCTCAAATGCGTGCTTGAATCTTCTTGTGGCTTGGTCGGTGTGTTTACAACCAAGCTATCGTCGTTAGGTAAAGGACTGTGAAGCGAAGGGTTGTCTGATGGCAGCGCTAATTCGGCATCTCCAGAATTGTCTTGATCAGCAATTGAGTTAGGTTGGACAGGTTCGGACAACAAAGGCAGTGATGAATCAACTGTAACTAAAGATTCATCCGCTTCTTGGTGCGTCTCGGATCGATCCGGCTCCGTGTTTGCCTTCTCGATGTTCGAAGAATCTTGGGAGGTTACGGTTGAATCCAATGCGGCCGTTGCGGAAACGTCGATTTGGGGTGAGGGAACTTGAGTCAGGTTCGCCACCGGACGCCGCAGGATCACAGCGGATGATACGCCAGAGGGTAAATCCTCGCGAATACCTGGTAGCGGATTCAGGCCCAGTTGATCGACCGCTGGATTATCAAGTCCTTTTACTTCCGGACCGAGCACTTGTAATTCTGGTCCACCCGCTACAGGCTTGGTTTGTTCAATCGTTTCAGCGAGTTCCGATGACGAGTCCGACATTGCAATTGAATCAACTGCAAGATCTTCAGTTAAAGGCAGTTCTGCGAGTTCGACCTGCTCATCGGACGTGATTTCAGCAGCATCACTATTCAACGTGTCTTCTGCCCCAGCAACTTGCTGGCTTAATGGATTGGGGGCAGGCTCCGATCTGCTAGAAGCATCGGTCGTCACCACTGACGCCGAGGTTTCGATTCGATCGTCGCTCTTTTCGCTTGCTGCAGCGGGATTCACTACAACAGCAAGCATTGGCTTTTCTTCTTCTCGGTCGCTAAGGCTGAAAGAATAACCTGAGGGTAGGTTCTTCGCTTCGCGACTTTGATCCGTGCTCGCATGTTGCGGTGATGGATTGAGCGGCTCGCTTTCTTGGGAAGCATCTTGGTGTGTCGTGTCACCAATCTTGTGCCACTCCAGTCGGTTACTTGATTGATCGGATAGGGAGAATTGAACGGCTTCCGATTTCAATTCTTTGTCATCCCGGCTCACAGACGTTGGCAGGGGAAGAACTTTCTGAATACGTGGGTTGGAATCAATGATCACCGGGGTTGAGACGGAGTTCGATCGTGAAGCTGCTAGCCTAGCCTGAAGTGGCGTTCCAGTTGCTCGTTTCGGGGCGTTGCTTGAAAGTGCCGTTGCCGTTTCATCGCTCGCCGAATTTGCAATAAGAGATTCCGTCTGCGGCGACTCGACGGGCTTGTCTTCGGTGATGCGTTTCCGAATATGATCGGCGAGAGATGTCGTCTCGGCTTCTTTCGCCGGTAACGCAGGCTCCTGCAAACGCTTGACAGGCTGCGGAGCCAAATCGAGCTTTTGTGCCTTCGAGTCTTCCGGGCTTGGTCGTTGAGCCAGTTGAGAAATGGGAGCTGCAACTCCAACGGCCGCCTTTGTCTCCTTTAAGGAACTGTGCTGCTTGGCACTTGGTAGTGACTGGGCCGCTCCGCGGATGAAATCGGCAAGTCCAGAGGTCAGTCGCACCGGAGAAGACTGCTCCTGCGACGCCGATAAAAATGGATGTGTATTTTCGCCGTGCGGGTTCACCGAGAGTAGAGGCAGCGGAGGAATCGGCAGGGAGTCCCGCTGCGACTGTGGTTTTGAGATCGGCTGGCTATCGGAACGGTTTGCGGTGTGGCTGGCGGGATGCTGGGTGCTGGCGTTTGAGGACTGATTGACGGATGCGATTGGGGTCGGATTTTCTCGTCCGCCGACGACAAGTTCAGCAGCGGTTGACGATGCGCACAGAGCCACAGCTAATAAAGCTGCTCGACGAGCATTTCGTCTAACGCGTCGTTTCACTTGTTCTCGCATGCCGCATCCTAGCGTCTGAGCGATCGTCACCCGTGCCCACCGTGGCGCACCGATGAACCGTCCGCGCAATAACGCTAAACGGTCTCTTGGTAGGGGTATCGGCTGCTGGTTGAGCCGACATTAACGATTTTGGCGATTCCAATAGCTGTGCCGTTCACACGGCCCGCTGCCAAAAGTGTTGCTAGCATCCCGGAGCCGGGGGAACAATGCAGCAGTGGAAACTTTGATTGATTCTTATGAGACGCTGCGCTGCCTTGCTGCTTCCATCGCCATGATGGCTGCGGTGACCGAGACATTGAGACTGTCTGTTTTTCCCTGCATTGGGATACGGATACCTCGGATCGGGCCGGCTTGGTATTCCTGCCAGCGTCCTCCAAGTCCATTTGCCTCATTGCCAAGAATGATCGCCGTCGGCTTAGAAAGGTCCGTCTGCCAGAGAATATCGGACGACTCGACACGCGCAGCGCGAGCAATGATCGAGTGATGATTCAGAAATGCAGCGATTTCAGATTGGGTCCCGCAGGCTGAGGGTACATGGAAAACAGCACCTTGGCTGTTGCGAATGGCATTGGGATTGAATCGATCCGTGGACTCACAAAGCAGGATTGCATCTACCCCAGCGGCATCCCCGGTTCTAAATATCGCTCCCAAATTCCCCGGCTTTTCGATTTGATCCAAAATTAAGATGAGTGGATTGGATGTAAGTCTGATTGCCGCAAGGTTAGAGGCTGGCTCCACGAATTCAGCGACAACACCGCGCGGAGACTGTCCAAATGCGATTTTGTTAGCAATCGATTCTGTGACGAACGTAAGCGAGTCTGTCTCACGTGCTTTTCGGATCATGCCGAGTTCTGTTTGATGATCTGATTGAACAAGAAGCTCATGGTGATCTACCGAGAGGTAGAGCGAGATGAGTTCCATTCCGGCTTGTAGGGCAAGGCTCGTCTCTCTCCAGCCATCGACGAGAAACCTTTGCATTTTTCTTCGCTGGCGATTGTCGCGTAACTTCATCACACGGCGAATGTTAGGATTCGCGTGACTTTTGATAGCAGGGATGGATGGATGGGTCATAAACTCAAAAAATACCTGCAGAATAAAAAACCGGCCGCAACAAGGGTAAATGTAATGTCGATTGTTGAAAGGGCACGGTGGCCTTTTCTAGACCCTTTTCAACCACATTCCTGCGAATTCGCCATCGTTTCGATCCGTGAATTCATCGAGTGAGAGGATCAATGAGCGAATCAATTCAGAGTAGGGTGGTCGAAACACGCCGTGATCAAAAGGCTTTTTTACAGCTTGAGAGAGATTTGTACCGCGACGACCCTCACTGGGTACCACCGATTTGGCAGGTGCGTAAGGAGCTATGCGGATTCAAGCCTCACCCTTTCTACCAAGACGCCCAGTGCAAAGCGTTTATCGTCGAACTTGACGGTCGAGTGGTGGGTCGAGTGGTTGCGATCATTAACCATGGGCACAACCGCCTTTATAAGGAAAAACGGGGGTTTTTTGGGTTCTATGAGTGCGAGAATCATTTGAAGGCGAGTAACACTCTGCTTTCTGCAGCAGGGCAGTGGCTTGCCGCTCAGGGTATGACCGATGTGCGAGGTCCGGTCCATCCAAGCTTGAATTACGAGGCTGGGTTACTGGTCGATGGATTTGATAGCCCACCAACTTTTATGATTCCCCACAATTTGCCGTATTACGAGCAACTACTCACCAACTTTGGATTTGAAAAAACTCAGGACCTGTACAGCTACCGCGCTTCGGTTGATTTGTTGGATTCACTTGATCCCAAGTTGCAGTTTGTGATTGACGAAGCGACCAAACGGTTCGGGGTCACTTGCCGACCGATCAGCAAAGCCAACTTCAAAAAAGATGTCCGAGTCTTTTTAGAAATCTACAACCAATCACTACAGCAGACGTGGGGCTATGTTCCCATGAGCGTCGCCGAAATCGATCACCAGGCCAAAGGTTTGCAGTTTTTGATTGTTCCCAACCTGACGAGTATCGCCGAGATTGATGGACGCCCAGTGGGGGCAGGATTTGGACTTCTCGACTTCAATCCGATCATCAAAAAAATTAACGGGAGTCTTTTTCCATTTGGTTGGTTTCATCTGCTCACCGGCAAAAAGAAGCTAGATTGCGTCAGGATTATTAGCACCAATGTGCTGCCGGAGTATCAGAAATGGGGTTTAGGGCTGGTGACTCTCTCTCGCTTAACGCCCGAGGTGTTAAAGCACGGCATCAAAGTAGGTGAGTTCTCTTGGGTTTTAGAGAGTAATTCATTGTCGCGAGGAACGATTGAGCGTGGCGGAGTAGGAAGAAGCAAGGTTCATCGACTGTACGATCGAACGCTGAGTGATTTATAGAAAATCCCCCGCTCCGCGATCTGATTCTGGGACGCAAGGAGTGGTTTTCTTGAATTCACCAGTTTTTCTCGTTTTCGATAAATATTGAGAAAATTTTGACTGGGTATTCTCGGTTCACCTGTCGAAGCATAATCTGGAGCATTATTCCTATATTTTCGGGCCCATCGAGAATCCATGCCTCAAAGCAACGTTGTCATTACCGGACTGGGTGTCGTATCCGCCATCGGTATCGGATGCGATGACTTCTTTGAGTCGCTTCTGCAAAAAAAATCCGCCGTCACTTCATTGCTCAATCGGGTAGACGATCGATGTGAATTCGACGGAAAACCCGAACCTGCTGGCCTTTGGGTGGGTGCGCCGATCTTGGATTTTGACGCAAAACAGTTCGTCAAACCTCGAAAAGCAATGAAGGTCATGTGCCGCGAGATACAAACCGCCTTCGCTGCCTCGTTGATGGCGATCGAGGGTGCGGGTTTAGAGAGTCATCTTCCTGCGACCACCGAAAGTATTCTGCAACCGAGGGATTTCGGTACCGTCTTTGGGAGTGAAATTTTTTACGGCTCTCCACTCGAACTATCTGACTCCATTCGACCCTGCATACAAGATAATGGCGAGGTGGACACGAGTCAGTTTGGCAACGCGGCAATGAAGCAGATCATGCCGCTCTGGATGTTGAAGTATTTGCCCAATATGCCTGCTTGCCATGTGGGAATTTATCTAAATTCTCATGGCCCCAATAATTCGATTGTGCTGGGTGATGTTTCCGGCCCCTCTGCTCTTATAGAGGCTGCATCCTGTGTCGAGCGAGGAATTGCCAAAGTGGTGGTCACTGGTGGAACGGGAACGCGAATCGGGACGACTCGCTTGAATTTCCGTGCTGATTATCCGATGGCTGAGTCATTCGATCCTGTGGAGGGCTCCTCTCGGCCGCATGATCCGACATCAACGGGCGTCGTCGGTGGTGAAGGTGCGGCAGCCATGATTATCGAGTCCGAGTCGTACGCTAAAGAGCGTGGTGCGAAAGCGTTGGTCAAGGTGGTCTCGTATGCGTCTCGTTTTGTTGCCGCTGCAGGAATGAAGACGCCGATGCGGTGTAAGGAGACCTCTGACACCGGAATGCGAAGCTCGTCAGTTGCGATTCAATCAGCGATCGAAACAGCGCTCCGCGATGCGGGAATCACTGCCAGTGACCTTGGTTTATTGGTTAGCCACGGAACCGGTGATCCAGTTGCAGATGCGGCGGAGCAAGCAGCAACCGAGGCGACGCTTCAAGGCGTTCCTTGTCTTTCAACGGTCGCCTCCCTCGGACATACGGGATCGGGCTGTGGATCGATTGACTTGGTGGCCGGCGCGATGTCGCTCATTCGTAACCTCATTCCTCCGACTCGCGTGGATCAGCGATTAAGGCCAAAAGCAAATTTCGTGGCTGAGCCTACTAAGTTGCAGGGCGATTACGTTCTCTGTCTCTGCCATAACACCGAGGGGAACGCAACGGCGATTGTGCTCGGCCGTGCTTGATTACCCGCGATGGCGATGAAACTGCCGCATGCGAGCCGCCAATCATCACAATAAGTTGCGGTGTGTGATTCGCCGTCACATCCGAGCAGACCATTTGGTGATTTGACAGACGTTGCCGAATGCCGCAGAACGATTCCATTCGTTCTCAATTGCTTTTAAACATCACCGAGATCAACCCCCTTGTTTGCTACCTGCTTTGTCACAAGCTTTCCAAGGGTTGTACGTCCGTGAATCGTAGGACCTCACGGAATCTGAATCACAATTTTCCCAGCTAGCTCGGCTGAGTGATGCAGTGTGGCGTTTTCTTGAAGTTCGTGTGCAGCGGCGATTTGATCCATTGTGAAAGACGCTCCGATATTCGCCTTGAGGCGTCCGGTTTCCATCCACTGGTTCATCTGATCGGCGCATTCTCGCATTTCAGCGGGTGTCGCTTTGAACATCACAAAGCCGGTAACCGTGCATTCTTTGACATAAAAAGGTCCGACGGGAAAAACCGGTCTCGCATCCCGTCCTGCCATGATGATCATTCGCCCGCGTTGGGCGAGGCACTCCACCGCGAGATCAAAATCGGGTTCACGCCGCGTTTCCCAGAACAGGTTCACGCCGCCAGGTGCTTCCTCTCGAAGTCTTTCTGCGATCGATTCCCGCTGGTAATTGATCACCGCCTCTGCTCCGAGAGCCAGAACCTGATCGCATTTTTCCGGTGAGCCCGCAGTACTGATGACTCTGGCGCCGGCCGCAACAGCCATTTGAACCACCATCGATCCGACCCCACCGCTTCCTCCTATAACGAAAACGGTTTCACCTGCTTGCAGTCTTCCTTCGCGGAAAAGCCCCAGGTGAGCTGTCACGCCAACAAGAGCATTGGCGGCGGCCTCTTCGAACGAACAGTTACTTGGGATTGGATAACACCAGTGCGCGTCGACAGTGATTTTTTCTGCTGTTGTTCCTTGAACTCCTAGCAGGCCTTGGTTGGTGCACCAAACGCGATCTCCAATTTCGAATCCTGTGACCTCTGAGCCCACCTGCTCAACGACTCCCGCCGCGTCGCAGCCCAAGACGTAGGGAGCAGGAAGTTCAAAGGCAACGGCGCCACTGCGAACATAAGTATCGATGGGATTCACGCTAGTGGCGTGGACACGAATTAATAATTCGGCGGGTCCGCAAGTCGGCTCTGAAAGTTGGCCAACTTGAATCACGCTTGGTGTTCCGGTTTGCTGAATGAATGCAGCCTTCATGGCAGATCACGGGAATGGAGTTTCGCGGGAAAGTTCACCCAGTATCTCTTTGGGCGGCAACAGATCAAGTGCATCGCGATCTCTAGAAGGTGTCGCGATGTACCGTTCAAGGTAGGTGGATTCTTCGGGACGCTTCATTGGAAAATGTCGGCGAGTGGCTTCTTCGCTCCAAGCTCGAAGCGTGATGGTTTCTAGCAAAGGATCCCCAT
>JADHOA010000107.1 GCA_016779185.1 Rubripirellula sp.
CGAGTCCTGAGGCGAGACCCTCAAGCCCTGCTTTCAACTCTTTTGATGCACTCTCTAAGTATTGATCTGCTGCCGCATCATCCCCATCCTGACGTGTTTGAATGGATTTGTTCCACAACAACTGTCCCATCAGCCGTTGAAACGAAGCCTTATCAGCACCGGCGGGCATCGCTGCGATCAACTCACCTGCTTCTTCCCATCGATCGCCGCGAAGCGCTAATTTAATGAGAACTCCTTGAGCTGCCGCTGCATCTGGTTCGTCAGGCCACGTTTTCGAAAGAAAGGCTCCAAGATTTTCCAGACGCTCTAAAGCAAACTGATTTTCAGGATCTTCAGAGAGTTGCAGTTGCAATGCATTCAGTGCAACCAATCCCCCGCGAAGCCCCGAATCTGAACTCGGGGCATTCATCGCAAGGAAGTACCCAACTACGGATGCATCGCGATATTGTTGTTGCTGATAGAGCAAGTAAGCCAACATTTGGCGAGCCTGATTCACCAGCTCCAGATCACTGCCGGTACTCACCAAGGCCAGGCCTCGACGCAATAATTGAATGGCTAGAAATCGTGAATCCGCGAGCTGTTTTTCGTTTTGCTCGATTTGTGTCTTCGTCTCTTCCGACTGACTTTGCTGACTCTTCAGTAGTTCGATTGACTGATTGAGCTGATCAAGCACCGACAACAACTCTCTCGCTCCGTCGAGGGCTGCGGGTAAGCTTTCAGGGTCATCAGCGGTAGGTAGGTCAGCTACCTCTGTAAGGTTGATCCCCATGTCGGATAACATCGCATTTGCTTTTTCAGCGTAGTCGCCAGGCACCTTACTCACTCGAATAAGAAGTTGCCGACCCTCGGATTCAGCTCGTTTGACTTCGGCAGCCTGCTGATTTTCCGCATCCTTTGATTTGACGAGGTACGCTTTAGCGAGTTCAAACAGCAAACCCTGCAATTCGGGCAAATTACGTTCGTTCGGCCTAGCACCTTCGCGTAATTGTTGCCCTCGATCAATTGCGGACTGATAGCGTGGAGGCTCCTCCGCAAGCATCAACTCAATCATCCCAGATCCAGCTTCGTACTTCGCCAACCGCAGCGGCTCGGCTTCGGGCTGTTCAAGCATCCGCATGTAGCTATCGAGTGCCTGTTCAGCCATTCCGAGAGTTCGCTGCACCTTCGCTCGCTGAACCATGGCGATCGCGCCTTGGACGTAAGAGTCATACTTCTCACTCAGATCCATATAGGCAACCAAGGCCTCATCCAACAGTGTCTTACCGTCTTTGGCTGGATCAGCATAAGTTTTTGCCGCTTCGAATCTCGCATCGCCAGAACTGCTGAGTGCTTGCAAAAATTCACCGCGATATCGATCTCGCAGCGCCGCCTGATCAGGATTTTGATCCGCATCAATTTTTGCTCCCTGCATCTCCTTGAGGGATTCTCGCAATTGCTTGACGATCAAATCGAAGGTGCCCGCTGCCGCGACAAAAGATTCTCGTGCTCGGGCACGTTTCTCGTCGTCAGGTTGGATGGCTACCAATTGAAGGCCTCGAACCATCTGCAACCGCCCCAATTGCATTCTTGCCTCGGGCACACGGGGATGCGCGGATTGCTCCAGAAATTTCCTTAACGCTTCTTCGGCATCCAGTAATAACTCATCACGATTCTCTGCGTTGCGAGTCGACCCAGCGGCATCAATAAAGGTCTGAGCTTTCTCCAAAGCAATCGCGTCAAGCATCGTTGGCTCGACGCCGGCATACTGGTCTAATCGATCGAGATAAGCGATTGCGGTATCGAAGTAACCCGCAGCACGCAAGCGTTTCAAAAAGTCAGCCGCTGGCTCGCCAGCGGTACTCGGAGCAATTATGATCCCCGAGAACACCAGCGATGTGGCTATCATGAATAAGCCGTACGAGAATCTCAGGTGAGACCAGATAAACTTAGGCATGGAATGTCGGCGGTGGTGAAAAATAAGAAAAGACATAAAAACAAGTCGTGATCGCGGTGGCTGATGGGATCCGATGTTAGCAAATGCTGTTCAGCCCTTGTTTCGATAGCACTAGAGTAGGATGAGAACGTTCACCCTTCAAGCATAGCTGATTCCTCTGGACCACCAATGCGAATCCCATCACAACTCAATCGGGACAGCCTTTATCGGCCAAAAAACCAGCGTCCTAGGTCGAACGACGACTATCGCCGAATTATCCGCTTGTGCCTCGGATTGGTACTCGTACTACTCGTGATGAAACAGGCCGCTCGTCCGTCAGTTTACCAAACTTTCTTCGACCCATCGGCAACCTCATCGCCCGAAAGCAACTTAACCAATTCCCGCCAAAACCCCACAAATCCGAACTCCCCACAGACGCAAAACCAGTTACCTGAATCGTCTACTGCTTCCTATGAATTTTCAGCTGTGGATCGAAAAATCTCCGATCGGCTAGCGGGTTCTCTTCCCCAAAGCGATCAACAGCTATGGCTAAAATCACTGCTGGAATGGAAAGCTGGGTCAAATAACGCCGTTGTTCCGTCAAGCGTCGAGAGCCTCCACCAAGAACTCACGGAAATCACTCCGAACGACATCAATGGGCTTGGACCAAACGATTCGTCGTTTTGGAAACTGGCCGTAGACACATTGCCACCCTGGGCTCTTGCATCGTCGGACGAAGAAAAAGCTATCAATATCAAACGACTCGCATTTTTGGCGGCGCTCGACCGACAAGCGACCATGAGAGTGGTGGATGGGAGTGTTTGGCGTTCTGGGGACTTTGACAGCCTGTATAGCTTTCTTCATCAGTCACCCTTTGGTCCTCGTTCTAACCTTCCGATGATCGGTGTACTCCCGCTGCTTCAACAACCAGACGTCTATCGCAACCAATGGATTCAGGTTGGCGGTGAAGTTGCCAGAGTTGACTACATCAAAACCCCTGAAAACCCCTACAACATTGCAGAGTATTGGCAACTTTGGCTTCGCCCACTCGACGGTGTCAATCGACCGATCATTGCCATCGTTCCTGCGATCCCAACACAGTTAGCTAATTTTTACCGTGACGGTGCCAACGACTTAGGGCCCGAATTGATCATCGCGGGACGATACCTCAAACGACTTTCTTATCAATCAGGAGTCGGAGCGGATCTTGCGCCCGTTGTCGTCGGCGAAATTCGCTCTGCACCTCGCGACGTTACATCAGAAGTGGCAACTCCCGCAGAAAAAGAAAGCAGCCCAATCTCTCTTCCACTAATCATTCTGATAGCCGTTAGCATTGGCATCGCAGGGAGCGTCACCATTATGTGGAACACGGCGCAGGCAGCCAAGCGATCTAGAAAACTGAGGCAATCTCACCAGCAAAAAGAAATGGCTCACCTAGAAAAAATGGACCTAAGCCAAACGGATCAGCCAGCATGAGAGTTGACTTTTCTTGGTTCGACCTTAGCGACAACGCATCTCGTATGGCAATCTCGCTCTAACAGGTCAACCAGAATCGAATCTCAGAACACTTGCCTCGACTTACTCAAAATCTAAACTGATTCGAATATCTCTGCGTGGGTTACCACACCAACCGATTCACCAATTGCCAACCTCGAGACCGAGCTTTCAAATCATGTTTTGTGCGAATCGGGCTACTTGGGTCATTCAAATTGGCTGCATCTTATTCCTTTGTTCAACCGTGATTTTGGGCGAGACTTTCGCTGGAACAGCAATTCCACTCTTGAGCGGATTTGATCAAGAAAGAATCGAGAAGGCATTCCCGCCAGAGGATAATGAGAGCTTAGGCGAACTCTGCAAACTCATCTATCGAATTCGCGGTGCGGATGAGAAGACGCTCGGTCGACTTGCCTCAGAGTCACCTCCCGGAGAAGCAGGCGATGCAATCCAGCTACAAGGAACGCTTGGGGATGCAAAGCGAGTTCAAGTTCCCCAGCAACTGCAGGAATACCTGAATTTTCGCTCGATCTACTTTCTGCAAATCCAAAACAACGAAAAAACTTTCCGAGTCATTACTTCACGATTCCCAACACAAGCAAAGGCGGGCGACCGAATCCAGGTGACCGGAGTGGTCCTCGCGATGGACTCAAAGACAAGCCAAACCTCCATTGCCTGCGGTAATGTCGGGTGGTTTCCAAAGAGAGAGATGAGTGGCGGTGAAAAATTACTTGAGTCCAGTGGATTCAACTTGAGTCTTCTTGCTGGGCTTTCGGATCGGAACCGACTTCCTCTCTCACCGCTGGACGGGGATGCGTTCTACTCGATGATTGCCACCGCCCAACAACTGACGACGCTACCCAACTTACCTGCTCCCAAATCTGCCAACCCAATTACTTTCCTGCGTGATGGCAAGGATCTAATTGCGGACTGGATTCAAATGGAGATCGAAGGTGTACAAGTCACGAAGATTGCTGTGACAACCCCTGAACGACAGGAACAACTTGGAAGTGACCACTACTTTCAGATCGACGCAATCGGGGATCTCGGCGAAGTCGTTGTCAAAGTGGAACCCGAAGCAGGCGAGGAGCCCGTTGTTTTTAAAACACGGTATCCGATTTCGATCGTCATTCGAGAGCTACCGGAGTTCCTAACACGCGTTGAAAACCAGGGACCATCAGAAGTTGAGTCAATCGTCCGTCCTCTTCGCGGCAAACTTTTGGTCAAAGGATTCTTTTTTCGTCTATGGGCTTATGAGTCCGAGTTCATGCAACAACAAGGGGGTAGCAGTCAATTTGGCCCGCTTTTGATCGCTTCCGAACTACGTGACCTTGAACCGTCTGCGGCGAACCCCATCGGAGTCGAAAAGATTGGATACGCTGCAGCAACCGCGATCCTACTTGGGATGGTGGGCATTTGGTTTTGGCTGCGAAACGCGGGAAAACAAGACCTCCAAGTCAAGCAAAAACGCCGCAGTCAGCAGGCGATCAACACGAAACTCAATTTTACTCAAATCGCAGAGTCACAAACCTCAGAAGAGCAGGGAAGTTTAGAATCATCGAAGGATCCATCGGCGTCGTAAATCAGGGCGTCTAGATCAACGGATCGCGAGCAGACTGTTCGCAAAAACAAATCGGTTGCTAAAGTGATACTGAAACTCGCAGAACTGCATAATGACCAAGACCCCTAAACTAGGTAGCCACCTTGGTCGATTTTTGATTCAGTCTGTAGATCAAGCTTTCTGAGCAGTTGTCCACTTGACCTGCGAGCAGCAACGGGCAGGATATCAGTCACTGCGATTCATATGATTACTAACCCCCTCACTCAATTGGAACGATCTCAATGCGGCGAGCAAAAATTACGATCATCGGAGCTGGAAATGTCGGCGCTACCTGTGCTCACTGGTGTGCTGCAGCCGAACTAGGCGATATCGTTCTTTTGGACATCCCTCAAACCGAGGACATGCCGCGGGGCAAAGCATTGGACCTGATGCAAGCCTCGCCGATCTTTGGTTTTGACTCCAATGTAGTGGGAACAACCAGCTATGAAGATACTGCAAACAGCGACGTGATCGTCGTCACCGCTGGAATCCCTCGTAAGCCGGGGATGAGCCGAGATGACCTGCTTAGCACCAATGCTAAAATTGTCACGAGTGTTGGCGAGCAAATCAAACAAACTAGCCCCAATGCGGTAGTGATTGTGGTCAGCAATCCACTTGATGCAATGGTGCAGCAAATGTGGAAAGTGACTGGCTTTGATAAATCCAAGGTTTGCGGTCAGGCGGGGGTACTTGATACAGCTCGATACCGAACCTTCCTAGCTATGGAACTCGGTGTCAGCGTTGAGGACATCAGCGCTCTTCTCATGGGAGGTCATGGTGACACGATGGTTCCCATCCCAAGCTGTACTTCGGTCGGTGGAATTCCAGTAACCCAACTAATTGATTCTGCGAGACTCGAGGAAATCGTCGATAGAACACGGAAAGGCGGAGCCGAAATCGTTTCTCTTCTCAAAACGGGCAGCGCCTACTACGCTCCTGCAGCAGCCTGTGCACAAATGGTTGAGGCGGTTGTGCGTGACAAAAAGCGAGTTATTCCTGTAGCGGCCTTGTGCGATAACGAATACGGAGTCGGGGGCTACTACGTTGGTGTACCAGTCATCATGGGAAGCAACGGCATTGAGAAGGTCATCGAACTTTCGCTAACCGAAAAAGAGACCGCAGACTTCCAGAATAGCGTCGACGCGGTGAAACAATTGGTAGCCACCATGGATGATTTGCTATCAGCATAATTTGCTGTCATTCAACAGCGAAGAGAGATCGGATCGAAACTCCCCATCGATCCGATCTAAGCGACCATCAGCGTTGACATCATGCGGCTTTCAGGTGCATGATGCGGTCGGTGCTTGAAACACGTGCGATTCTTGGATCATTTCAATGAGACGAGTCATCTCTCACATCATCGATTTTTCCACGATCCGACTTCAACAAGTTTGAGGGAACGCCGGACTTGGTCTGTGATGGAGATTCGCGAATTAGCCGGATCGCTAGACGTTGTTGAACACTGAGCTTGGCGCTGTGCGTACCGTCCAAACTTTAGTTTGCACGGCGATGCCTTAATTGAATCCATATCGACTGATCGAGCTGAATTGTGAACCGCATCAACCAGTCTATTTCTTGGAACAAGAAAACCGATTCTGCAAATGCCTCGTCCGATCCTCAGTCGGGGTTTTCATTGAATTCGGAAGCTGGCAAGCCTCCATTCGGCAAAGCTTATTCCTCATCCAGTTCGGGATTGGGAAACGATCATGTTGCTACTGATTCGTCAACGGAGAACTTTTGCCTCTGGGCAAGTCCACCTCAACCTCGCAGCTTTTTCCTACCGCTTCATTACACACCATCTTATCGGTACCCAGTCATTATTTGGTTCCACCATTCAGGCTTCAATGAGCATCAGATCGATCAGATCATGCCACACCTGAGCCTTAGGAACTACATCGGTATAGGAGTACGTGGGAACCAAGCCGCTGACTCGGCGGGCCATTGTTTTGACTGGCACGATAGTCCAGCAGCGACGGATGTTACACACGGCGCGGTTTGCGAAGCGATCGAGGAAGCAACTTCGAGATTCTCTGTCGATCTTCAACGCATTGTCTTGGCAGGCTACCAAAATGGCGGCACGATGGCGCAAAGAGTTGCTCTGCGATCACCCAAACAGTTTGCGGGTGTCATCTCGATGGGCGGTCTGATGCCGCGAGGGGAGCTGGGATTGTTTGACGAACTCCGTCAGCGAAAGCTGCCGTTGCTGTGGCAGTGGTCCGCAAACAATCCGCTGTATAACGAGGAGAATCTCAGAGCAGATTGTCAATTAGCCATGTCGATCTCTGCAGATGTGGAAATTCGGCAATATGCAAATGACGACGAGATGAATACCGTGACGCTCAAGGACGCCAATGACTGGGTAATGCGAAAGATAATCGCAAATTCCTGCATCACAGATTCTGAGCAATGGGCTACAAAGGCGATAGAATATTCGGATAACTAGAGTCTCCGCCTTTCGTCATCAGCCCTCCGAGATCCTCCCTGACGCCAAGCTGTCATCTAGATGCACACAGGTCATCTTTGAACTAAAAGCTCCCTCATACTGCCCCCACCAGAGTCATGAATCAAGTCGATCAATCCACGGACAATTCGGATGCACCTCTGGGCGTTAACGCAGAACAGCAACGCAAGAAAATCTTGATAGTCGATGATGATTTAGAAATCATAGAGAGTGTGCAGTTTGCATTGCAGGCATCTGGCTACAATGTAGTCGTTGCACATGATGGCAATCAAGGAATTGCCTTAGCAGAGAGTGAATCACCGGACCTTATCGTATTAGACATGATGATGCCAAAGAGAAGCGGATTCTTGGTACTCGAGTATCTTCGACGGAACCACGAAGACCCGATTCCTGTAATCATGGTGACCGGGAATGAGGGAAATCGACATCAAGCTTATGCTGAATTGCTTGGCGTCAGCGACTACATCCACAAGCCATTTGTGATGGATCGACTTCTCAAAGCGGTCAAAAATCTAATCCAATGAGTGACAATCGCACCGAGGGAAGGATTCTAACTGCGGCAGGCCTAACTGGGGCGACTGCCGTGATACTCGGCGCCTACAGCGCCCATGGACTTGAAAACCTGTTAGCATCGACGGGTCTTGATCCCGAAACGCTCGCGAGGCGACTCTCGCAATTTGAAACGGGTGTTCGATACCACCTGATTCACGCTTTGGTGCTGCTCGGACTTGCTGCCTTGCCATTTGGATCATCAAAAACGAAGCAAAACGCTTCTCGGTTGATTCTGGCAGGTTGCTTTTTGTTCAGTGGCAGCCTTTATCTACTTGTGTTTCTCAACCTTCCAGTTCTTGGTGCGATCACGCCGTTGGGCGGTCTAAGTTGGATTCTGGGCTGGATCTGGATCGCAAGACTTGGGAAAGCAACCTTAAAAACCCACCAATAGAATCGTGAGCGGGGGAGGTATCTCGCGAAAAGAGATTTCCAAAAAGAGGATTGAAAATGCCTCTAGTACCTCCCGGATTAAGGCAGAATCGCTTAACGTGTCTTAGATGCAGTTCGCTCGATCGATAGGATTTGCACCTGACCAGAGATCGGTGGGCAATAGTCGACGAATGCCAAATTCGTTCATCACCATCGCTCACATGGTCACCGGAAAGCACCTCTATCATCGGTACGCATCGATTCGCCCCATCGCCTTGGATAAAATGCTAACGGGAAGACTTCCTCGCTGGTGAATTAATTCGAAGCGGACAGGCCATTCGTCGCCATTTGCCCACCGATTACTGCTCGCTATGACTAACGCACCTACAGCCACTCCACCCATCATCGAGTTCCCAAAAAGTTGGACTCGTCGCCATCTTTTAGATCTTGAAAGCTTGGATGCTGATGAGATCACTACGATCCTCGATACTGCACAACAACTGAAAACATTAACCAACGATTGCAAAAGCAAATTACCGCTTCTTGTTGGTAAAACCTGTGCAAACTTATTCTTTGAGAACAGTACCCGGACTCGCAACAGCTTTTCCCTGGCAGCTAAACGCCTAGGAGCCGATACCGTCGAGTTCAGCAGTTCGGGTAGCAGCGTTGCAAAGGGCGAAACTTTTGTTGACACTGCAAAAACCATCGAAGCGATGGGTGTCGACTGGGTTGTCACTCGGCATAGTACACCGGGAACACCTCACTTACTTTCTAGGGAACTGAAGTGTAGTGTCTTGAACGCGGGTGATGGCCCTCACGACCATCCGACCCAAGGGCTTTTGGATATGTTGACCATCCGTCAACATCGCGGATCAATCAAAGGGCTCACCGTCGCCTTGGTCGGGGACATTGCACACAGCCGAACAGCTCGTAGTAATATCTGGGGGCTTAGCAAACTCGGCGCCAACGTGATTATCTGCGGCCCACCCACATTGGTCAGTCCGCGTTGGGCCGAACTCGGTTTCGAAGTGGCTCACCACTTGGATGATATCCTTCCAAGATGCGACGTACTCAACCTCTTAAGAATTCAGTTCGAGCGTCAAAAGGCTCGGCCATTTCCGAGTGTTCATGAATACGCTGCTTTGTACGCCATGAATGGAGAGAGAATGCGAAAGGCCAAAGACGACATCCTGATCATGGCTCCAGGACCGATTAATCGTGGTGTAGAAATTACCCCCGAAGTCGCCGACGGTCCTCACTCTGTCATCCTAGAACAGGTAAACAACGGTATCGCCGTCAGGATGGCTGCATTGTGGCTTCTAGCTGGCGCGAATCAAACTAACTAAAGATTTTGGCAACCCCGACTGAAACAACATGCAGGACACTGGTTCTTCTAATCTACCGTCTCAAAGCGACCCACTTCTGATCGAAAATGGTCGAATCATTGACCCCTCGCAAAAGATTGATCGGCAAGGTCGTTTGCTGATTATTGAGGGGCGAGTCGCTGCAATCGACCCGAACGATGGTGACTTACCGCAATCGACTCGAACCATTGACGCTGCCAACCTCATCGTCGCCCCGGGACTTGTTGATCTCGGCGTGGAGATGCGTGAACCGGGATTTGAGGAAGATGAGACGATCCAATCCGCCGGCCTAGCCGCGCTCGCCGGTGGATACACCTCGGTGCTTTGCACTTCCAATACGTCACCACCAATTGACTCGCCCGGTGCTGTTGAATTTGTTCGACAAAAAGCGGCAAGAGCTGCGGGGGTTCGCGTTCATGTGATTGGATGCCTGAGCAAGAATCGTGATGGCGAACAAATGGCCGAACTAGGCTTGCTGGCCGAAGCGGGAGCAGTGGCTTTCAGCGATGCACCGCGATCTGTGCCCAACGACGCGCTGTTAAAGCGTGCATTGGATTACTGCCGGATGTTCAACTTGCCAATCTTCGATCGCCCAGAAGTCCCCGATCTCGCAAATCAGGGCGTGGCTCACGACGGTCGCACCGCCCTAATTTTGGGCCTCAAAGGACTTCCGACAGAAGCCGAAGATCTAGCAGTTGCTAGAGATGTCAGGCTAGCCGAAGCAACCAGTGGTAGGTTGCATGTCGGTCCCGTCAGCACGATGGGAGCTGTCGACATGATTCGCCGCGTTAAATCCCGCGGTATTGATGTAACGGCGTCAGTTTGCCCGCATAATTTATGCCTCAGCGATCAAGAACTGCGAAGCTTTGATGCAAGATTCAAAGTTCATCCACCGTTAAGGAGCGAACGTCATGTGGAAACCCTTCAGCAGGCGGTAGCTGACGGTACGATTGATGCGATCCAAAGTGGTCACATGCCCCGAAGTCGAGAAAAGAAAATGAATGATCTCGATTTATCACCATTTGGCGCTGCGACGCTCGAAACCACTTTAGCCACCATCAACACTTTCCTGATCAAGTCTGGAACGATGAACTGGCTTAGCGCGATTGAACGTCTTTCGACCTCACCTGCGAGAATTGCTGGTGTAGCAGGCGGAACATTGAAAGTTGGGGCGGTAGCTGACGTGGTCCTGATTGACCCTAATCGAGAATGGACTGTCGATGGAAAGCAGTTCTACTCGCGGTGCAATAGCAGCACCCTCGATGGCCACACTTTAACCGGCGAAGTTGCAATGACACTTATCAACGGTGAAACAAGATATTCACGGTAAGCTGCTAAGCGATAGTGACAGCTAACAACCCCACCCACACGACTCCTTGAAAACCCCTCATCCTAGTCGATGCTGATCGCAAAAGATCGATCGCTGGGGTCTTGCGAACCGATTGATCCATCAATTTGATGAACCGGTCTCAGCGTCCTCAAGGATTTGCTTGCCATGACCCTGCGTGA
>JADHOA010000108.1 GCA_016779185.1 Rubripirellula sp.
CTGAGGCCGAAAAGCGAGTGCGTGGGCTCGACGTGACCGCGCACGCCCGTGACTTCTTTGATTGCATCCGTTCGCGAAAGCCAACCGCCGCAAATGCCGAAGTGATGAGGCAATCACATATTGCCTGCCATGCCGCCGCGGCCGCTTGGATCACCAATCAACCGCTGACGATCAATCCACAAACCAATCAATTCAATCACGCAGCGGCCAACCTGCTTTCTAGTCGGCCCGGCCGCGATTGGATGGTTACCTAATTAGCCTGATACCGCAGCAAAAGCACCATCTCGACTAAGCTTATAAGGGTGCGATCAAAACGACCCCACTGCGACTGGATCGGGTAATGCGCGCCAAGCTGGTGAGTGTCTTTCAAACCACTGATATGATCAACGGCGATGGTAGCCGAGATCGGTGAGGGTGGGGCGTTCCAGGACCACGCCAGTGATCGAATTAAAGCCGTGTCTTGGACTCTTTTGTCTCCAAGCTGAACTCAAACACTTGCTTCAATTTCGGGTCCGCAACCAGTAGGGAAGTTGCCGTGGCCGAGATCCCGACGGGCCGCTCAAGCGGTGCGCCTTCATGCCATTTCTCTGTCTTACCATCTGCGGTAAACCTCCAGATACATTTTCCGTAGGTGTCGGTGACAAACCCTTGGTCACCAACCCAGCAAATGGAGTTGGGAAACTGGTAGGGCCTGTCGCCCACCACCGTCTTTACCTCGCCGGTTTCCACATTGATGCTCTGCACTGCCTCCGCATCCGGTGTGATTGCGAGTAATTGCCCGTTACCATCAAACGCAAAACCTCGAGCGTTCACCCGAGCAACAAGTTCGCACTTACCACCTTCGATTGGCAATCGAAAGGTTGCTCGCTTTTCCGCATCGCCGACGAAGAGTGTTTTTCCATCGGGCGAAACGGCTAATGCCATCGGGATACCGATGTAACCCGAGGTAAGTGGCTTGGGCTCTGCGTCCTGCTTTTCAACCCAATAGACCTCTCGGGTCGCAGAATCACCAACCAAGATGCCTCCAGCGGGATGAGGTGTCGCACAGTGGGGGCGGTTCATCGTTTTGCGAAGCAGATTGGAACCCTTGACGTAAAGTTCTTTCGAATCCGTCACCTGCCAGACTCCTGGTAGATCAAGATCGACCACATAGAGTGTCTCGCCACTGACCGTCAGAGCCTTGGGATAGGCAAGCTCCGCTACCGCCGCATCTTGAGCGATTGCCAGTGCCCCGATCACGTTGGAAAGGAGCATTGCCGCCGCTATCGCCACTAGCAGTCGCAGCGAAGAGGTAGAGTCGAGACGACGCTTAGCGGATTGAATGGATGGATTTTCGAGGCTTTGAAAGTTCATAATACCCAGATCACAAAGCGGAAGAAGTCGAGAAATCGGCAACCGGATCGCTGCATTTCCCATGGAACAGAACCAAGACGCAGAACAGAGGAACCGTACACGGGTCTCAAAAGAGTCCATTTGCGTCACGCAATCGGGACGCATACCGTCGGGGTCTGAATCAGCGAACCAATCGTGACCAAGACTATACCGCGCCGCCCAACTCAAAAACCAGCGGTTAGCCCCCAGAAGCCAACCGCCCAATCAATTCGACCCAATGATTGTGCCGCAGGCCGACTTTCGACGAATAAAAGCCTTGAGATCAATGGAAAGTTCAGGAGAGCGGGCCAAGTCGGCTAAAAACAGGCCCGACCCAAACACCCCGATCGTGCTGCCAGCGCGTCCCGCTAATCAACTTGAGACACCTCTGGTGGGAGCAAATCACCTTGGAAAGAACCCGTTCCCGAAGGCAGAGGCAGTGTCTGAAGCACTGCTGGGCAGTTTTTGGGGCAGTGGCTAAGGCAGTCGTTTGACCACCGCTAACCAATCCTCCTCGAATGCTTCCGGAGGGAGGCCCAGTGAGACTTTTCCGCCGCCGCGGACACTTTGAATCGTTCCATCAAGACAATGACCACCATCACGTGGGTTGAACCACTGGACCGAGTACGTCCCCTGGTCGCTTGTCAAATCCAACACCGATTCTTGCCCGCCGGACAGATAGACAAGATAAATTTCGCCGGGCTTCGCAAAGCAGAACCGTTCATTTCCGTGATCAACATTTCCAACAAGCGAATCGTGCTCAGACATCTCCCAGAACGGGATCTGATTCTCTCGAAAGAAACCGATCGCAATTCGGCCGTAATCCCAGCTCTGATCACGACTGCGCCAATCCTCACAAATCAAATCGTTTTCAGCGAACTGATACCCAAAGTAATACTCACATCCACTACCGCCGGCCATTAGCGTCCCCCACAGCGTTTGCCGCCTGACATCATGCTGTGTGTAGGCAAAGACGCCGGTACGATCTTTTCCATCAAAACCTTGATACCCCAGATCCGGACATTGACCGTGCGCGGCACTACCCGACTCATCGAACGCGACAACCATCGGCCGTCCGCTCTTGATCGTCTCGGTAACCCAGTAGCAGGTCTGAAAGTGCGTATCACCGATGGCGCTATTCTGAAGCGATAGTCCTGCTAGCGGTGACCGATCACCGAGCAACGGGCGATAAACCTGATCCTGCTGCTCAGGGTAGGTATGCAAAACAATCGGGTGCCCGTACGGATCAATCTTCAACAGGTACCGCATCATCTGCAGTTGCTCATCGGTCGACTGTGTATTTTCTTCGCCGAGATTCCAGTTCAACGCCAAAGCATGACCAAAACGAGCCACAAGCTCTCGGCAGTAAAGCATCCGCTCTACCCCCAAGGTTCCCCCATCAAGTGACTCAGGAACTTTACGTTTACCCTTTCCCCGCCGCTCGTCATCGTTCTCCGTCTCTTGCATCTTGAAATGCAAGTACATCCCTCGCTCGGTTCCATGATCAAAGACGATTTGCCACTGATCTAGCTTACTGCAGTCGTAGTGCAATTTTTCATTCCGCGAAACAAACGGCCAGACATTGTCTCCGTCTCCCCCTGCGTTATAGGTCAGAAAAGAGAAAGCATTACAGCCTTTATCTGACAGGTAATTGATCGCGCCGATCAGACCACGGCCACGTCCACCACGCCACGAAGGATCGCCCTTATTCCAATCCTGCAAATGTGGCTGCCATGACTTCAACGGAACCTTCTCAGGCTTCATCGCCACCGTCCCATCAAAATCTTGGTAACCCAGTAGCGTCTCAGGTGCGTCCGCTCCGAATTTCAAAAAATGCCGACCTGTTTCAGCAAATCGAAGGTATCGCTCTCCCGTGTATTGCAAGCGACCATGAGCCCGTAAATCCCGCCCTTGCTTATCACTCGGCTCAATCGTGAACTCACCCTCTAAACCGTGGTAAGGATCAAGTGGGCGTCCGCCACCGCTCAGCGCCACCCTAGGACCTTCGTGAAAAAAAATCTGATACTTCCATTCACCAACCGCATCAGGAACAAAGTGCACGCGCCACTGATTCCCACTCTCCGCTGAACTCTCCGCTGCATTGCCATCGGCAGCAAAAAAACCCGGCACCATGAACTGGTGACCCTCTTCGTGTTCAAATTGAATTTCGAATCGATAGTCAGTGAAAGGATTCACGGCCTGATCCATCTCGTGCGCAAATGGCCCCGCGAGGCTTAGGGTTAGGTGATGCCATTTTTTGAGTTCACCGTTCAAGTGAATTGTTCCGTCACCATCCGCCCCACGCTCCAATTCCCCGCGGACGGCTTGCCCCCTTTCTTCATCACGCCTGAGATTTGCTTGAATCCATTTCGCTAGTGTCCCACTCCCCATCCCGTATCCACCGGGGAGAGGGCGAAGATCGCGCGTTTGCATTTCAGGAGGCTTTCCCCAGTGATCCGGAAAGGCGCGAGACGTTGCAGAGTTCTGCGACGGACTGAGAGCAAGCTGTGTTTCACCGGGAGAATCCGTTTTCTGACCCAAGACGCTGCTTTGTTGGCCCATTGACAGCCAACCCAGCAACAGCAACCAACCAACTTGATAACGCGAAGTGACCAACATTCGAATTAAGTTCCTCGTAACCAATAACACGATTCAATACCGTTAAAATTCCTCGCGAAGGAATGGATCACACGATCTTGCCGACCACTCCTGCTTGCCGACCACTCCTGGAATTCCAATCACCAAAGAACATCGCCATCATCTCTAAAACGGCATCATGATACCGAGGGTTCGACTCGTTAGAAATTCACAGCGGACTCGCAATACTTAGCAACAGGCAAACGCGTGCGTTGACGACTCGATTCGGCCGATCCGCAAGATCGTGGGCTCAGGAATCCGCAAGTCCCAAGAGAAGTTTTTCAGACTGAGTCAAAATTCGATCAACAAACTGTCTCCCCTCTGCATTCTCCGCTATTAGCTCTGAATACATTGATTGCAGCTCGCGACGCACCTCGGCCGCCTCAGACACTTTCTCCATCTCCTCAAGAATGACGCAGCGACGAGCCAATGCGATGGTTCGATAAACGGGATCGATCAATGGATGTCTCAGCAGCGATTGCAGCGTCGCATCAGCCTCCTCAAACCGACCCTGCGTCACAAACATCGAGGCCAATTGAATCAACGATTTAGCGTGGTATCCAGCATTAATCGAGCTATCTTCGGCTGGGAAATACGTTCCCACTGCCCGCCAGCCCGCTTCGTCATTGCGATCCACGGCAATCAAGTATTGCCCCTGCACTGATTCCTCTCCTGAAACCGTCTCAGGGTTCAACAATCCTGAAACCGAGGGTCCGGCGATCGATTGAAACCGCCAACCCGCGTAGAGTGTCAGGGAGATGGGAAGTAGAACCGCGACGAGGGAGCGGGCGCGTTGACGCAACCGAGTTCGTCGAGCTTCGTCGGCTGCGCGCTGCAACCGAATGGTGGCCGCAGCGGTTCCGACACCAAGTCCGCTGATGGTAGAGATCGCAGCTTCGTTGTGAACCGCATCCAGCAATTCACTCGGTGATTGAAAACGATCTTGGGGTGACTTGTTCATCAATCGCGTCACGACCGCAATCAACCATTCAGGCAGGTCAGGTTGACCATCGGTGGCGCGTTTTGCTCTCGCTCGATCCAGCGGTGTGGGTGTCTCTTGCAACTGCATCAAAGCGAGTGCCAATGGATCATCGGCCTCGAACGGTGGCCGTCCTGCCAACAAGTGATACATCGTCACCCCCAGAGAATAGAGGTCGCTTCTTGCATCCACCGGGTGCCCCTGAACCTGCTCGGGGCTCATGTACCGAGGCGTTCCCAGAGTCAAACCTGCTTGCGTCAAACTAGTTTGGGACGCGGACATGTCGGTTCGAATTCTTGCGAGTCCAAAATCTGCGACTTTGATGATACCGCGCGAGGACCGCATGATATTCTCGGGTTTGATATCACGGTGCGTGATCCCCGCCTCCGCCGCCAACTCCAACGCCGACGCAACACTCACCAGCAGCTCTATCGCTTCCTCAGCCCCGATTGCCCCGTGGTCCTCGAGTCGTTGACGCAGATTCCCTCCATCAATCAGTTCTTGAGCGATATAAAAAACCGAGTCAACACTGCCAACTTCGTAAACCTGAACAATGTTTGGATGGTTTAGCTTCGCCGCGGCTCTTGCCTCTCGACGAAAACGCTCCACGTAATCCTTATCGCGTGCATACTCGCTTCGCAGCACTTTTAAGGCAACATCGCGGCCAAGGGAGAGTTGCCGAGCAGCGAAGACATCTGCCATTCCACCACGGCCGAGCTTTCGCATCACCTGAAAATCGCCGATACGGCTACCGATCAACGATCCAGAATGACGCTCCGTGTCGACGAATCGAAGCGCTGTCGTCTCTGACGAGTCGGAGGATCCGGTGATCGCCCCAGGGAGTTCGAGATTCGCTGCCGCCTCTGGCCCTCGACGCCCCCCCTGCGTTCCGCCAGATTGCCCAGCAGGACGCCCTGGGTTCTGGTTACCTGTTTCTTGATCACCTGAGTCCAGCGGCTGTGAATGATCGTTAGGCTGTTCCGTCACTGATTATCTCGCTGCTTTTTGCTGTCGCTGGCAGTTTTACGCCGATTCGAAGTCGGCCCAAATTCTGATCAAGACCAACCTGCTCAGGCCCGTCGAGCGCAAATCTCTCGAGCTAAAAGAGCTCAACCCCAGACACCTTGGGCTTTCCATGCACAAACGCTGATTTTCGAGCCACACGCATACAACTTCTTTACCAACTATCGTACTCGTTTCAATCGCTTACCCATAGATTAGCATTGTGGGAGGAACGATGCGTGTCAGAATCACAAACTCGTTGGCGATCCCTTAAAAAACCAAATTTTAGCCTCGAGTTTTCAGGAACCCGCCCGCTACATGACTGGAGCCGTCAAGGCCAATAGGTTACGCTCGATGATTCGCCCCCAAACGCGTGCAGAGTGATTCAATCCGCTCCGTAAAAACTCAGTCTGCCCAAGATTCAACAAGCGTAAATAACATTCAACAAGCGTAAAGAACTCGATGCAATCATTCCAAAAGCCCGTGTTGTGGATCATGGAAGAGGCAAAGAAGGCTCCCAAACTTTTCGTGCTGATCTTTGTTGGCTTCCCACTGTTAGCCTTGCTGGGAAGTGTCTTGATGTGGGGTCTTGCCGCGCCGCCCTAGCCAGCGGTTCCGGAGATCGCAAGTCGCTTTCGTGGGAAATCTTTTTCCGGTTTAAGCGATGGAGGCTTTCGCCGGAATCAAGAATTAGGCTCGACTTTGGATTTTGATTCCAATGCGATTTGCCGCGGCGCTGTTGCACCAATCGACACCAAAGTCCGATTCAAACTGCCGCTCCGGAATCCCTGCAGATCCATCGTGACAAATCGAAAACCAAGTTCCTGGAAGGTTTTCGTCAACTCGCCTTCAATCTCTAAATCACACAGTTGACCCTGTTGCTCCCGAGATACTTCAATTCTTGCCAGTTCACCCTCATGAACACGCACACGAAATTCTCTGAACCCACGTTCAAAAAGCCAGGCTTCCGCCTGCTCCACTCGACCGAGTCGCTCGGGGGTTACTTCGACTCCGTACGCAATTCGACTCGCAAGACAAGGCGAAGCGGGTAGATCATGATTCGGCAGCCCCCAAAACTCCGCAATCGCTCGAACTCGCTTTTTCCCCAGCCCCAAGGTCGCCAAGGGAGTCAGTACCCCTCGTTCCATCCCAGCCCGAATTCCGGGTCGGTGATCACCGAGATCATCGTGATTGGTGCCTGAGGCGATCGAAAAGCAATCGTTTTGATCAACTGCGTGATCATTCTCTCGATCGGTAACCGCAAGCCGACTTCGGATCTCATGGTCAATGGTCGCGTAAAGTGTCTGCTTGCAAAAAAAACATCGCTGCGAATCATTCTTCTGATACTCACGCCGAGACACTTCATCGGTTTCCGCGACCCAATGTTCGACCGCTAATTTCTCGGCGATTTCTCTTGCAGCATTCAATTGCCAACCGGCAACACTTGCAGAGTGTGCAGTGACCGCAATCAATTTCGACAAGTTGGCACGCTTTGCTGCAGCAAGCACCACACTACTGTCTACGCCACCAGAGAAAGCAACGATCAACTGTTGATACCCGGATAAATAGCGAACCAACCCGAGGGCATCAGATTCTACGGATCTGGACTCGGCAGACGATTCTTCATGATCCAGTCGTGCGTCACTCAAGGCATACTTCCCCAAAAAACGGATCCCGTCTCATCTAGTCAGGTTTAAAAAATGAAACCGTTCCGGATCACAATGCTGGAATATCCTATCGACGAATTCATTCACATGATGAACCGCCCGAGCATCGCGACAAGAAAAACTTATTCTTCCAGCCAAACTCTCGCATAGAAACCAGCATCAAGTCGACCACCCTGCGTTGCTTCCAAAACCGAGCGTCCGGTGTCAATCTGCAACGATGAACGCTTCTTGCCAACGCTTTGGGAAATTTTCCTTTGAAAGTTGGGCAAGGAGCGAAGGTAATCCACGACATCATGAGCCTCAACCTGTGGTGAATGCCCAGTTACCAAAATTGCGAACGCATCGGCAAGAAGATCGACACAGGCGTCCAGCAACGGCCAAAGATCGCGTTCCAGCCGCCAGGCTTTGCCTGCTGGCGAATGACCATAAGCAGGAGGATCTAAGACCACCATCTGATAACGTCTGCCACGTCTGACTTCGCGTTGGGAAAATTTGAGTGCGTCGTCCACTAAATAACGGACCGGCGCATCCCCCCAACCATTGCACTCGGCAGCGAGTTTACAACTCTGAACGTTAGGCTTCGCAGCGTCGACATGAGCCACTGATAGACCAGCGGAAACCATCGCCAAACTGGAAGCCCCCGTGTACCCGAAAAGATTGAGTCCCCAGAATGCCTGATCGTCCTGCTGCAATGAAGACTGCAACGTCGACATCGCACATGCACCCTGTCGTTTTGTGTTGGACACGGTCTTCGCAGCGGAAGTGGATGTGCCCATGGAAGAAGATCTTTCGAAGTCGGTTCCTAACCAAGCAGTTACTCGCTTCCTGATCCATGACCAGTTCGATGCTTGTTCGGGAAACAAGCCAATATGTCCATAAGGTGTCGGCTGCACCGGCATCCAAAATCCTCCGCAATCCAATTGCAGAGCATTTGGCCAAGGATTTCGAAACGTCCAAGATTGACGCTCGGTATCGTAAACCGCGTCAGCTTCTTGCCAAACACCAGGCAATTTTTGGGTCATGCCTATGGCAGCGGGTGACGGACGATCCACTCGATAGCCCCCCAGATCCTCTAACTTGCGACCCTTGCCAAAGTCAACGAGCTGATAACGTGGGTGATCCGAAGATCCCGATAAAGACGCGTTCAAAACAAAACCCGCTGAAGTTTATTTGGTGGATTGACTAGGATCCGCCGCCACCTTTTCCTCGGCTTGTGCGGCTGCGTCCCCGGTTGCTGCTGCCTCACCATCTGCTGTTGCGTTTTCGCCATCAGCGCCCCCAGCATCACCCTCGCCCGTCATGGCAGCGACAACCTCATTCTCGTCAATGCCGAGCATATTCCCGCTGAAACCACCATGATCAAAAATCGGCCAACCCTCTTGGAACTGCACCTCAGCAGTGTAATCCACGTCGGGCCTCTCAAAGAATCTTCCTTTCGCGCCGGTCGCGCTTGGGTCACCAAAGTCAATCACATCCCCTGCCAACTTGGTGCGTTTGCGAACCGTTCCGGTCTGGAATGGTCCCATCCCAAATACCCATGTGTCATTCGCAGATGCGACGGCTCGGTTGACGCCAGACTGCCAAAGCGGTTCTCGTGTCTCGCGATCATAAGCAAACGCAATCACCTTGGCGGCAGCTTGGCGTGTTTCTCGACGAGCAACCGCGATCTCAGGAATACTGGGCACGCTGGGCGCACCGGGAATCGCCGAAGACGCTGCCACAATCGAATGGGTCTCTGGAACCCCGAATGTCAAAAGATGGTCGTCCGTTCCCAGCACTCCAACTCGGGCCTCAACGATTACATCTGCGTCGGCTGCGGCATCCTGAATCAAACACCCCGCCGCAACAATCTGCTGTCTCAACGCACTGATCACATAATCAGCATTGACGAACGCGACGCCCTTGATGGTACGAAGGTAGCTCGTGTCCAGATAAACCTTACGTCCTGTAAGTGGGCGAAAGTCGATCGAGGATACACTGTTGTCGACAGCGTCGCTCAGCACCAGTTGCTCGGTCGCGCTGTACTCTCGAGTCGCCCCACAACCAGCAGTAAAGATGGCAGCCAAAACGATCATCGGCATCATCATCAAGCCGAGTGGGCTTGATACCGAATCGTTTTTCACCCGCGAGCGCAACCACCCTTCCGAACCGTGTTCAAGCGAATCGGTACTTAAGACTGGTGCGTTTTGAGGTTCGAAAAACGGCATGCAGACAATCGGCTAAAGGCTTACCGATGGATTGGGATCCGACGCGATCTCAAACCATCGACAACTTTTCAACTTGCCTGTTACCTAGTCTTGCACCGTCCGGACAAGACCATTTCGTCCTGCACAACCGGTTTGCCTCACGAAACCCGCCTGCCATTGATAGCATCCCGGTCGCTCGCGGTCACGATGCTGGGAATGGTTAGGACGCAATCGCCGAACTACGACTACCGCGGCTACGGCTGCGTCGAGGCTTTTCTTCACCCCACTCCTTGGTAAGCGTTTCAAAAACCTCAGGCGATTCGTAGCGAACGATCGTTTTGCCTTCGGGCATCGGACCAATTAGCCCTTTAAAAACTGGCATTCCACGAAGCTCTAGGTCTGTACTGCAGTCATCAACGCCGATTTGATGATGAGCTTCGGCAATCGGATCGGAGGATGGGTAATCGCGGATCAACAGCGAGCCATCGCAACCGCGGGTAACAATCCTAAAAGTATCTTTCTTGGCCATGGATATCTCAATTTGATCGCTGATCAATTCCATAAAGTCCAATAAAAACGATTCAACAGGTCAGATGATGGTATCGAAACCGAATCAGTAGGGACGCAAATCGAAATGATTCAGGGATGGGAGTGACGGGGGTGGGATTTGTGGGAAAAAGCTAGTGGGCCCAAGGATGCCGGTAGTCTCGATCATCGAAACCCGACAAACAGCCAAAGCCGTTGCGTGGAGCCATCGAGTTGCAGCTTGTTTTGGCAAACTCAGCGGCGACTGCTGCTCGCGAGAGGGGCGAAACCGTTCACAACGTTGACCCCAAGACCCACCCTCTTTCTCATTTCGCAAATCGGCGAAACTCACGAGGTGAATGCCCCGGCAGGAGGATCCGGCGCATCGTTGGGCTTAAAAATCAAGCGGTGATCGGAGGGAAGTTCGCTTTCTCTTCGCCTCACGGAAAAATTCAATCGGAAAGATCAGCCACTGATCACACGAAACCTGCCATCGCCCGCATAGCAGGAGCGAATCATGCGATTGGTACAAAGCTCGCAACCGACTCTCGGTTTGTTTTGGTGCCCGGTCAGTAGCGATGGACTATTATCAACGCACTGAAAAGTATTGATTACGCCGAGATCGATGAGGTCCCACCGAGACTCAACTCTGAAATCCCTTACATCTCAAATCATCATCTTGAAAACGCAGTGGCATCCACGCCGTTCGCATTCTCATTGCAAAATCGGGACTATTGAGACAAGCAAGCCTGAAGATGACACACCTAACCTCACTCGCACTTAAATGCTTGCATTTCATC
>JADHOA010000109.1 GCA_016779185.1 Rubripirellula sp.
CCTGCACGTTCCAGTATTTTTAATCGGTCAGGCTCATCTCGAGGTTCCTTGGCATGAACGATCGGTTTTGCACGGTACTCCCACTCTTGTGCTTTGGTGAGTCGTGATTCCGCTTCACGGACCGCCTGAAAGTATTGCTCCAATTTTTGTCGGTCTCGTTGTCCAAGTCGGGATCGCATCTGCTTCGCTTGTTCGCTAACTGAGTCTAAGACGCTTCGCCCATCCTTTAAGCGTTGGATTTGTGTTTCTTTTTCTTCTGGTTTTCCCTCCAAGAAAAGTTTTTGAAAGATGCGAGATGGCCGAACCTCGGTCGGGATCTCAACTCCTGCACGTGACCACGAGAGCCCGGGACCTGAACTTGATAGGGATAGTGAGGCGAATCGTGTTTGGCTTCCGAGTTGTTCCGCAGCTAGTTGGTCGATGGAAATGCTGTTTTGGAAACCCGCGCTGTTGGGATGTTTTGCAGCAGTAAGAAATGATTTTCCAGAGGCATGTCCGCCACTCACCCCAGGGTGTGACGTTCCAGAAATGAATGTGTATTTGGATTGGTAGGGTTTTAATAAATCAAGATAGGTTGACGCTTGGTAGGTTCCTTGGTCACCGGTTGTTGGAACGATATTCGGCGCATGAAGTCCTAGTCCGAGATTAACGGCAACAAAGCGTCGCTTATGATTTTGTTGAACCCCAGAGGACCTTGAGCGATTGGCCTCAAGAACCGGGAGGGCAATCGCGATACCTGTTCCTCGAAGGAATTGTCTTCGGTTTAGCGGAGGGTTCATCTTAGGGGGTCCTGAAAATGTCGCTTACAACAATATTCTCAATAAGGGTTCGTAATCCACCACCCTGTTGCATTGTTTCGTTAGTGATCAATTGTATTGCAGCTCGATCACTGAAACCTAGCCTGCGTCCAAGAGAATAGGTCAGTAGTTTTTTTGTAATGCATCGGCTGATGGTGCCTTCGTGTTCTGCTAAAAGATTTTTGAAGGATTGGATGTCATCAAATGGATCTCCATTTACGGTGACACCAGACGCGTCTACCGGCAATCCATATCGATAACGGATCCAAGCAAAGGTGTGTGGGTCTTGAGGGAATGACGGTCGGACGCCTTCTCCGAGTGTTCGATAATGAGAACGCCATCCACCAATGGCGTCGAAGTTTTCAAGGGCAAATCCGGGCGGATCAATCCACCGGTGACAGCTTGCACATGATTGATCGAATCGGTGTTGTTCGAGTTGTTGGCGAACGGTGACCGCACCGCGAATATCTGGTTCAACTGCCGCTACCCCAGAGGGTGGAGGAGGCGTTGGGCGATCAAGAAATCGTTCCAAGACCCAAACGCCGCGAGTGACCGGGGAAGTGTTCGAGCCATTCGCCGTGACTTTCAGGATGCTCGCTTGTGTTAAAAAGCCGCCTCGCACACTGTCTGGTGGGAGTGAAACCTTCCGAAGATCAAGACCTTTTACATCGTCGATACCGTAGTGCTCGGCTAGCCGTTGATTGATGAAAGTGTAGTCGGAATCAACGCATTCAATGAGTCGTCGATTTTCATTCAGCATGTAGCGGAAGTATGCCTGGGTTTCGTCAATCATCGACTGACGCAGGAGTTCATCGAACTCTGGGTAAAGTTCAACATCAGGTGAGGTAAAGTCGATATCACGTAGGCTGAGCCATTGCCCCATAAAGTTTTCTGTTAACGCATCGGATCGATCATCCTTTAGCATTCGACGAACCTCATCGACAAGCGTTGATGAATTCATGATCGCACCCGTCGTCGCTAGTTCTTGTAGCTTCGAATCTGGTGATGAAGACCACAAAAAATAGGACAGGCGAGACGCTAGCGAATGCGGACCGATGACGTTAATGGTTGATGGGTTATCTTGGTGGTGATTCTCGTGTGATTCATCGAGGAATAAAAATTGAGGAGAGCAGAGTACGTTTTTAAGAGCGGTTCGCAGCGAATCAAGAAAACTTCGGCCAGAATCAAGTTGCCTTATCGGGAGATCAAGGATCGATTCTATCTCCAATTGAGATGCTGGCCGTCTAAATGCTTGTGGCGCAATCCGTGTGATGATTTCTTTTAGTTCGCTTACCCCTGCTTGCTCTGGAATAATCTCACCGAGTAACACGCCGCGACTTTTGGGTGGCCATGGATCGAGTGGGCCTTCGATGGTGATTTCACCTATTTCGATTCCTGGTTCGGGATAGGTGTCGGCATCCTTTCGTGTGTCGCGTGTGCCGTAACACTTGGGCTGAAAGGTTCCGCCGCTTTCAACGAGCACATCCGTGAATTCAATCGTTGTCCATTGATTGGGTAGAGCTTCAAAGAAACCAACCAAATGGTTTTCACGTCTCCCCACAATCGTGTCACCTCCATAAACGCGAAGTATGACGGGATCATCGCTTTGGATTGCACGAATACGCATCGTTCCTCGGTAAGTGCCGGCGGGTGCGCGAAGTCTCGCGAAATTCACGAGATTGGTAGGGCAGTAGCCGGACTGGAATATAGCGATTCCGTCGTCAGTCTTTCGAAACATCTTCCCAATCTGGCTCTCCAGTTGTGGTTTACCATCATGCGTTTTTTGATCCAAAAGATTTGTGACATGAACAATTTTTTGCGGTGGTTTATCGCTTCCCAAGATTGCGTCAATCGCTACGTCAGCGGCTCGCAGGTAGGACTGAATCGCCTCGGCTGAGATTGCTAGTCCTTCACCTACGTTGTCAAATCCATCGATAGAATTATCTTTGGGTAAATATTCTCGGAGGCTTACGTTCACTTCAAATAAGTCGCGAATCGTATTTTCGTACTCCGATTGATTTAGTCGCCTCAGAACGACATCCTTCCGGCGACTTTCGGCCGTCTCAATTCGAACTGCAAGTTCTTGCGTGAATGTGTTGATGAGCTGGACGGGGGTTTTTTCTTCGCTTTCAGGAGGCATTTCGCCCGATGCAACGCGATCATGAATTTGGATCCATTTTCTTGCCGTCTCAAGGTCGCTCATGTCCGACGGTAGATTGGTAATATCAAGGCCACCATTCGGCTCCTCTGAGTTATGGCATCCAACGCATCGTTCTTGAATGACTTCCGTGATCGTACTGTCCCCACGGCCCGGGACCGTTGTCATGAAAAGAATCAGAATGACTAACGCCGATCTTTGGGGGCGTGGCCAGAAGGAATGAATTGCCACTTTCATGAAGGTTGCTTTTCGATCGCGGTGTACTCGAAGAGTGATTGATTCAAGATAACTTAAGAAAGGTAACAGGAGGCGGGGACAGGATCTGCAACACCGATTTGTTGAGATCTGTCGGGTGATGTTCGGGCCGATATTCGGTGTTTTGAATGGGATGGTCGCGACGCGGTTTTAAGAGGCTGGAGGGTGTTGTGTTACCCTCGTTTTGAGGGAACAGCATGGTAACGGTTAGCGTCCCAATTCATTGTCTCGAATCGTCGAGAGTTTATCCTTTAAGTCATTTTGGAACCGCTCGACAATGGCTTGGTGATCTTTGGTATTCGCGAGATTGTGGAATTGCTTAGGATCGTTCGCGGTATCAAAAAGTTCTACCCCACCCGCCGCGTCTTCTCCGTATTGAATGTAAGACCAACGATCTTCTCTGAGGAGAAAACCCTTTCTCATGGGCGCAACGCTGAACGCTGCCTTCCGAACCGTTTGGCTCGGATCACGCATCAATTGGCTGATATCTTTCCCCTGCACGTGTTTCGGTATTTTGAGTCCGCACAGGCTGCTTATGGTTGGGTAAAGATCAATTAATTCGACAAGGCTATTGCACACAGCAGCGGGTTCTCCTGGCACAGAAATGATGAGCGGAACGCCGGCTGATTCATCGCGAAGAGAAACCTTGGCCCAAAAATCATGTTCACCAAGGTGGTAGCCATGATCGCTGGTGAAGATCACGATGGTGTTGTCTCGGAGGCCCGATTCCTCAAGTGCCTGCATCACTTTGCCCACTTGTGCATCCATGTAGGCGACTGATGCGTAGTAGCCCCCAACGGCTTTTTTCTGTCGTCGGATATCCATTTTCATATTCTGACTTGTCTTGTAGTTGATCCCCGCTTTAGGGATATCAAGCCAATCATCATCGAGTCGCGTGGGAAGAACCATTTTCTCGTAGGGCAGAAAAGGCTGGTAATAATCTCGGGGTGCGACAAAAGGCACATGAGGTCGCACGAATCCAACGCCCAGCCAGAAAGGAGATTCTTTGCGAGCTGGATCCTTTAGAAGCTCAACAGCTTTAGCAGCTGTCCTACCATCGGAGTGAACAAGGTCATCGCCGTCGGCTTCGACCACGACGAAGGTGTTTCCACCAACCGTAGGTTTTTTGCCATCTGGATTATTTTCGAGTGTTTCTCCATCACCCGGTGCGCGCCATTCGGGTCCTTGGCTGTTGAATCGCTCTGTCCAAGAACGCTCATCGTCCGCACCATCACTTCCCTCTTCGATCCCTCCCGGTACTCCCATGTGAAAGATCTTGCTGACGCGAGCGGCGTAATAGCCGTGGTTCTTGAAGTGCTCGGACCAAGTTGGTAGATCACCAATCGCTGATCGCGGATTGTTGTATCCCAGAACCGCGGTCGCGTGTGGGTAAAATCCCGACATGAATGAGGCGCGGGAAGGACCGCAGTAAGTGCCTTGGCAATATGCCCGCGTGAATTTTACTCCGCGCTGAGCAATCGCATCGATGTTGGGTGTTGAGCAGACTTTGTTCCCATAGCAGGAGAGAGCGTTTGCCGTGAGGTCGTCGGAAATGATAAACAGGACGTTGTAGGGACTCGATTCCGCTGTTCTAGCGTTTGCTGTCGTGGCAGCGGTTGCAGCGTGCAAGCCAAGAAATATCATCAACACGCAAAATGATGATTGAATCGCAAGTATGTTTTCGCAACGGGATTTGAAAAGTAATCTGGCAAACGTGATCTTTGTTAGATGTTGGTTCATAAAAGGACGGTTAGCTGTAAACGGTTTTCGGATAGGAAAACAGGTTCTCTTGCATCTTGGCAAGTCCCGAGGTCTAGCAAGTCCCGAGCTCTAGCAAGTCCCGAGGCTTAGCAAGTGTCGCGGCTTAGCGATCGCCGATACCGTAAAACGCGATTCCATGGTTTCATCGCTCGGATGGTGACGCAGTACCTATTTGCCAAGCAATCGACTGCTCCTGTTACTTCATTCTAAGCGATTTTTATAACCGCTTGTGATTGGACTTTCTTGTCGCAATCTGAGAACTAAGTCATGATACTACTTGTCAGCGAGGCTGATTTTCAGTCTTGGGGTGTAAGGATTGTTGCGGTAGTGTTTTAGAAAGTGATAACCAATGGGAATTATTTGCAGAAGCTCGCTCGCGTGTTCATGGATCCTTGCGGTCCCTGTTTCAGCCTTGAGTTTTTCCGGAGATGTCAGGGCCGAGCATCCGTTGGATTTGAAGCCGCAACTCTTTGAGTGCAGGGTTGCGAAAATCAATGAGAATTTTGAATCGCAACTGCCCAGCGTTGCGATCCCAGTCAAAGGAACTTGGACGGTTGAATCGGGTGTGCTATCGGGAAGCGAGTTGCCTGAAGATCATCACGCTGCGGTTCTCAATTATCAAATCGCTAATCATGACTCGGCAGTGAAGTTTCGTTTCAAACTAATTGAACAATCCTCCGGTTTTCACTTTAGCTTGAATCATCAAGCTGGGCATCTTTTTCGCATTGTCTTTGAGCCAAATTCAGTATCGATCAAATTAGATAAAGACAAAAAAGATCCAAAATCAAAGGTGGTCAACTTGGCGGCCGATTCGCTGGTGATGGCTGACAAGCGGTTCGAGATTGATCGTTGGTACACGGTTTTGATTGAAATGCAAAGAGATCGTGTGATAGTCCAATCGGATAACGGTGTGCATTTGGATGTGAGTCATCCAAAGTTGAATACAGACAAGCCGAATTACCGTTTTGTCACCAAAGGTAAATCACTGTTGCTCGATGATTTTCAAATCTTCGATAAGTAATAGGATCTAGGATCAGAGTCATTTGACACCTAGTAGCGGTTGCCTGAATATTGCTAGGTTCTTTTTTGCAATGTTTTGAAAGTCTTTCATCTAGGGCTTGATGTGAATCACCAACGAACCTACCAGCTTCAAACGCAATTCTTGATCCTGATGCTGGTTGTTGGCATTGGCTGTAACCGAGAATCAGAACCGAAGAGTGTTCCGCTTGTTCAATTTGACACTATTCCTTCGGAGCCAACGTCGCTGAAGAAAGGCAGAGTGTCTGACCAAGCTTCTATACCTCAGGATTCTTTGCCTCAGGATTCTTTGCTTCCAGCGTTCGGAGCGAACGATGTGCTTGGTTCGCTAGGTTCCAATTCTGGTGGGTCCGTAGCGGCGACATCTGGTATGACCGCGGGTGCTAACGTTGCTGAGGCGGATCCTATCGACTACATGGAGTTAGAGCGACAGATTGGGCAGGCAGAAACATTGGCCGCGACCGGGCAGTTTTCCAAAGCTGCTGGTATCGCACAGAAGGTTGCAAGTGAGCCGATACCTGACCCAACGACTCCGCTGATGAAAGCCTTTGATTGGTGTTTGCGCGATGCGGATCTCGCGAAGGCTGAGCAGGTTTGCTTGCAGGCGATTCAGGATTCACCGGATGATCCCCGATCACATCGCGCCTTGGCTCAATTGCTAAATGCAGAAGGTCGTCGATTCGAGGCGAGTAAGCATGTGCAGCAATTGATTCGTTTGGGAAATGCATTTCCGCGAGAGGTTTTGAGTTTGATTGACTTGAGTGGTCCCTTCGATCTCGTCTCCTTCAGGGAGATTGTCGGAGAGGGTAAGGGGACGATGTTTGATCTGGGTGTTGCTCGTCGACGTTTTGTAGCCGAGGATAAGCCGGACGAGGCACTCGAGATCTTGAAACAGTTGTCGCTCAAGTATCAGCACCCCGCAATCGCCGCTTTGCAGGGACGAATTCTTGCCGAGCAAATGAGATTAGAGGATTTGATCTCATGGGCAGAAAATTTGCCCGAGGGTACCAACGAACAACCAGAGTACTGGCTAGCTTTAGGATTGTGGTGTGTCTTTCAGCAGCGCGATCAAGAGGCGATTCGCGCTCTAGCGGAAACCCTATCAAGAGACTCGACCAACCGACGCGCTATCCGAGCAATGGCTGCAGCATTTGGGCGGATGGGCGAACTGGAATTAGCAAAGAAAGCACAGCAAAATCTAGGAGTGCTGGATTCTATTTTTCGAGACGCTAGTTCAGCGGATGTGGAGCAATCCATGCGAATCGCAAACGATTTGCATCAGATGCAGCGTTACTGGGAGTCCGTCGTTTGGTTTCGCCAATCATTCGAGATGGCAGGTGTGCTGGAGCAGAAGGCAGATGAACTGAACGCAAGAGTGGGGCAGATACGTGAGTGGGAATCCAGCGTTGCATTGAGTGAAATAGGGCGTATGCAGGTGCAGAAGATTTTTGGTTTTCGAATTCAAGATTACCCGATCATTGCAACGAGCGAACTTGCCTTGTCGATGAATCGGCAGGATTCACCTCCACAGGAAACGGTTGCAAGCGGCAGCGAGATGGTTTTCCAGGACGTTGCTTTGGAGATGAATCTATCGACGAGTTTTGTAAGTGATTACTCCGTTGATGAGGTTGATTTTTGGCTGTACCAGGCAAATGGAGGAGGTCTCGGGGCGTTCGATTTTGACTTGGATGGGAACTGTGACCTCTATTTAGTTCAGACAGGTGGGAACCCACGCGTCGAAGGGTCAAGCGAGCCCAATCAATTGTTTAGAAATTTTGATGGTGTCACTTATTCAGATGTCTCTGCCCAATCCAACGCTCAGGATCGCGGGTACGGACAAGGGGTTTGTGCGGCAGATTTAAATCAGGATGGTTGGCTAGATTTGATCGTGGCTAACATTGGAAAGAATTCAATCTATCTCAATCAGGGAGACGGTACCTTTGAGTACGTTGAAAATCGAGAGCGGTTTGACGATGCGGGAGATTGGACTTCGAGCATCGCGGTTGGCGACTTGGATGGTGATCATCTGCCAGATTTAGTTGAGGTGAATTATCTGGATGATCCGACGATTTTTGAAAGGAAGTGTGTCGGAAAGCAGTTGGACTGTACCCCTCAACGATTCCGAGCAGCCATCGATCGCTTTTATCGAGGTCAACCCGATGGCAGTTTTCAGCGATGGGACGGTGCGATTGAATCAGCAGATAAACCCAATTACGGATTCGGTGCGATCCTGACGAACATCGATGGTGCAGCGGGTAATGATCTCTTTGTCTCGAACGATGGAGATGTTAACCATCTTTGGCGAAGTCATTTGAGCGAGAGTGCAAGTAGAGACGATGAAGATCTTTCTGGTCTACAGTCTAAACGTTATCGACTAAGTGAAGTCGGAGCCATCGCTGGATGTAGTATCGGCGTGAGTGGATTGAGTCAGGCTTGTATGGGAATTGCATCCGGTGATTTTGACCGCAATGGAACTTTGGATCTGATGATCACAAACTTCTATAACGAACCACTTAATTTGTTTTTGCAAATGAGTCCTGGGCTCTTCGTGGATGAATCGCTGAAGTATGGAATGGCTCAGTCAGCGAAGAATGTTTTGGGTTTTGGTGTTCAGACGGTTGATTTTGATAGCGATGGTTGGCTTGATGCGGCAGTAGGTAACGGTCACCTTTATGATGCACGGTACGCGGACATCCCCTTTCAGATGCAGTCACAGTTGTTTCGTGGTGGATCCAATGGATTTGTGTTGCAAGATCCATCCACTGCCGGTCGATATTGGCGGCGGCAGCACTTAGCCAGAACGCTGGTGGTTTGTGATGTGAATGGTGACGGTAGGATGGATATGATTTCCAGCCATCTCGATCAGCCCATTTCTGTTCTTGCCAACCGCTCGGAAAGCGGCAATTGGTACCAACTTGAGTTGGTTGGGGTCGACTCTGAGCGTGATTCAATTGGTGCAAAGGTAACGATCCAGTGCGACAAAGAGCGTTGGACCTCTTGGGTTACCTCTGGTGATGGATATATGTGTACCAATGAGCCGGTAATGCATTTTGGTGTCGGTGATTATGACAGAATCGACCGAATCGAGGTCGAGTGGCCGAGTGGGAAAAGCCAATTGATCGAGAATCAGCCTGTCAATCATCGTTACCTGATGGTTGAGGGGGATCTGCCTTATCAACGCTAGGCTGACTCCCGAAACACAATCGTCTAGCGAGTGTTACTCAACGGGGATTTCGAAGCAAACCTGACCCGAGTTTACGCGGCGACTTTTCTCTTACTTTTTGTTGGTCAATCACTCATACTGCGGTCTAATGACGTGGGAGGTGACCGGCGTTGAATGGATCTTGTGGATTAGCTGTCCCTCGGTTTTGAAGGTGTTTGGTCTGTTTCGCTGGCACCACTTTTGATCGCATTGGCTCAGTGAAGGTGTCGCTCAAAATGTGTTTTTCTTTGAACGATCTGCAATGAACCGTAACGTTTTCATCGTTTTAGCTGCTCTGCTTGCTTTGTTTGTTTTTTGGTGGTCTTCCCAAGATACAGAAAGCAACAATGTTGATATCGCATCGCTCGCTCGAGAAAAAGCTAGAAAGAGTGCAGCGGCGGAGGCGGAGGCAATTGCGGTTCAGTCGGACCTTGCAACGTTGGCAAAGCAAGGAAAAGGTCAGCCTTTACCGGATTACCTTGCCACGGATATCGATCCATCTGGCAAGTTTTGGCTTGTGGGGCACCCAGCGGTTGAATTTGGTGTCGAGATACCTTTTGAACCAGGGAACTTGCCTGTCCCAAAAAGCAGGCAAGGTTCAAAGAAAAATGCCGCAGGATTTCTGGGTGCGGATTCCTGCCGAGAGTGCCACGCTGATAAATATGAAACGTTTGTTGAAACCGCGCACCATCGAACCTCTCGCCTTGCTTCGCTCGACGAAATCTCAGGGCCACTGCAAGGCTCGAGAAATCGAATGAATACATTGCATCCAGAAATCGGTTTCGAAATGCTCGAGCGAGATGAAGTTGCTTATCAGCGGGTTTCTTTCTTTGATTGGCAATTTGAAGTGCCGATGCAATTGATTATGGGATCTTCCAAAATGGCGGAGACCTATCTTTACTGGCATGGTGATAAGTTGTTTCAGTTGAACTGCACCTATCTTTCTGAACCAAACACTTGGATCAATAGTCCCGGCTACCTCGATGGTGATGCTGCCTACGCTCGCCCCATTCAATCGGGTTGTCTCGATTGCCACACCACGTACGCCGAGTTTCGTGAAGATCCCAATCACTTTTCACCGGATTCACTGATTCTCGGAATCTCGTGTGAGCGATGTCATGGACCGGGGCAACAGCATGTTGATTATCATCACGCGCATCCCAGTGAAAAAAAATCGCAGCACATGACCGTTCCAAGTAAGTTGAGTCGTGAGCGAGAAATGGATGTTTGTGGCCAGTGTCACACGGGTGATAAGGCACCAAAGTCACCGGGCGCCTTTGGTTTTCGTCCGGGTGATTCACTTGATGATCACTATGAGAAGCTTGAGGGGTATGATGAATCTTCGAACACGGTTCATACCTCCAATCAGATAGCGAGACTAGCTCTCAGTGCATGCTTTGAAGAATCCGATATGGCCTGTGTGCAATGTCACGATCCGCACAAAAATGAAAGAGGGATGACGCAGATTTTCTCACAGCGATGTTTGAAATGTCACCAAGAAAAACAATGCGGCATGCATGAAACGCTTGGTCCAAAGTTGAAAGAGAACTGTGTTGACTGCCACATGCCCAAACGAGCAACCGAAAATCTGCGAGTGGAAACCGTTTCCGGTCAAGTCTTCCCACCGCTACGTGATCATTACATTCGCGTCGATCAGCAGGCAACGAAACAGTTCTTAGATGCATTGCAGAAGTGACCGTTAAGGCGACCTGATGAGCATCGTTCTTCTCGGTTCTCATGAAAATGATCATGTTTTGGACTGCTCTTGCTGTAGAGGATTTTCAAAGGGCAACAAAAAACCTCGCTTGAGATTCTCAAGCGAGGTTTGAATCAAACAGAGCGAGGATCAGGTTTACTGATTGAGTTGCTCTTCGATGACTTCTTTGACGGCTCTGGTACCAAGAGCACCCCACAGCCCATAGGGGCTTTGTG
>JADHOA010000110.1 GCA_016779185.1 Rubripirellula sp.
GACAAATCCCACGGGGTGATCTGTTTGCCTACCGAAGTAGTGGGGGTTGAATAGCTTTTTCAAGTATCTGAACTACCTGAGCAAAGGCTGGCTGGACATACGGAGACGTTTTTTGGGTGGTATCGACGTTTTCTTTTTTAAGCAGTTTCTAAATGAAAGCGAACGATGTCTCGGGGGTATGTATCGTGCGACTGCGATGAAACATTAATCGCGGGCATTATCTCTTTCCTTTTTAATGTAATCCTACATGTGATGAGTTTCTTTTTACAAAATTTGTTAACGGGCTAGAGAAGGGATGACGATAGAACGATTGGGGACGTCACGTTTTCCGTCAATGTAGCATGAATAACATTGTGGAAATTGGTTCGTCCTATCGGGGAATATAATTTTTAAGGCTGATTCGTATTGTGGTCTGACTTACGGAAAGGCTATTGAGACACTGTTGAAAACGGGATTTTTCTTTTGACGTCGTTCTGGATGAATGATTGGTTTTTGGAAAAATTTCTTTGACCGCTTGACTGATTTGCTTTGGTTTTTGGGGTGACGCAATCGTCCCAAAGTCCGGCAGAAGGCGTGAGAGATGAGATGTCCTTGCTTTTTTTCTACTGGCTAGTAACAAAAGTGAGCGGCAGGATTGTGCAGGCAGACGAGAGCAGCATGGATGCTGGTTAGAGTCTGTCTCGCGAGGAAAACGTGTGTTCGAGATAACTTGAATACTCAAAAAGCGGCACGATGCCGCTTCATTTAAAAATATCACGGAGGATTGGATGGCAGCGACAGCCACGGCCGATGACGAGATCCTGCAAGTCTGGGTCGAGTTCAAGGAACTCAATAAAGAATCGCCGAATTACGAAAGTCTACGTAATCGGTTGGTTGAGCGTTATATGCCACTTGTGCGATACAACGGCGAGAGGATTTGGCAGCGTCTTCCTGATGGCGTCGATCTCGATGACCTTATTAGTGCGGGTATCTTCGGTCTGATGGATGCAATCGATGCATTTGATATGGATCGTGGCGTTAAGTTTGAAACCTACTGCGTGCCGCGTATTCGCGGTGCAATGTTAGATGAACTTCGTACGATGGATTGGGTTCCTCGTCTTGTGCGTAGCAAGGCAAGTAAACTTGCCGTTGCTAGGAAAGCTCTGGAAACCAAGCACGGGCGTCCGCCGACAGTGCAAGAGTTGGCCGATCACATGGAGATGCCGGTCAAGGAAGTGGAGAAAATGCAATCGGACGCCAATGCTGTCGGTGTCGTGTCGCTGAATAAGAAGTGGTACGAAACTGATAGCTATAAAGATGTGCGAGAGATCGATATCCTTGAAGACAAGAAAGGAGAAGATCCGACGCGTCGAGTTCAAAAGAATGATTTAATGCGTTTAGTCACGAAAGGTCTAAATCGAAACGAACGCCTCATTATCATTCTTTACTATTACGAAGAATTAACGATGAAGGAAATCGGCGCGACTCTTGATCTATCCGAATCGCGAGTGAGCCAAATGCACACTTCGATTGTGAATCGTCTTCAGCAACAACTCGGCTTTCGGCGGGTCGAGTTTGGGACCTAGCGAGAGAAGGCAGCACATTTTCACCGAATAAGCGTTCTGTCGTTGGGCAGAACGCTTTTTTAATTGATGGATGCTAAGAGGCTTTGATCGCGGTGTTTGTTCTGAAATCGAAAAAGTATCTCAGCCACCGCTTCATTAGAAGTAGTTGGCTGTATGTTTCTTTCGGGTTCATCTTAAAGCAAAGAACAGATGAGTTGATGAACTATGCGAGTTGTTCACGTCATTACTAGGATGATCGTCGGTGGGGCTCAAGAGAACACGCTATATAATTGTCTTGATCTAAAACGTCACTATAGTGATGAGGTTCTGCTAATTACTGGGCCCTCACTGGGACCAGAAGGAGACTTGATTTCTCGGGAAAAAGAAGTCTTGGAGTCTCTTTGCGTTGAGACCGTTATGTCTTTGTGCCGACGCATAAGTCCTTGGCGAGACTTTCAAGCTTATTTGGCGATTCGGCGCCTCATAAAAAATTTCAATCCTGATGTCGTGCATACACACAGCGCAAAAGCGGGGATACTCGGCAGGGCTGCTGCTTGGAGTCTCCGTGTTCCTGTTGTCGTGCATAGTGTTCATGGTGCTCCATTTCATCGGTACCAATCACGCATCTCAAGCAACGTATATCGAATGGCAGAGCGATGGGCGGCACGCCGATGTCATCGGATGATTTCTGTTGCGAATGCAATGACTGATTTGATGGTTGGTGCCGGTGTAGCCGAACGCTCAAAGTTCAAGACAATTTATAGTGGCATGAGTGTGGAACCATTTTTGAATTCAACGAAATTTCGCAATGCGATTCGTAAAAAATATGGGATTGAAGATCATCATGTCGTAATTGGTAAGATTGCTCGTCTATTCCACCTAAAAGGGCATAAGGATGTTATTGAGGCAGCAAGGGGTGTGATTGCGAAGCAGCCGGACGTGAGATTTTTGTTTGTTGGTGATGGCGTTTTGAAGGAAACATTGATCAGCCAGCTGGAGAGACTTGGTCTTAGCAAATACTTTATTTTCACTGGATTAGTGAATCCCTCGGAGGTGCCGGAGTTAATTGGCGCCATGGACTTGTTGGTTCACGCATCTTACCGGGAGGGACTTGCACGCGCTTTGCCGCAAGCACTTCTTTCTGGAATACCTGTTATTAGCTACGACGTCGATGGTGCTCGAGAGGTTGTTCTAGACGAGGTCACAGGCCGCCTAGTAGCTGCAGGCGATATCAAAGGGCTGTCTGAGGCAATGGAGATGCTGGTTGGAAATCCGGGCATTCGCCAAAAATTTGGGAGTGAAGGGCAACGCAGGTTTACCCAGCAGTTTCGGCATGAAGAAATGACTCGCCATATTCGGGAGCTCTATGTTGATCTGTTGAATCAACATATCTCTCGAACAGATTCCGCCCAACGCTGAAAATCATCAATTACGCGGGGTAGGGGAGTGGAGACACTTTTTGAGAGATCGTCAGTGTCAAGGATTCGCACCGTAAAATAGGCCTCTTTCCCCTCTCAGATTCCGCCCCTGTTTTGGGGTGGACTTCCGGCTCTTAGCAAGATTTAACTATGATAGGATTGATGGACTTTGGTTCACTGTGAGACTCAAAAGCATTTTGTATTTAACACTATCAATAATCGAGTGAATTATGACGAAGACCCGCGATTTTTTGGGACCCTATCGACTGACTCGGTTAATCAGAGTTGGCAGTACTGCTGAGGTATGGGAGGCGGTGAATGAAACTACCAAGGAACGCTATGCGTTAAAGGTGCTGAAACAGTCTTTAGCCGCGAATAAAGCGGAGATAGCTCTTCTGAAACACGAGTACAATGTTGCAAAAGACCTGAGCAGCCCGAGGGTGGTTAAGATTCACGAGTACCGAGAGGACTCCTCTAGGCCAATGTTGGTTTTAGAGTTGTTCAGTGAACTGAATATGAAACAGGCATTACGACGAGGCCCCGAATCGCTTGCTTTTATGCTGGACAAGATCGTTGAGCAATCAGCAGAAGGCCTGTACTACATGCATACCAAGAATTGGATCCACTTGGATGTCAAGCCAGATAACTTTTTGGTTAGTCGTGATGGGACGGTCAAGCTAATCGACTTTACTATCGCACAAAAGAAAAAGACTGGTCTGGCGAAACTGTTTCACAGCGTGAAAGTGGCGAAAGGCACACGGAGTTACATGGCTCCCGAGCAAATTCGCCGTAAAGTTTGCGATGAGCGAACTGACGTCTACGCATTTGGTTGTGTTCTTTACGAGTTATGCACAGGAAAGCCTCCATACACTGGCGATAACCCAAATGACCTCTTGAACAAACACCTTTCTGCGTCGATTCCGAGTCCCATTGTTCATAATGAGAATGTGACAAAGGAATTTGCTGACTTGGTGAAAAGTATGATGGCCAAGAGTCCGGATAATCGCCCACCATCGATGTGGGAGTTTTTGAAGACTTATCGAGGCATCGAAATTTTTAAGAAGCGTCCTCGCAAACCAGAAGTTAGTGTGTTCGAGAATATGCCTGGCATTAAAGGTGCTGATGACATGATCAGAAAAGGTGGTCAAGCAGCGGATTTGGATGAGGAATGAATGGGCAAAGGTTTCCCAAAGTCCGGAAGCTAAGTAAGTGTTGTTGTATACCAGAGCCAAAAGAAAATTTCAGAGAGTGAATCATGAGTGGCGGACCTGGCCTCGATTTTGAAAACGAGATTGCGGGACTTGAAAGTCGTATCCAGGAGTTGGAGCGTCAGACAGAGCGAACGACTGAAAATGAGGCGGAAATTCGATCGCTCAGAATAGAGTTGGTGCAACAACTTCGAGATACATACAGTTCACTCAATCCCTGGCAGACGGTTCAAGTAGCCAGACATAAAAATAGGCCATACACCAAAGACTATTTAAATTTGGTGTTTGATGAATTCGTTGAACTGCATGGTGATAAACATTTTGGTGATGACCGGGCTATGCTTTCAGGGTTTGCCAAGATTGATCGGTTTAAAGTGATGGTGCTCGGTCATCAAAAGGGTCGCACTTACAAGGAACGTGCGGCTTGTCACTTTGGATGTGCGCATCCAGAAGGTTATCGAAAAGCCATGCTTAAAATGCGATTGGCGGAAAAATATCAACTGCCACTTATTTGCTTTATCGACACACCAGGTGCCTATCCCGGGGTTGGTGCGGAAGAAAGAGGTCAGGCGCAAGTGATCGCCGAAAGCATGTTTAAGATGAGCAGGTTAAGAATCCCCGTCATCTGCGTTGTCATCGGCGAAGGTGGCTCAGGAGGAGCTTTGGGTATCGGTGTTGGAGATCGAGTCGCTGTGCTCCAGCATGCCTATTACAGTGTGATCAGCCCAGAGGGCTGCGCAGGTATTCTTTGGAAGAGCCACGAGTTTGCACCCAAGGCAGCAGAATCACTTAGGTTTACAAGCTCCGATTTAGCAAGGCTCGGTGTGGTGGATGATGTATTGGAGGAACCGCTTGGCGGAGCCCATCGTGATCATCATCAGATGGCCAGTCGCCTCAAAACCTATCTGTCAAAAACGTTGAGTTCACTTGAAGGCAAAACGCCAGAAGAGCTGGTATCAGAACGTTACGAGAAGTTTCGTCGTATCGGTGTTTTTGTTGAGTCTCCGAATGACTTTGACGCTTAATGACGTGCGGCGTCTGACTATGCCTGAGTCTTTGCGATCTATGTGTTGGTCGGGTTCACCTTAGCGTCAGAAAAGTGTTGGTGGCGCGGCGATACCAAATATTTATTCCGCAAATACCGCGTCCAATGCCAATAGTCGCAACGTCCGATAATGCCTCTTATGTTGTATTGAGGCTGCATAAAAGCCCGCTTTTTAGACGATTTGCACATTCGCTGTTTAGTGTGGGTGTTTGTGTACTCGTTTATCCAGGTTAGTGCTCCGTCTGTCGTTATGGGGCTAGTTGCAACTTATTGATGCTTGGCTTCCGTGAGTGTTCTCTTGACGATGTGAACGCTTTGCTAGCAAGCATTTTGGCCGGTGATTAGTCTCCACTCGCTGGGTGCTGTTAATCTAAACTTAACTTGGTAGGTGCCTGAGCGAACTGCTGAGTGTTCCATGATCATCTGGCTGTCAGATTCCTTTTCTAGAGCTTGTGAAGCGTCCTTTGGCCAATTTTAAATCACACATAACCGGCAGCACCATCGTTGGTATCGCTTACGGTTACTGGGGCGTATCAAGTCAATCGATGTCAATCGAGAGTGGGATCGTGGCTGCAGGATTATGTTCAGTCAGTGGGATGTTGCCCGATTTGGATAGCGATAGCGGTATTCCATTACGTGAGACCAGTCTTTTTGTTTCGGCGGTCGTTCCTATCCTGATGATTCATCGCTTTCGCGATCTAGGTTTTTCCACGGAGGATATGGCTGTCGCGTCAATGCTGCTCTATGTCGCGATTCGCTTTATCGCTGTTGAGTTTTTCAAGCGATATACCGTGCATCGGGGCATGTGGCATAGCGTTCCAGCAGCTGCAATTGCTGGGCTGATTGCTTATTTAGTGATGCCGTGCCAGAGTGAGGAGCTCCGGCTTTTTAAGTCATTGGCCGTTGTTCTGGGTTTTTTGGTTCATCTCATAATGGATGAAATCTGGAGTGTTGATACTAGTGGTGGTATTCGTTTCAAAAAATCATTTGGCACCGCATTGAAATTTTTTGGTAGCGATGCGCTGGCAAATCTATCAATTTACGCGAAGCTTGCTCTTCTTTTAGTTTTAGCTTGGGAGGATGGTGCGATTGTTGATCGGATTCAGGAGCGAGATCGTCATGAGGCAACTTATGTCGCTCAACCTTTTTTTGATTTCGATGAAGTGCAGGAATGGTTTAAGCGGCGCTGAGAGTATGGTGGTAGCGTCGGTTTTAGATCGATAGGGGTGTCCGGTCATTAGTGGTGAGCTCGCTCAAGTAGGATGGTAACCGGTCCATCGTTGGTTAATGTTAATTGCATATCGGCACCGAATTCTCCGGTTTGAACGTTGAGGCCAAGCTGCTTAACGGATGCGATGAAAGCGAGGTAGAGCGGTTTTGCCAAAGAAGGCTCCGCCGCATTGGTAAATGCTGGACGACGTCCATGCTGACAATCCGCCAGCAAGGTAAACTGACTAACGATAAGTATTGATCCACGAGTCACTAGAGCAGAGTCGTTCATCTTGCCTTTTTCGTCCTCGAAAATTCGAAGATTCGCTATTTTCTCGGCAAGCCACTGCCCTTCCCTCTGTGTGTCTCCATTTTCAATACCCAGAAGCACGACAAGCCCTTTTGAAATGGATCCTATTGTATTTCCATTTACCTCAACTTTGGCTGAGCTTACTCGTTGAATAACTGTTCTCATAATGGAAGGATCCATAGAGGGAGATTGTGTTTTTTCCGGGAGTCGGCGCAGATTGATACCGTACTACTAAGAAGATTCATGAGTCTCTCCTGAACTATTTGATACACCCTCGGGCGTAAAACTATCAGATGATCGCGAGACTTTTCGTTCCCGTTGAATTGAATACCTATGTTTCAATCTGAGGGTTTAGAAACGTGTGTATTGACCAAGGTTTGACACGTCACGCTTTTTCAACGTAATCTAGTAACAAGCGTGAAAAACGTGAATCTTAAGGTCATGAAACGCGAATCCGCCACTTCGACAAAGTGACGGATTCATAAGACCACCAACGATTCTGTTGTTGCCGGTTGATTAATACTTCCTAGGCGAAACGGAACCTTGCACTCGTGAAGGAAGCCCTTGGATTCGGAGGAAACCCTCTGCATCGTCTTGATTGTAGGAACCACCACCTTCCATGGTTGCAATTTCCGCATCGTAAAGGCTGTTGGGACTGCTTCGCTTGTCCACGCTAATATTGCCTTTGTAGAGCTTAAGGGTTACTTCCCCGGTCACTGGCTTTTGCGCCTCTCTGATGAAGGCAAGCAATGCATCCATTTTGGGTGTATACCAAAATCCATAGTAAACCATCTCTGCTACTTCGGGTGACATTCGGTCTCGGAGATGGCAAAGATCACGGTCCATCGTGAGTTGTTCGACATACATTAACGCGTCGTAAAGAACGGTCATGCCGGGTGATTCGTACACGCCTCGGCTTTTCATGCCTACGAATCGATTTTCCACCATGTCTATGCGGCCGATGCCATTTCTTCCCGCGATTTGGTTCAACGACTCAACGATCTGCAAAGCGTTTAGTTCCTTCCCATTGACCGATTTAGGTACGCCCGACTCGAAGCCGATCGTCACCGATTCACTCGAGTCGGGAGCTTCTTGGGGGCTTACTCCCATGCCAAAATCAACTAGTTCAACTCCGTTGACATCTAATTCTTCGAGTGCTCCCGCTTCGTAGCTGATGTGTAGGACATTTTCATCACTGCTGTAGGGCTTCGCAGTTGATGCTTTGACGGGAATGTTTTTGCTGTTGCAGTAATTGATGAGCTCGGTTCGACCAGGAAAGGCTTCGCGGAATTCTTTGATTCTCCATGGAGCTATGATTTCAATCTTTGGATCCAAGGCCTCTGCGGCCAGTTGGAACCTGCATTGGTCGTTTCCCTTTCCTGTGGCACCGTGAGCATACGCGGTCGCACCGACTTCTCTCGCTACTTGGAGGCAGATTTTGCTAATGAGAGGACGAGCGATCGAGGTACCTAAAAGATAGATTTGCTCATACTTTGCTTGCCACGCAAGCACTGGAAAGGCGAAGTCACGGCACATTTCTTCACGAGCATCGATAAGGCGAGAGGTGACAGCACCTCCATTTCGCGCCTTTTCCATGATCGCGTCTCGGTCTTCACAAGGTTGACCAAGATCGACGTAGACTGCGTGGACCTCATAGCCCTGATCTTGTAGCCAACCAAGAATTACCGAAGTGTCGAGACCGCCCGAGTATGCTAAAACGCAGCTTTTCATAAGGGAATTGTCCATAGTATTGGAGAGTACAATCCTGTGATAACGTGATTTAATGACCGTTTACCCTCGGCTGCAACCCGCCATGACACTTCCCTCCCCTGCTCTAGCTAAATTATTTTCACAAGTTTTAGCTGGAGAACTGCCAATTTCTGATTTAGTCACCGCAATTCAGTCATTACGGACAGATTCGCAATCCGACCCGATCTGTACAAGTACCCCGAAAGACTCAATTGCCAATGATTTTTCCACAGTAGATCCTGTTGCTGGGATTCGAGAATCACAAGTTAGCATCACCCCAGGGGCAACGGTCGATTTAGGGAGAAAGATAAGGTGTGGCTTTGGAGAGGTGATTTATGGAGAAGGCAAAACAGCCGATTTGATCGCTAGGATTGTCCAATCACAAATTGATGCGGGGCAAAATGCGTTAGTCACTAGAATCGATCCTGTCGCCGCGGAAACCCTTTTGGTGCAATTTCCGAATAGTTATCACAATCCAGAAGCGAAGACTCTTCGCGTTTCGAGCGGGTCATGCAGTCGGGTGACTCCGTTGGATTTGTCCAATATGAAGGCGATGATCCATGCTGCCGTGGTAACCGCGGGAAGCACCGATCGATTTGTAGCGGAAGAGGCTGCAGAGACTCTTGAGTGGATGGGAATACCTCAGGCAAGATACGAGGATATCGGTGTCGCAGGGCCACAGCGTCTCTTAAGTGTCTTGCCTGAGTTACGCAAGGCATCTGTAGTGGTCGTGGCTGCCGGTATGGAGGGAGCTTTGCCAGCGGTTATAGGCGGTTATCTCGCGGTACCAATTTTTGCGGTACCGACCAGCGTCGGCTACGGAGCGAATTTTGGTGGGCTAAGCGCTCTTCTTTCTATGCTAAATACGTGTGCATCCAGTGTTGCAGTCGTCAATATTGATAGTGGTTTCAAAGGTGGCTACTTGGCTGGATTGGTCGCAAATCAGTTGATTCATTTGCAAAGGAAAATGGAAGGTACCGCATCTTAGTTGATTTCTGTGAATCACTCCGTGTCGCTGCTTTTCTGTTTCACCATTAAGCGAAAGTGGGATATCTGCTCAAGAGTTCTGGCAGCGAATTGAATATCTCTTTGCAATCGACAAAATTAAGTCTGTTATAAACGGGGATAGCTATGAAAAATGAACCTCCAGTCACTATCCCTCCGCGAGCGATTGATTCACATAAGGGAACCTTTGGTAGGCTCTTGATTCTCGGGGGGGCTCGTGGGATGGCTGGGTCCGTTGCCATGTCAGCAATGGCCGCGCTGCGAAGTGGTGTCGGCCTGGTAACGATCGGAACCCCTGCTAGTTCTCTCGATACTGTTGCTGCGTTTCACCCTGCTTTCATGACGCTACCATTTCCAGATGATGGATTAGGAAGATGGGGCAGAGACTCAAGCCAGCAGTTACCATTACATCTTAAAGGTTATGACGTCATTGGCTGTGGTCCGGGAATGTCAACCGGTGATGGCGCCCGAGACGTCGTGCGGAAGCTAATGGATTTGCAAGAGTTTCCCCGCGTTATCGACGCCGATGCGCTCAACCATCTTGCTACTCTTCGTAGTAATATGGGTCACTCAAAATGGGAATTACTACTCAGGGGTGCTGGAAAGATTGTTCTAACTCCACACCCAAAAGAAATGGAAAGACTTTCAGGCTTTTCCCCGTCAGATCGGCCGATGCAGATTCAAGCAGCGCGCGAGCTATCGCGGCAGAATGAGACGGTTTGGGTTTTGAAGGGGGGGCCAACGGTGGTGATCGCAAATGGAGAGCTTTGGGTCAATGAAACGGGGAACCCTGGTATGGCGACCGCTGGCAGCGGCGACGTTTTGACTGGAGTGATTTGTTCGCTGTTAGGGCAGGGTCTGAATTTATCCGATGCAGCCAAGTTGGGGGTATGGGTACACGGTCGGGCAGGCGATTTTGCCGCCGATCGTCACGGGCATTGTGGATTGATTGCCACGGATCTGATCGAGTACCTGCCGAAAGCGATGGCCTTGGTATTGGAACAATAGAGGCCAATGGCCGTCAAAAATACAAATCGACGTTACCCTAGGAATTCCTCATGAGTCGGTCATAATTGGACTTTTCGTTCGTTGCCTCTCCAAATGTAAATGTCTCACTCGTGACCAAGATCATCAGATTGGACTCTTTCGACCAGATTGCCTTGCTGGCTGAGTCCGGTGGTTTATCGACTTGGTGCGATGAGTTACGTCGTGGTGGTGTGATTTCCATAGGGAATTTTGATGGAGTCCATCTAGGTCATGTTTCCTTATTCAACCGAGTACGCGAACTTGCTGTTGCTGCCAAGGTTTCCGCGATTGCTGTGAGTTTTGATCCACATCCTGCTACAGTCTTAAGGCCTGACCTTGCTCCAAAGCGACTGATGACGATGGAGCGGCGTGCGGAGATCATGTCTTACTACGGTATTGACCAACTGGTTATTTGCGAGGTTACAGAGAGCTTCTTAAAGCTTTCTGCAAAAGAATTTTTCAATACGCTGGTCATAGACCTCTTAAAAGCAAAAGCAATGGTGGAGGGACCAAACTTTTTCTTTGGGCGAGACCGTGAAGGAGATCAAGATCTACTAGCCAGATTTTGTGAGCAACATCAAATTG
>JADHOA010000111.1 GCA_016779185.1 Rubripirellula sp.
CTTTGATGAACTGACTGAAACTCGCAGAAAGTTTGCGTTTGTTTTTCAGAATGCAGCATTATTCGACAGCATGTCCGTCTTTGAGAATATCGCGTTCCCTCTGGTGCAACAGGGAATTGCAACGCTCGATGAAATAACGGAGCGAGTGATGCGACATCTGGCTGAGGTGGGGCTGCCAAGTGAGGTCGCCCATCGAGATCCTGCGCAGCTATCAGGTGGCATGCGTAAACGCGTGGGCCTCGCTCGCGCTTTGATCCTTCAGCCCGAAGTCATTGTTTACGACGAACCGACGACGGGTTTGGATCCCATCATGAGTGATGTGATCAATGAGTTGATGCTTGCTACCCGCCGGCGCTACCCCGTTACCAGTATTATCGTCACTCACGATATGCGTACCGCTCGAAAAGTCGCAGATCGTGTGTTGATGTTCTACCCGCGAAATCGCTTGAAATCGACGGAGTCTCAGGTGATTTATGACGGCCCGCCTAGTGAACTTGAACACGCTGAGGACAGGCGAGTACGACAGTTTGTCCACGGAGAAGCTGGCGAACGAATGAATGAAATGCTACAGGCAATGGCGTAGCCGAACGTAATCAATATTTTGAGTCAAAGAAATCATGGATGAAAATAAATTACGTTTTGGTGTAGGCGTACTCGTTCTTTCTGCACTCACAGTGGGTGTGGTACTGACCTTTTTATTTGGTGCCTTTCCAAGCGTCTTGCAGAGTGAATATACCCTCAATGTTGTATTTCCCTCTGCCGAGGGCATAGGCGAGAGCACGCCAGTTGTGCGAGACGGAGTGAGGATTGGACGGGTTTCCAGTATTGAACTTCGGGATGAAGGAGGTGTCTTAGTCACTTTGTCCATGGATGCATCGAGACCAATGACGCATCGATATGTTCCTCAAATTGGAACGGGTAACTTTGTCACCGGTGACGCCCAACTAGAATTCGTCCGTGCTTCTCCGGCTATGATTGATCGACTTTTTGCAGCCGATCAGTCCATGCTTGCCAACCCGTACGGTGATGGTGAATTTCTTGACTATGGGACGAAGGCACGTAGTCTCTTTGAAATGCAGAGTGATCTCGAGACCACTTTCGAAGCAATTCGTAACGCGGGTGCAACCATCGCTACGGCTGCCGATAGTGTGAATCAACTTGCCGCAGGCATTCAGCAGACCATTGGTGGCTCAGATTCAAAATTTGATCAAATGTCTGAAAAGGCCTTACTCGCGATGGGTGAATTTCAGGCAACGATGCAAGAGATTCGATCGGTCGTTGGGAATCCACAATTGAAGTCGAACCTGCAGAGTACGTTTGAGACCTTACCCGTTGTGCTTGACGATATTCACGAGACTCTTGGTACTGCTCAGAAAACTTTTGATCGCTTCGAGAAAGTGGGTGTTCAATTCGAATTGGTGGGTGAAGCTGCAGTCGAGACAGTCGACACAGCTCAAAAAGCAGTACAAAACATTGAAAAGTTCACCGAACCTTTTGCCGAGAATAGCGACATGATGGTTCAGCAAGTCTTGCAAACCATGAGGCAGTTAGATGCTTCGATGAGTCAGGTGACACAATTTATGACTGCTCTAAATAATCAAAACAGTACCGTTCGAAGGTTATTGGAAGACGAGGATTTATACTGGGAGATTCGAAGAACGGTCGAAAACATTGAACAGGCTTCCGCTCGCGTTCGTCCGATTCTTGACGATGTCCGTGTCTTTACCGATAAAATTGCTCGAGATCCTCGGCAGCTAGGGGTCAAAGGAGCTTTGTCGACACGTCCGTCCGGGGTCGGTTTAAAGTGATGTCTTGAAATTTTGCGATAGTCGCATATTACCGAGCTTTGAGGATCTGAACGAACGAAAAAAGGTCGAAAGCGAAATCGCTCCCGACCTGATGAAAAATTGTTTTGGATGAAACCAGCTTCTAACGAGAAGCTCGAACTTGACCGCGTGCCTTCATCACCGCAGTCGCTTTAATCTGCGACTCTTCTGGCGAACTGGCAGGCAGTTCCAAGGCCTCCTGAAGGGCATTTCTTGCCTCTTCTGAATCAAGAAGATCGACAGGAATAGCTTTACCGGTCAATACGTTTACCACGTCACCTTCGACGTGGGCGAACCCTCCATCGATGTAATATCGCTCAGGACCAGCTGCGGTTTGCAGTTTCATGGTTCCATAGCCCAGTCTGCCAATCATCGGGGCTCGGCCATTCATTACCCCGAGTTCCCCATCGAACATGGGCAGAGAAATATACTCTGCTTCCCGATCGAGTTGGGTACGTTCAGGAGTAACGACAACGCATCTGAGTGCCATGATTATTTCTTCTCCGCCATTTTCTTGGCTTGAGCCTCAGCCTGCTCAATTGAGCCGACGTACATGAAGGCTTGTTCCGGAAGGTGATCCCATTTGCCGTCGCAAATTTCTTCGAAGCTGCGAATGGTATCGGCCAATGGCGTGATTTCGCCTGGTTTACCTGTGAATACCTGTGCAACCAAGAAGGGCTGGCTCATAAAACGCTCGATTCGACGTGCGCGATGCACAACCAACTTATCATCTTCGCTCAGTTCATCGACGCCAAGGATCGCAATGATATCCTGAAGTTCACGATAACGTTGAAGGATAGTTTGGACGCGTCTTGCGATCGTGTAGTGTCGATCACCAACGTATTGTGGATCCAGAATCCGGGAGTTTGATGCGAGCGGGTCAATCGCGGGATAAATACCCTTTTCCGAAATGGATCGCTCGAGATAGATGAACGCGTCAAGCTGACCGAACGCGGTTGCTGGTGCCGGGTCGGTCGGGTCATCCGCTGGCACGTAAACAGCTTGAACCGACGTAATGGCCCCTTTTTTCGTGGATGTAATTCGCTCTTGAAGTGCACCCATTTCCGTTGCCAAAGTTGGTTGGTAACCCACGGCCGATGGCATACGACCAAGTAACGCAGATACCTCAGAACCAGCTTGAGAGAAGCGGAAGATATTGTCGACGAACAACAGGGTATCCGCACCGGTTGAATCACGGAAGTACTCAGCCATGGTGAGCGCAGAAAGTGCTACTCGTAAACGCGATCCTGGTGGCTCGTTCATCTGACCGAATACCATGCAGGTTTGCTCGATAACTTTTCGGCCGGTATCGCCGATTTCCGTTTCTTGCATTTCAAGCCACAAGTCGGTGCCCTCACGTGTTCGCTCTCCAACACCGGCGAACACCGAGTAACCACCATGGCTACTTGCGATACGAGCGATCAATTCCGTCAGAATCACGGTTTTGCCTAGACCTGCACCACCAAACAAACCCGCTTTACCACCGCGAACAAATGGCGTTAGAAGGTCGACCACTTTAATACCGGTTTCAAAAACTTCCGTGTTGGTCGAAAGTTCATTGACCGCCGGGGCTTGTCGGTGAATCGGCATATAAGCGTCTGCTTCGACTGGCCCTCGCTCATCGATTGCATTACCTAGAACGTTGAAAACTCGGCCAAGTGTCGCCGTGCCAACAGGGACGCTTACAGGTTTGCCGGTGTCGACTACATCCATGCCACGCATCATTCCGTCGGTACTTCCCAACGCGATGGCTCGAACTCGGCCTCCGCCTAGGTGTTGCTGCACCTCGCCAACAAGATCGATTTCGACACCCTTGTGGCTCGATTTGATCGCGACAGCGTTATAAATTGCAGGCATTTGCCCTTCGGGGAACTCAATGTCGAAGGTCGAACCAATCACTTGAGTGACGCGGCCAATGTTCTTTTCAGTTGCGGTTGACATGATCGTGACTAAGAGAGTTAACGGTGTTCTTTATAAATAGTAAGGACGGGATCATTGTGTTGGTTTAGTGTTAGCCTTTGAGGGCTTCTACACCACCGATGATTTCCATAATCTCGCCAGTAATTTGGCTTTGACGAGCGCGGTTGTAGGTCATCGAAAGTTGACTGATCATTTCACCAGCACTCTCGGTTGCACCCTTCATCGCGATCATTCGAGCCACTTGTTCACTTACAGCAGCATCGAGGAAACATTTGAACAGCTTCGCTTTGAAGCTGGTTGGAACGACTTCCTCCAAAATGCTTTCTGCTGTTGGAAGAAATTCATACTGGTTGGCGTTTTGGCTATCAACCGTCGCATCAGCGGAAACACTTTCACCCTCATCCAGTGAGCCAAAGGGCAGCAATGTTTCGATCGTTGCTTCTTGACGGCTCGTGCTAATGAACTTTGTGTAAACAACCTCAAGACGATCGAATTGACCCGTGATGTACTGATCGAGAAAGCCAGAAGCTATTTTCTCGACTTCATCATACGCCGGTTGGTCTTCGAACTGCAGGTAAGTTTCAGCGGTTTGAATGCCGCGGAACTTCAAGCCATTGATGCCGCGTTTTCCGCTCACATCAACCGTGACGTTTCCAATCGAATCGGCTAATTCACGAATCCTTGGCGCCGCGGCACGAAGTATCCCAGCGTTATAACCGCCACAAAGTCCACGATTACTTGATAACACCAAAACTCGTACGGCTTTAGGGTTGTCGCGGGGTTGTAGGAGCGGATGATCGACTTCGGTTCCAGCAGCGGAAAGGCTACTGACGATCTGGGACAATCGATCGGTGTACGCAGTGACCGCATGGGCGCGATCCATCGCTTTCTTGTATCTAGCAGTTGCGATCAGTTCCATTGTCCGCGTGATCTTGCGGATGTTACGGATCGACTTGCGTCGTTTGTCGAGAGCGCGGGCGTTGGCCATCAGTCAGTGAATGCTTGAACTTGAGGTGATGGGATGGAAAAATTAATGAAGTCGGCTATTACGCTTCTACAGGTTTATAGCCACTTTTGAAATCACTGATGCATGTTTCAAGCTTTGCGACGACCTCATCGGTTAAGTCTTGAGTTTCGTTTAGCAAAGCGATGAGATCAGAGTGCTTATCTTTCGCGAATTGCAAGAAATCAGATTCCCACTGGGAAACTGCTTTCACAGGTACATCGTCTAGATGACCTCGCGTACCCGCAAATAGACTCAAAACTTGCTCGGTTACACTCAACGGCTGATACTGCGGCTGTTTGAGCAATTCAACCATCCGATATCCTCGATCCAGTTGTGCTTGAGTCGCTGCATCCAAATCGGTACCGAGTTGAGCAAATGCCTCAAGAGCACGGAAGGCTGCCAAGTCGAGTCGTAAACCACCAGCGACTTTCTTCATCGATTTGACCTGTGCCGCTCCACCGACACGAGACACGGAAATACCTGCATTCATCGCGGGACGTATACCAGCGAAGAAAAGGTCAGGCTGAACATAGATCTGCCCGTCCGTAATCGAGATCACATTGGTGGGAATGTAAGCAGATACTTCGCCTTCGAGTGTTTCAATAATAGGAAGGCTAGTGATTGAGCCCCCTCCAAGTGCATCGGACAACTTGGCCGAACGCTCGAGAAGTCGACTGTGACAGTAGAAAACGTCACCAGGATAAGCTTCGCGTCCCGGTGGTCGACGCATCAGAAGGCTCATCTGGCGATAGGCGGTAGCTTGCTTTGACAAGTCGTCATAGACCACCAAAGCATGGCCTCCATTGAACATGAAGTGTTCTGCCATCGAGGTTCCTGCGTACGGTGCGACGTACTGGAGTGGTGCAGGAGCAGAGGCACCCGCGACAATCACCGTGGTGTAATCCATGGCACCGTTCTTTTCAAGAACGTCGACAACACTTGCTACCGCAGAGTCTTTCTGGCCAATTGCAACGTAAAAACACTTAACCCCCTTGCCTTTCTGGTTCAGGATGGCGTCGATTGCAATCGCGGTTTTGCCTGTTTTACGGTCGCCAATGATCAGTTCGCGTTGACCACGTCCAATGGGAGTCATTGCGTCAATGGCCTTGATGCCCGTTTGCATCGGTTCTGTAACGGGTTGACGCTCTGCAACCCCAGTCGCGATAAGCTCAACCGGTCGCGTAACGTCGGTTTGTACTGGACCTTTTCCGTCGAGCGGGTTTCCAAGGGGGTCAAGCACTCGACCGATGACCGCATCGCCTGCTGGCACTGACAGAAGGGTACCGAGTGCTTTGACCTCATCACCCTCTTCGATGCTGAGGTAGTCACCCAAGATGATCACACCAACTGATGTCTCTTCAAGGTTGAAGGCGAGGCCAATCGCACCGTTGGGGAACTCGACCATCTCCCCGGCCATGACACCGGAGAGGCCGTAGACGCGTGCAATACCGTCGCCAACCTCAAGAACGGTTCCAACTTCGCGAACGTCGATCTTGCTGTCGAACTGCTCGATCTCCTGTTGTAAGACCGAAGCGATTTCGTCACTACTAAATTTCATGGGTCTGTTCGATAGATGAAACGTGAACGCCGGGGAGCCGGCGCGTTGAATGTCTGAATGAAACGAGATTCTGTTTTATTAAGCCCAGAACTCAAAAGGCTGTTATCAAGACTCGAGACTAAACTGACTTAGCTTCGAGCTTAAATGGCTTGAAAAGCCTGAACGAGCTTTCCGGCCTAATTTGTTAAGTTGATTGGCCACGCTGCTGTCGAACACCTGATCACCAATGCGGACAATCATTCCTCCAATCAAGTCGGAATCGACAGATTCTCGAAGCTTCACCTGCTTGTTCATGAATCGACTGAGCTCCGTAGAAATTTGATTTCTAAGGTCCTCCGTCAGTGGGACAGCGGTGCGAACCGACGCAACAGCCCTTCCCAGCATCTCATCATGAATGGAATCTGCTGCAACTCGAACCGCATGAAGGTATCCCAAGCGTTCGCGCGAAGCCATGACCTTTAAAAACTTGACCAAGATTGGATGAAACTCGTCTCCGAAAAGACGATCAATCACACGAGTTTTCTCAGCCACATCCACACGAGGTGACGCAAACGCTGCCTGAAGACTGGGGCAATTGCCCAACGCATCATCCACTAGCTGATTCAGCTGACTGATGACTTCGTCGGCAACGCCTGCGTTCTTAGCAGCAGCGATCAGAGCCTGAGCATAGGTCTTACCCAGTTGTTCGGCTCCGGTATCGAGCACCGTTTCGTGTTTTTCGGCTTCACTCATCGAATGATATGCTTGCTTGCGTTCGGGTTCTCTAGTTATTGCTCGGAAGTCGCTCAAGCGATTGTCGGATTAAGTCGGCATGATCCTCTGCTTTGAGTTCACGCCCGACCACCTGCTTCGCAACTTGAATCGCCATATCTGAAGTCTGCCCAGCGAGTTCCGAAATAGCGACTTTCTTCGCCGTCTCAATCTCGCTGACCGCTCGCTCGCGTTGTCGAACGGCTTCCTGTTTGGCTTCATCGACAATACGTTGCCCAGCGGATTCCGCGTCTCTTCTCGCCGAGGCGAGCATCTCTTGAACCTGGTTGGCGGCTTCGTCAAGCTTTGACTGGTATTCCGCAAGCAAGTTCTTCGCGTCGTTATTGGCCTGCTCTGCTGCCGTGAGATCGTCGTGGATTTTTGTTTCTCGGGCTTGGAGACCAGCCAAAATGGGAGGCCATACAAACTTAGAAAGTACCAGGAAGACGCCGGAGAAAATCAGCAAGTTGATAACCGCTGAACCGAAGTCGATTTGCAGCAATGGCGGAAGCTCGTGAGACTCCCCGTGGCTCGAGCCAGAGTGGTCCTCTCCCGCGTGCTCGTTCCCATGCTCGGAACCGTCGTGGCCTGCCTCGTCATGGCTCGCATCGGCGTCTTCCGAGGAGTCAACTAGAGCGACCGCTTGCGTTTGATCACCCGCGGGTTCATCTGCTTGCGCAGTTAGACTAAGCGAGGTAACTAGCAACAAAGCCGCGCACGCCGTAAGGCAAAAGCGTCCGAAAGAAAGCAACATGGAATCGCCCTTAAGGGTCTTCTTTGAAATCGGTCGAGTGGATCGGGTCAACAGCATTCGCGTATACGCCAAACTCTGGCTGTACACTTACAACCCGAGTTTTAAAGGGGAAACGTCTACTTGAGGATGAGCATCAAAATCAGAGCGATCACCGACACACCCTCAACGAGAGCTGCGGAGATCAGCATCTGAGTAGAGATCGTTCCGCTAGCTTCTGGTTGACGAGCAATCGCATCAACTGCTGCGCTACCGATGCGACCGATGCCAAGGCCTGCACCGAGGATCACCAAGCCCATACCGAGGCCTTTGCCGAAGATCCCGATACCAGCGTCTCCAGCTGCTTGGGCCAAAATCATCGCAAAATCTAACATTTTTGCTAAGCTCCTGAGGTAAAACTCATGTGTCGGTCCAAGCGATTTTATTCGCTATAAACCGAGAAAGATGGAAAGGGTTAATTCAAAACTGTTCGGTTAGTCGGGTGGGCAACCACATCAAATGCAGCTCCGTCCCAAATGTCTTAGGATGGTGAACTCATCGGAGTGATGCGACTTGGATCCATCAATTTATCAAGATCCATGTTGTCCTCATCGCCGAATGGGTCGTGGTCATCGTGCCCGTGGTCATCTCCGTGATGCGTCGCAACCATGGAAATGAATAGGACTGTCAAGAACGTGAAGATAAACGCTTGAAGGCAGCAGATAAATACCTCGAGCAGAGTAAGCACAACACCACCAATGATCACCGCCAATCCGACGCCATAAGCTAGGCCATGCGATGCTTCACGTGCGACGAAAACTAAACCGATAAAAGCCGCAATCACCAAGTGACCGCTCATCATGGTTCCAAATAATCGCATCGCCAAAACGACACATTTGATGAGTAGCCCCATCCATTCAAGCACATAAAGAGGCAGCCCGATGACCAGCATTTTTGGGTCATCCCAGCCAAGTGGATTGAAGTGTGCCAGAAATGCCTTGAGCCCGGTTTCTTTGATCCCGATGTACACAATCGCAATCAAGCTCATCGTTGCGAGCATTGCATTGAGTGATAGATTTCCGGTCGCGCTACCTCCCCAATGGGAGAGGTGTGTATCGCCAGTCGCAAGATGCAGCATGTACCCAATAGGTATCAGTCCCAGCAAGTTTGCGAACAAAACGAAGAAGAAGACCGTCCAGATGTAATAGATATACTTGTCAGTGAGGCCCTGAAGGTTAGGGCGAGCGATCTCGTCCCTGACAAAAGTACACATTGTCTCGAATAATTGCGCGACGCGACCTCGCGTACGATACTTGTCTAGGCCAGTGCCCTCAGGTTTAACTCGCTTGGCCACATGCCAGAAAGTTAGCAGGAGAACTGCCGAGGCAAAAATGGTCATTGAGAGGTGGTTCGTGATGTAAAACGGATAGACACCGTCTACAACGTTCAAAGCGGCGATATCACCCTGGCCGACCCCTACCTCGAACAGTGGTTCAGAGTGTAGGCGATGCGGTACCGCATGGCTAAGCGGATCGGCGGCAGCAAGTGGAAGTTTCATTCCGATTCAACTATTTCTACGCTGACTCAAAAAAAGTGATCTGTTGATCGCTTGTTTGGCTATGTCACTCAACAACTTTCATTGCGAACCACACCAGTGAACAAACGTGTCGCTCACGACCTGCAGAGCTATCTCCGCAGGATTCATAACCGACGCGGTTCTTTTCGTTCGTCACCAGCCAGTCGTTTGGGTGCCAATTGCTATTTCGATCGCGTTGCCTCGCCACTGGTGGATGAGACCGAAACCAGAGTGAGTAACGCGAACCAAAAAATCGTGGCCAAGGCAATCGTACGATCTGGAGAGCTAATGTGATAACGACACAGAACGACCAGTGCAATGGTACCAACAAAGCGAATTGTTGTGCCTCCTAGCAAAAGACTAACCGTCTCAGCCTGATCTGCGTTTTGTCCTTCTTCTAGAGACCAAACCTCGGGACGCTTCTTGCCGATTCGCAGTAGCGGAAGCAGTGCAGCGTAACCAATTAGCAGATTGCCAAACGCTATTAAAAAGTAATCCGCAAGGATGATTTTTTCTAGCACCTGCTTGTTGATAAGCCATTGTCCGATAAGGCAGGTGGTCGGGAAAGCAATCAGCCAAGCCCCACTCATTTTTCTGGCAACTCGTAGGGCTGAGTTTTGATTCAGTCTTCCAGTGGCCGAAATCTGCCAGTTGTTCCGCTGGCTCATGGTTTTGTTTTTTTCGGTTCGTCTGGGAGCGGACGGGAAGTCACTTTACGAATGAAAGTGTACATCCCAAAACAAAAGCCAAGCAGCGTCCCTGATGCTGTAAAGACGGGGTTGCCGAGTTCGAGCAAGTTGTCAATGGAGAGGCCGATCAGTCCGGGAATGACTGAAAAACCGGCAAGTTCCATTCCCGCGCCGGCGAGACGGTAAGGTGATGGGGTCAGTTTGAGGGTACCAGTTTTGGAGCCATCAGCCTGAGGACTGATCGGTGTTCCTTTGGAACTGTCTTCTGGACTTTTGTGTGACTCTAGGGGGGGTTGGGATTCGATGGGCCAGTTGTTCATGATTGCGTGGATTGAATTTTGATGACGGGTTGTGTCAACTTTTTTTCCGTTAAGTACCTCGCTCTATCGCAATCGTTCGCGTTGCCTTGGCTCCCGCTCGCGTGTCTTTCTGCGACGATAGACCGCAGTTGATTTCCTTGCGTGGATGCGTGATCGGTTTGCGGGAATCCTTTGATTAGCCGTATCGGGTGCGAGTCGAAGGCGATTTTGAATCGTTTGCGATATTGGTTGAATTATCTGTGTTTCATTGACGCTCTGAGTAAGGGCTCGTCCGGTGTCTGCTCCAGCAATGGATGTGGATTAGTGCTGTTTGGGAAGTTTGGGGGTACTGGTGGCAGTTAAGCAACTGGGGCTTAGGTTGAGTTTTTTACCGTTTTTTTGGCGTAAATCCGCGAATCATCCATCGTTTCTCTAAAACCACAAAGCCTTCACTGGAACTTTTGAAAAGGGTTGGCATAATGATTTTCGGTGACGATTGTGCCTTTATTGGGGGTTCGATGGATTCCAAAGCTCCTTCATGTTGAATGATCCGGTGAGTCGGGCGGTTTTGCCCGATGCTCGTTGGTGATCAGGATCAACGTGATTTGGTAGCGTTTGAAAAGCATCAGCGGTCCCTATCCAGTGCACCCCCGCCAGTCACGTTGCTTGCATGCTCGTTAGCGATATCTGCGTCGGCGGAAATCGGCTCACGCCACGCTAGCTTTGCCACATTGGAT
>JADHOA010000112.1 GCA_016779185.1 Rubripirellula sp.
TTCTCTACTCGCTGACGCAGGTTACGACACTTGCCTCGTTGGAAAATGGCATCTCGGCTCTCTTCCAAAATGGGGGCCGAATCATTTCGGTTTTCAATATTCATACGGCTCGTTGGCGGGCGGTGTTAGTCCATGGAGTCACGGATACAAGGAAGGTCCGTATCGACCTACTTGGCACCGAAATCAAACACTGATTGAACAGCAAGGACATGTGACCGACTTGCTAACAGCCGAGGCAATTGAATGGATAGGTAAGCGTGAAGAAAATCCGTTCTTTCTTTACTTACCTTATACCGCCGTGCATCTGCCACTTCGCGAGCCCGATTCGTGGTTGAATCGTGTGCCATCCGGTATTTCTGATCAGGTTGAGCGTCATTATCTTGCTTCGATCATGCATCTGGATGACGCGGTCGGCCAAGTCCTTGATGCATTGGCCGATCATCAGAAAATCGATCGCACCATTGTTGTCTTCACGAGTGACAATGGTGGTAGCACCGCAGAGAATAATGATTTGCGTTATCCGGATGATGGGTGTCCTAATGGCCGTTTACCAGGACGCAACTTACCGCTAAGGGGGCAGAAGGGTGATGTGTACGAAGGTGGAATTCGTGTGCCAACGGTGGTGTGGGGCCCACATTTCTTTGTGCCGAGAATCGAGTCGACTCCGGTCCAGATTGTTGATTGGTTGCCAACGCTATGCCACTTTGCCGATGTGGATGTGGATTTGAAAAGCAATTCATCACTCGACGGCAGTGATCTTCACGATCTTTTAGTTGAACAGAAGCCACTTGAGCCGAGAGTGCTCTATACCGCTGGGCCCAATTGGCGGTCTCGGGCGATACGATACGGCAGGTGGAAGTTGATCCAACATAAAACGTCTAAAATGCCCACAAGCGAGTTGTATGATCTGGAGTCTGATCCGCGTGAGACGAATAACTTAGCAGGAACGCAGGGCGAGATTCTGAAGCAGATGCAACAGCGGTTGATTGATGTTTCGAGTCGGGATCGTGAATCCGTGGTGACGATTGATCGCGAGACGGGTAGCCGTGTGGAAGAGAGTAAGGTTGCGCCGTAGCGAGGGACCGTTCTTGGTCGGGAAAGCCTGAGGTTGAGTTCGCGAGCAGAATACACCGAGTTTAGTTTCTACCTGAATGATCACTCAGGTTCCTCTCTTGGTTAGCTGGATTATCAGAGACGTTGTTGCCGTCGAAATCTCGGAGTTCGTCCTTCTTCAGAAACGCCAAGATAGGCGCGACGGTGAAAATGAATGTGGCCGGGATGACAATCAACCCGAGTATGGTAAGGCCCACAAGAGTGAAGCGTTTATCTCCCATTGCAGAGTAGGCCCCGACGCAAACCGTTGTCGGAGTCGACATCCAGAAGACGATTCGTGCGATGTTCCTTGGCGTCTTCTTCTGAAACTTGAATTGCAAAAATCCCCATGGTGCGGGGATCCACAAATAACGCATGAAATCAAAGCCACAGTTAGGACAGATCATACCGCCTTTGTACTCGACTTCTGACTCGCAATTGGGGCAAACTGGCATACGATTGTTAGGTTGTACGTTTGCGGTTTTCGGGAATGCCGCTTCACTTGGCATCTCTTGATTGTTCGAGTCGAGAGTAAAAGCCGCGGCCATTTCGGGCAGTCTATTGGCTGGAGACAACGATCGGCGTGTTCGTTTTGTTCGCCGACCTGTCGAACGCTTTCCGCAATCACGTCGAACGCGTACTCATCGAGTAAAGCCAAGTGCGAGTAAAGAACCGACGGACGCTACACAGGGATGAACGTGTACGTCATTTTCGTTGTACGAATGACGTTCGCACGAATGTTTTCTCGTGGTGATGCAGCTTAATATCCCTTTCGATTTGTACCAATCAACGCCAGACGCAAGTCTTGATCATCTGGTTCATTATCGCTTCGAGATGTGCAAAGTATCGATGATTACCTTGCTTAAAGTCACTTAATTCTTGATCACGAAATAAGATCGTGAATCACCCGAGGTGGTGTAACGCCTGTCAGTCGTTCCTCGAGGCCGCTGCGTTTGAAAAATAGTTTTTGATGATCTAGCCCAAGCAGGTTGAGGATCGTTGCGTGATAATCATGCACGCTTACCGGATTTTCAACGACTTGATGGCCAAAGTCATCCGTCTTGCCGTAAACGCACCCAGCCTTGACGCCACCTCCTGCCATCCAAGAGGTGAAGGCTTGCATGTTGTGGTCTCGACCGGTAAAGATTTTTCCCGATCGCTGCGAGGTTGGGGTGCGTCCGAACTCACCTCCCCAGATGACCAAGGTCGAATCGAGTAGTCCCGATCGTTTCAGATCTTGCAGTAATCCGGCCACTGGTTGATCGGTCCGCTGGCAAGCGGCACGGTGATTGGATGCCAGGTCAACGTGACTGTCCCACGGTTGTTCTTCGAGAAAGATTTGAACGTATCTCACACCGCGTTCAACGAGTCGTCGAGCCAGTAGACAGCGTTTGCCAAATGAGTCAGTGTGGGGGAGGCCGATGCCGTAGAGTTTCTGTGTCTCTGCAGTTTCTCGATTCAAGTCAAGTGCCTCACTAGCCGCCATTTGCATGCGAGACGCTAACGCGTAGGATTGAATCCTTGCATCGAGTTCAGGATGGTGGGGACGATTTGCTTGGTGAATTTGATCGAGCTGCTTGAGTAGATTTCGCGATTCATCGGTGACGGATTGAGGTTGTTCGTACTGCTTGCTGAGGTTGAGGATCGGTGACCCGGTCGGTCGAAACGGCGTTCCTTGGTAGACGGGCGGTAAAAAGCCAGCTGTCCAATTTCGGGTTCCATTCTTTGGTAGCCCAAGCGGGTCATTGAGGACCACATAGGCGGGTAGATTCTCGTTCTCGGATCCTAAACCATAAACAACCCAGGACCCGAGCGTTGGGTAGCCCATGAATAGGCGACCGCTGTGGATTTTATAAAGAGCGTTGTCATGGTTTGGGTGGTCGGTCCACATAGAATGGATCATGCAGAGTTCATCAGCCATCCCAGCAGTGTGTGGTAGTACATCCGCAAACCAATGACCCGATTCTCCGTGTCGTTTCATTGGATATTGTCCGCCCATCATCACTCCGATATCGGAGGTGCTTTGGTTCCCAATCTCCTCGACGTTACCGGGATAAGGTTTACCGTCCATCCGGTTCAGCACCGGCTTTGGATCAAAAAGATCCATCTGACTCGGGCCACCATTCATGAACAACTGAATGACGTTTTTTGCTTTGGGTGGGTGATGTGCGGTTTTTGGGCTAAGGTTGTAGGAATGCGTTGCTATCGACTCGTCGGCGAAAAGCCTGTGTTGATCGGATTCTTTTGCGAGTAGGTGTGCGAGACCAATCCCCAGTAGACCCTGGCTGGTCGAAGAAAAGAAATCTCTTCGCTTCAAGGCATCGCAAGCCGCAGTGAACCGAGGCGTTGCTGGTTCAGTCGATTGCGAAATTGCTGGCGATTGATGATTCTTGTTTGACATTTTCTGCGTCACGTTTTGTTTCATCCGAGATGTTTTTAGCTCGCTCGTTGATTCGTTTGGACACCGAAGTCGTTGGGGAAATGGTTTGCAGTAGCAGCCGATGGGAATCACGCACCGTCAATCGATATACAAGAATGATGCTGAGTTTAACAGCGCGTGACAGTAGGATTGTAAAGCCTTTGTCTCATCCCCATTCCACTGTTTTGTCAACGCTTCAATCGACTCCAGCCCCAGACGAAGTTCTTCCGGGTTGGGTGATCGAGACATAGCAAGTTGATAGGCCAAGGTGATCAGGTGTTGGTGAGTTGCAGCTTCTTTGCCGCTTGCGACATTCTGCCGATCCGTTGTTACCGATGCAGTGTTCGATGTTGATGCTTGTGAGGACGTTGCTTTTTCTTTGAGAAGATTTCCATCGGGTTGCTTGCGAATTACTTGATCGACGTCTGCCCCTTCATTACTTGCTCTCGCATCTTCTCGGATGCGGTGAAGCTGAGCGGAGAAAGATTTAGCGAGTTCATGTATCCATCGATTATTGAGCAATAACAGTGCTTGTGGCGAAACCGTGGAAACGGATCGTTCAAAGCAGTTAGGCCCCATTTTAGGATAGTCAAACGTATCCAAGAGCGTCGGGATTTCGGTTCGGCGATACTGAGCGTAAACACTCCGGCGGAATTGCTGATCGGGGGTCGGCTTGATTCTGACTTCTCCCTCGCGATCCACTTGGACAGGGTCGGGAATGCCACCACGTCTTCGATCCAGTCGTCCGCTGACAAGTAGCAGTGAGTCCCGTAGGGTTTCCGCGTCCATCCGGCGTAGCGGCATGCGTGAGTAGAGTTGATTGTCGGGGTCAAGTTGTTTCGATCGCTCATCAACAACTGAAGACTGACGATAGGTGCGGCTGTTCATGATTTGACGATGGAGTTCCTTGACGCTCCAGCCGTGACTCATGAATTCAATTGCAAGCCAATCGAGCAGTTCGGGGTGTGTTGGCCTTGCGCCCATGACACCAAAATTTTCGAGTGTGGCGACGAGTCCCTTACCAAAGTGGTGATGCCAAACACGATTGACCATGACCCTGGCCGTAGTGGGATGTTTATCCGAGGTCAGCCACTGCGCGAATGCCAGTCGGCGACCGGTTTTATGACTTCCTTGAGGGAAGGGTGGCTGATAAAGGAAAGCGGTTTTTCCATCGGTCAACACAGACGGCACGCCAGGGCCAACGAGTCGTCCGAACTGCGTATGTTCTCCTCGCCGTAAAATGTAAGTAGGCGATGGGTTTCCTTCGTCCCAAAGTGCGCGAATGGTCAAAGGTGGAGCCATCGCTTGTTCAATCGATTCGATTCGGTTCTGAACTTCATCGATCGAGTACTGGATCTCTTGAACGACGGGATGCTTGAGGGCATCGTGCGAATTTTGCGCAACTTGTAGTTTTTCGACCAACCTTCTTTGCGGCAACGTGCGTTGGTTATCTGCAATTTTGAGTGCTGCAAGCGTAGCGTCACGATCTGCTTCGGGTTGGTCTGGATACTTCGCTCGAAGTATTTCGAGGGCAAGCTTGTGATTCAACTGCCGCAGGTCGTTCTGCAGTGAGCGTTGTTCTTTTTCTAGCGGAGGATTTCGTTGCGTGATTGCTTCACGCTGAGTTGCGGTTCCGAGGTTCAGTGTTCTCTGTTTGAAACTTTTCCAGTGGTGTTCATCCAGTGCACCTTGAAACACTGCTTTTAGGCGATAGTAGTCTCTTTGAGGAATGGGGTCATATTTATGGGAATGGCATCTTGCACATTCCATGGTGATGCCCATCAGCCCTGAGCTAACGATAGTGATGGCATCGTCGATCACTTTCAATCGTTCGGGAACAAAATTCATGGTGCGCGAGCCGGTTTCATCAATTCCCATTCGCAGGAATCCGGTAGCGATCAGTTGGTCTACCTGTGCGTCATTGAGCGAATCGATGTTGGCATGATCGGTAAGCTCATCGCCCGCTAATTGTTCGATCAAGAATTTATCGTACGGCTTGTCCTGATTGAACGAGCGAATCACATAGTCTCGATACTTCCAAGCCACGGGGCGAATTGGATCTGCCGAGATACCTCCTTCGGAGTCGGCATACCCTGCAAGATCTAACCAGTATCTCCCCCAACGCTCTCCGTAATGTGGAGAATCCAATAGTTCGTTGATCATCAACGAAAACCAATTCGGGTCGGAGTGGTCTCGCCAATGTTGCCACTTTGTCAGACTTGGAGGTAAACCGGTGAGGTCAATGAAGGCTCTTCGGATCAAGGTGTCGCGATCTGCAATAGGAGCGAGTTTTAGCTCGTTTTGGTTCAGGCGCTGCTCAATGAAATCATCGATGCAGTTTCCATGGTTCGGTCGCTGAGGTGGACTAAAAGCCCAGTGCTCTCGATCCTCGTCACTAACCAATGGGTCAGCGGAATCCGTTGCGATGTCTGCAACAATGCTACCCTCCGGGGCACCCGCCGTGATCCATTTTTGGATGCGTTCAATCTCGGAATCTGAGGGGCGTTTGACAAAAAATTTGAGGAGAAGGTCACTCGGCGGGCACTGTTCGTTGACGATTCGCTGAACAATCAGACTTGCATCTGGTTTGCCTGCCAGCAACGCTTGGCCCGACTGACCTCCCTCGAGGATGGTTCGATACGTTCTCACATCAAAACCACCGTCTTGTCTCTGACCGCCGTGGCAGCTAGCGCATCGCAAAAGAAATATGGGTAGGACATCATGGAACGAAAATGATTCGCTAGCCGCTGGGCTTTTCATGGCAAGTTGGTTTTCTGAATCGATCCAAGCTTCGATCTGTTGGATCTCTGCCTCGCTGAGATCTGATTCTCCATCAGGAGGCATCTCGTCATGTTCAATTACCTGCCAAAGTCTTGATTCCGCTTTCTCTGCATGGAGCAGTGGCTCTCCGGATTCACCCCCGATTGCCAAGCCTTCTCGACTGCTAAGATCAAGTTCACCCTTGCGAGTCGATGGGTTGTGGCAGCGAACACACTTTGTCTCGATGGCAACGGGAAGAGCAAGCGGTTGATCTTTGACGTGCTCCTCAAAGCCTTTCGCATTTATTTCATCGTCAGGTGTTTCTGCCATGGTGGTGCTCTGGCCAGCAAGGCTTAGAGCGAGCGTTAGGCAGATCATTGCGACGTTAACAAATTGACGCAGCCCAACTATTGAGGCGTTGTGAAGCATCGTCTTGAATTGGCCGAACTCATGTCTCATTTTGCTTGATTGCTGAAATGATGGCGAGTGAAAGTTTGAGGCTGTCTTGCCGTCGTTCGCGCGGGGGACGATCGCGAGTGACGATCGCGAGTGGGGAATGGGAAGAGCGAACGGTTTTGCGATACCAAAAAAACTGGCCGCTATGCCGGAATCTTTGAACCTTCGATTCAATCGTCAACTAACCCGCCTCAGTTTAAGTGGTGCGAGGCATTGATACAAATTTAACTCCATCGGTAACTACCCAAATGAGACAATTTCTTTGTGGTAGCTGCGGTGTTTGGTTGATGTTTGCCGAATCATTCCGGCAGTTAGTCTCGATGCTGGAAGATCAAATGGTCTGCGGCTAGACAAAATCATCGCGGCACCGATCATCGCAGCACTATTCTTGTTGCGACTTGGAGGTTTAGGCAAGCTGTGCATGGACTTGGTCAAGCGATCGTAAAATCGGTTATGATGTCGGTACGAGGGATCTCTCCTTTTGGGAAAGTCTTGAACATCGTGATGGATCAAATTCTCTTTTGATGAATCGTTGAAATCGTTGCACTAGAAGGCTCGCTTGTATGCTTGGTCGAATCACCAGTTTTGCGTTTACTTTTCTGGCTCTGATCGGAGCGGTGACACCCGGTCTTGTTTCGGCGGCAGATCAGCCGAACATCATGGTTTTCTTAGTGGACGACATGGGGGTGATGGATACTTCGGTACCATTTCTAACCGATGGGACGGGACGCCCCGTTCGTTATCCGCTGAATGATTGGTATCGGACACCAAGCATGGAAAGAATCGCATCGAGCGGGATTCGCTTCAACCAGTTCTATGCAATGAGTGTTTGTTCGCCGACTCGAATCTCAATCATGACCGGGCAAAACGCGGCTCGCCATCGTTCAACCAATTGGATTAATCCAAAGCAAGATAACGCCGGTAAGTTTGGCGCCAAGGATTGGAATTGGGCGGGGCTTCGTACGGGGGATGTGACGCTGCCGTCGGTCTTAAAGAAGGTTGGCTACGAAACCATTCACGTCGGTAAAGGACACTTCGGACCTAATGATCACGAGGGAGCAGAACCGCTTAATCTTGGATTTGACGTCAACATTGCCGGTGCATCCTTTGGTGCACCTGGTAGTTACTATGGTGAAAAGAATTACGGACTCGGCACCAAACGCTCAGATCATGCGGTGCCGCATCTGGATGCCTATCATGGCTCCGATGTTTTTCTAAGCGAAGCCTTAACGCTCGAAGCAAAAAAGGCTGTGACTGAAACCGTGAAGTCTGGAAAACCGTTCTATCTTTACTTTTCTCATTACGCAGTCCACGCTCCTTTCGATTCTGATCCGCGGTTTGCAAAGAACTATGCCGATTCGGATAAGCCGGCAAACGCCAAAGCATTTGCAACCTTGGTCGAAGGTATGGACAAGTCGCTTGGTGACATGCTGAATCACTTTGACGCCTTGGGCGTTTCGGAAGAGACCCTTGTGATCTTTTTAGGAGATAATGGTTCCGACGCTCCCTTGGGACACCAACATGCTGTCGCATGTGCAGCTCCGCTCCGCGGAAAAAAGGGTGCCCACTACGAGGGCGGGATGAGAGTACCGTTCATCGCTTCGTGGGCGCGTCGCGATCCAAAGAACAGTATTCAGTCCGCTTTGCCGATTCCACGCGGTGCGATCCAGTCGCAAGTCGCGTCGGTCGAAGATATTTTTCCAACGCTTGCGGAGCTAACCAAAGCCGCGGTTGCCGAGGAGCACGTTGTGGATGGTTCTTCGATGAAGTCGTTGCTACTCGGTAAAAAAGATGCAACGCGCAGCGAGCAGTTCTTGATGCACTATCCACACGCTCCCCATCGCAGTAACTACTTTACGGTTTGGCGCGACGGCGACTGGAAAGTGGTTTATCATGCCTTGCCAAACGAAAAGACTCATGGCGGATTCTTGCAGTCCGATAGCCACTACGAACTTTTCAATCTGAAAGAAGATCCATTCGAATCAAACAATCTCGTCGCCTCACGTCCCAACGAACTCAAGCAAATGATGCAGGCAATGATCGATCAGCTTGAGCAGCATGAAGCGGTCTACCCCGTGGATCAAGATGGTAAGGTTCTGCGACCACAACTACCTAATCCATAGGTTTTGTTTAGGATTGTCGCCAACACATTGCATTTCAAGTGCCGGTGCGTATTTCAAGTATCGGTGCTTATTTCAAGTATCAGTGTGTGGGTCATTTTGTAACGGCCCGCGTTGAGATTACGGGTTGTGATTGCACTCCTGGAATGCAGGTCGGTTGAGGCAATCTGAGTTTGCCGCCTCTGCTGATCTCGTATCACTCCGCTCGTCTCAATCGACCTGCAGTCATCACGCCGCTCGTTGGTAGATGATTCCCTGGCGTCTCCGATCGATCTGCTCAATGGCTCCGGTCTTTCGAAGAACGTAGGCGACTTGTTGAGCGCATGAACGCGGGCGATCCATTGCAGCGGCTAAGGTTGCGGTGTCAAATTGATCGAACCGATCAGGTAAGGGAAGGAGTTTAAGTAGGTCCTGCGCCGTGCGGATCTCTCTCTTTTCTTCGATGTGCTCCAATTTTACATCGACAACGCGAAAGTCTTTGTGCCACCATCGGCTTTTCTTTGGGCGCGGAACGCGCAGTTGCTCGACGTGCAGAAGAGGAACTTCGAGGGTTAGGTTTTCGTGAGGAAAAATACCGTTGAAGTAGATCATCTCTTCAAAGAGTTCGAGAATGCTTCCTCGCTTTGGGCTGAGGCGTCGAGAAACAACTTTTCCACCAGCTTTTTTGCATTTTGCAATCCGAGTTCGGATTACGATTGGCTTGACCACACGTAGGCGGTGGCGTTGCAGCAAAGCTCGACACTTTTTTCTGATCGCAGAAAGTGATGCGCATTGAACTTCGATCAACTCGTCGCCGAGGTCGTCGCTGCGTATTGCATCGATCCGGTAGTCACCGAGAGTAACTTCCGTCGCTCCGTTGACCGCATAAAGTTCTTTGAGTTGTTGGTGCAATGATGATTCCATTGCGTTCATCCTTCCGTGGATCGTCAACGCGCCGCTCAACCTATATGCGTCGCTGCGATGCAGAAACGCATTCTCGTCCGATTCTTTTTAGCCGAATTAGTCAACCACCAACGGCTTATTCTGGCTCGATGCCGAAATCGCGAATGGTTGTTAGCGTGGTTAGCTTCACACCTTTCGCAGCGAATGCGGCTTCGCCACCTGCTAATCGATCGATAATCGCAATCACGCTGTCCACCTCGAGTCCAAATTCACGCGCTACCTCGACCGCCTTCAGGGCGCTGCCGCCGCTGGTGATTACGTCCTCAACAATAATGACTTTCTGGCCCGGTTCGACAGGGCCTTCGACCTGTTGTCCTGTGCCGTGATCCTTGGGCTCTTTACGCACCATGAATCCCTTGAGTGGCAGGTCTTGCTGTCCGGCCAAGGTTACGATGGATGCAGTGATTGGATCGGCACCAATCGCCATTCCGCCGACCGCGTCCGGTAACTCGCCTGATTGTTGGATCACTTCGAGCATTCCTGCAGCAATCAGATTGGCCCCCTTGGGATGCAAGGTGATTTTGCGGCAGTCAAGGTAATACGAAGCCTGTTTTCCACTTGCGAGTGTGAACTGTCCACGACGAAGTGATTCTTGCCCAATCAATTCAATCAGGGCGTCGCGATCGTATGACATATTTTTTCCTCATGAATAAATTTCGAGATACCGCATCGCGGTCTTTGCGTCAATTTGAGTGGGCCGTCGCAGAACGAAAAAACGGAGCGATGTGGGGAAAGAACCGTCATTTCTCATCCCAGTCGGTCGTCAAGGAATCCAGTCAGTCGGAAAGGAATCTCGTCAACGGTGATTCTTCCTCGGAAGCTTTCCAGTGAAGCTAAGAAGATTCCGGCAAAGCCGAGAACGTTCCAGCAAGGCCTCTAAGTCTGCAGCCCATCACGGACTAAATCCTGACGCTTTGAGAGAGATTTGGAAAGGAGTGTCTAATCCAAAAAATAGGTCTACCGGCGCGTTGGTCTGAAAATCAATCGAAGGTAATCTTGGTTAAGCGGCCTCTTTCGGGGCAACTTAGGTGGTAGCTTGTTTGCGATGATGAATCCTCGCAAACGGAAGATCGGCACATTGCGATAAAGATCGGTCCACCCCCCCGGTCTCGTTGTGTTGGACACGCCGAGAGAGGTTTGGGTTTCGCTATGCGGGCGGATACTTGTTGAGTCTACCGGCGGATTGTCACGGATGAGCCAGGAGACAGAATGCCGTACAGATCTCGCGCGTAATCGGCGGCAAGACTGATACATCCTTGATCA
>JADHOA010000113.1 GCA_016779185.1 Rubripirellula sp.
CTAAATGATTACACAACGGTTCTAAATGATTACACAACGGTTCTAAATGATTACACAACGGTTCTAAATGATTACACAACGGTTCTAAATGATTACACAACGGTTCTGAATGGTTCTACAAACTAGCCTGCTGGTTAATTGGATGAATGACCATTCTGGTGCCGCTAGCGGCGTGCAAGCACCTTTGTTGCTTGATTGCACCTGATGCCAAAGCTGCGAAGTCATCGGCTGGGGTACCGTGATTTGGAATGAATCATTGGTAGTTCACCGCAAACTGGAAGCAGGCACACTACCCTCTGGTTGGGGGAAGGTAAATTCCTCACCGTCTTGTGATTCTCAGCAGCGATGCAACGGGCAGGTGATTATGATGTTCGCTGCTACTTGATTTGGTGGATTGGACCGCGAGGGTCGTGATTAGACTCCCATTTATTCCGATCGTGCCGTTTGTCAGATGGAAAAACCTAAGATCTCCGCAGAACTCCCACAGTGAAGAGGGGTTAGATGCAGTGTATGGGCGGACTTGGCGACAAACAGTGATACTGCCAGGTTCGGAGCGCGATCAATCTGACGCAGTTGCAATCACCATAGAATCCCTGAGTAGTCTCTCATCTCGACTCGGTTCGCGACGTATGAATCTTCAATTGACTCGTTTTTTTATTGCCGCAGCGTTTTTGTCGGTCTCTCAAATCGATTCGGTCTTAGCCCAGAATGCTTCATCGGGCGAATTAACCGAAATCGTTTCACCATCGCCCGTGGTCGAAGAAACGGCTGCGGTACCGGTGGACGAGGGGGCGGGTGATGCCCTCAGTGCGAATGGCCAGAGCGGTGATACTTCAGGGGTAGCCACGGAGATTCAGCAACCAGAAACGCCTCCCGTTGCAGAGATCGCCGTTGATCAGGTGGTCATGCAACCTCTCGAAGAAAATCGTGAAAGCAGCAGCGATCTGCGTTTCAATTTCTCGGGAACTCGTTGGATGGACGTTCTGGAGTGGTTTGCGGTGCAGGCGGATCTTGCTCTACAAGTCGACGAGCCACCCGTTGGTACCTTTTCCTTTTCAGATCCAACGCGTTCCTACAGCATCTCAGAAGGTCTGGACGTGATTAACTTGGCGTTGATGAAGCGGGGGTACTCGCTTGTTCGCCGAGGACGAATGTTGCAAGTGATCGACCTTGAGGTTGAGAACGCCGACAAACTGATCAGCGAAATTGCAGAACTGGTGACGCCTGAATCACTAGAAGAGCGTGGGCGTAGCGATATTGTCAGCTGTGTTTTTCCCCTTGGGAGCATGACACCAGATTCTGCCAAGACAGAACTTGCTTTGATGATTGGTCCATGGGGACGAGTGATCGTGCTGGATTCTGCGAGGCAGGTCAAAGTCACCGAGACTGCGGACAAATTGATTGCGATTCGCGACCTTCTAAAAACGGCGGCCATGGCTGACACCGATGTGGTGGAGATTGTGCTTGAGAATCGCAGTGCAGAAGAACTTTTAGAACTTGCTCGTCCGCTACTGGGCTTGGAGTCGGGAGCTAACTCAAGCGACGACATTCGAATTTCGGTTGGGCTATTTGGGGATCGTATTTACGCTTCGGGTTTGCCAGGCAAGACCGGACTGTTGCGATCAATTATCGAAAAGGCTGATCAACCGCTTGCCGCTCCGGCGTCCGAAGAAGAGAGTCAGATGGCGACTCCTGTCTTTCGAACTCACATCGTTAGTAGCTCGGATAGTGCGACCGTTTTTGATGTCCTGCAGACGCTGCTCGCAGGCAGTCCCGACGCTAGAATTGCAATTGATCCAAAGACAAACGCGATCGTTGCTTGGGCTCGACCTGAGACCCATGATGTGATCACGAAAACGATCGGTGAAATGGAGGGTTCGGGAACGACGTTCAAGGTGGTAGATCTGAAGCGTCTTGATCCTGCTCAGGCATTGCTCACGATCAACAAATTCTTTGGCATCACCGAAGAAGGTGGCGATGGTCCTATCGTTGATGGTGATCCGGCAACTGGAAAACTTTGGGTTCGCGGTACCAGCGAGCAAATTGAGCTTGTAGAGAACCTGCTAGCGGAGCTCGAAGGCAGTGATTCACTTGGGCCGCTCGGAGATAAGGTTCGAGTGTTGCCTTATACAGGTCCTGCAGCCCAACAGGCTTTCGAGCAAATTCAAAGCCTATGGCAGGCTACCGGACGTAGCAATCAGATTCGCACCCTGACCCCTGCTCGTGGTGGTAACTCTGGGGGCAGTGGTATCCCCGATCGAATGGTTCCGCGTCCAGAGATGCAGCCAAGAACTGATGCGGGTAGGGGACAGGAAGAAGCCTTGCTCTCAGCCCCAAGCGAATATCGTTTTGTAACTCAGGTAGTTGAAGAAGTAGCTGAAGTGACTTCGCCTTCGGATCAACAAGTAGGCTCAGCGGCTCAGGGTGCAAACCCACAGATGACGCTTAACGTCCAAGGCGCCGATATTGTCGTTCAGTTCACGCCCGCTGGGATGTTGATTGCGTCCGAGGACACCGAGGCTTTGGATGTGTTTCAGGGTCTAATGGAATCGTTTGCCACTCCTTCGACTTTGCAGTCCGATCTACCCACGATCATTTGGCTTAAGTACATCGAGGCGGAGATTGCGGCGGAGCTTGTTTCAAGCGTCCTGGGTGGCGGTGAAAGCACCATCTCGTCGGCGGTTGACAGTATGACCGGTGGCTTAGGTGGAGGCATGTTAGGCTTACTCGGAATGGGGGGAGGCGGTGGAAGTTCTGCTCCGTCCTCGAAATCGATTCTGACATCGACCGGTTCAGTGAATATCGTTCCCGATGCCCGATTGAATGCTTTGATCATTCATGCCAATCCAATTGATATGCAGATGATCGAAATGATTCTTGAGAAGGTCGATATTCAGGAAAGTCCAGAAGATATTGAGACAGTTTCCAAGCCTATGTTGATACCCGTCATCTACCAAGATGCAAAAGATGTCGCCGATGTGGTGAAGTCTGTATTCGGCGATCGAATCGCCGGTGCTCAAAGTGGTGGCAACGGTAACCGAGGCGGAGGTGGTGGCGGTGCTCCATCACCTCAAGACTTCTTCAACGCTTTGCGTGGCGGCGGTGGTGGGCAGAGAGGCGGTGGCGGACAAGCAGCCAAGAGCGAAAGATCCAAGATCAGCGTTGCGGTTGATGCGAAGAGTAATTCACTCGTGGTGATCGCGACACCTCAAGACTTTGCTGAGATTCAGCAACTCGTTGAGGCTCTTGATCAGAGTAGCATGGTGACCGAAGAAACAATTGTCACTTACGCTCCATCGGGCAAGGTGAATCCCGATGTTTTGAAAGCCGCGTTGGAATCGATTCTTGGGACGCAGGCTAAATCAACCAGCGATTCATCAAGCAGCAACAATAATTCCTCTGGTAACAATTCACCTGCAAGCGGTGCTCCTTCGATGGGTTCGAGCCCTGAAGATATCCAGCGAAGAATTGAATTCTTTCGTTCACGATTCGGTGGGGGAGGTCCCGGCGGATCAACGGGAGGATCTCGAGGAGCCACGGGTGGTAGACCATCGTTTGGTGGGTTTGGTGGTGGAGCACCGGGTGGGTTTGGTGGTGGAGCACCGGGTGGCGGCGGTCGACCAGGCGGTGGTGGACGATAAAGCGTGAGCGGCTCGCAAGTTTGGAAATAAGACAACGATGATTATGCATGCAGGCGAGATTTTAAAACGCCGTGGTTTGTTAAGCGACGAACAGCTCGCTCAGAGTCGAGATCACGATGCCAGCGGAGTGATACAGGCGGCGATCGCTCTCGGATTTGTCGAAGAGAGGGAGGCTCTGCAGGCGTTGGCCGAGGAAGTTGGTCTTGATTACGTCGACCTTCGAGAGACCGACGTTGATCTCGAGGCACTCGAAGGTTTTCCTCAAAAGCTGATCTACCGTCAGTCGCTTTTTCCAATCGGGTTTGATGGCGACTCCATTGTTGTCGCCACCTCTGATCCACTGGATCTTTACCCGTTGGACGAAGCGAGTGCGGCGACCTCGCGTAACATCATACCCGTCGTTGCAGAGCGTGCTGAGATTGCACGGTTGATGAACCGTCACCTCGGTGTCGGTAGCGAGACGGTCGAAGGGTTGATGGCAGCCAAGTCTGAAGAGGAAGTGGAGCTGCTGGAACAGATTGAGTCAGACGGGAGCGAACTGAGCGAGATGGCTCAAGAAGCTTCGGTGGTCCGTCTCGTTAATGAGATTTTGCTCGAAGCGATCCAGTCTCGAGCGAGTGACATTCACATTGAATCTCAATCCAAAGGCCTCATTATCCGCTACCGGATTGACGGTATTCTGCATCCTCAGCCAACACCTCCCGAAATCAATCGATTCCAAGCGGCGATCACCAGCCGACTCAAGATCATGGCTCGATTGAATATTGCGGAAAAACGATTACCGCAAGACGGTCGAATCAAATTGCGGGTTCATTCGCGTGACGTTGACATTCGTCTTAGCGTCATCCCGATGATTCATGGCGAGAGCATGGTGATGCGTGTCCTCGACAAGTCGGCGATGGTGTTTGATCTCGGTAGCCTCGGTATGTCCAAGGAAATTTACTCGAAGTTTAGCGAGATCATCCAATACCCACACGGAATCGTTCTGGTGACGGGGCCGACAGGTTCCGGTAAAACAACGACGCTCTATAGCAGTTTGCTTCAAATTCAGAGTCCGGAAACCAAGATCATTACGACCGAGGATCCGGTGGAGTATCAGCTGGATGGTATCAATCAGATTCAGGTTCACTCCAAAATCGGCTTGACCTTTGCAAACTCTTTGAGAAGTATCCTTCGGCATGACCCGGACATTGTATTGGTCGGAGAGATTCGAGACCTTGAGACGGCTGAAAACGCAATTCAGGCTTCACTCACCGGTCACTTGGTGTTTAGTACGCTGCACACCAACGATGCTTCCGGTGCGTTCACGCGTATGAGTGACATGGGGGTTGAACCGTTTTTGGTTGCCGGTACGGTTGAGGCGGTGATGGCACAGCGGCTGATTCGGCGTCTATGCAAGTTCTGCAAAGAGGAATACAAGCCAGATCCACATGATGTCCCTCCCGATTTTCCTTGGGACTTACTCGATGGTCGCCCGGTGTACCGAAGTGTCGGGTGCCGAGAATGTCGCAATGTCGGATACACAGGACGGATGGGTATCTATGAATTGCTGGTCGCCAACGATGAGATCCGGCAACTCGCATTGGAGCGAACCAGTAGTTGGGAGATTCGCAAAGTCGCCGTGAAAACAGGTATGCGAACGTTGCGCATGGATGCTTGGGATAAAATCGTCGCTGGGGATACTTCGGTCGACGAATTATTACGCGTAACGAAAGGCGAAGCGATTTAGGATGCCCGTCTTCGTATATACCGCTCGTGAATTATCGGGCAAGCTCGTCAACGGAACGCTCGAAGCTGCCAGCGAACGTGAGGTCGCAGGTATCTTAGCGGAACGTTCTCTTTTTCCCGTCGCGGTAAAAGAGCAGGCCAAGGCATCACAGAGTGTCTTCGGAGGGCAGAAGAAGGTCAAAGGGCAAACGATGGCCGTTTTTTACTCGCAACTCGCTTCTTTGTTGCGGGCTGGGGTGCCGATGATCCGATCACTCAACGTGCTTTCTGAGCAGTCTTCTGACGCCACGCTAAAAGATGTGGTATCTCAGATTCGAGTTCGAGTGGAAGACGGTGAGCCAATCGGAGACTCGATGGCTCGATTCCCGAAAATCTTTAGCGAAATGGCATGCAACATGGTTCGTGCCGGAACAGAGGGTGGTTTTCTCGAGGACGCGTTGGATCGCGTTGGGTCGTTCACTGAACTACAAGAAGATTTGAAGGGGCGAACCGTCAGCGCCCTTGCTTATCCCATCTTCCTGTTCTCTGTGGGAACTGTGGTTTTATCCGCGTTGCTGGTTTTTTTCGTTCCCAAGTTCGACATGCTTTTCGAACGTTTGAGAAAAACAGGGCAGATGCCTTACGCCACTGAAATGCTTCTCGCATTCAGCAACTTGTTGCAATCTTATGGTTGGATTTTATTGCTGGCTGCATTTGCTGGTTTTGTCGCACTGCGAGTTAAATTGCAGTCCGATTCAGGCAAGGAAATGGCAGACCGCGCGAAATTGAAAATCCCGGTTCTTGGATCGATCTTGATGAATCTTGCGGTTGCAAGATTCTGCCGCGTTCTGGGGACGTTGCTTGGCAACGGAGTTCCGATTCTCAAGAGTCTCGAGATTAGTGGTACGGCTGCTGGTAATCGACTGCTCCGTGATTCGGTGACCAACGCTACGGAAAACATCAAGAGTGGTGAAAGTCTCGCTTCGCCGCTTCGTTCTTCCGGTTTCTTTCCACCCTCCGTTGTGGAAATGATCAGTGTTGGTGAGGAAAGTAACACACTGGATCAGGTCCTTCCCGATATCGCTGACTCGTTAGAAAAAACGACCTTTCGACGTCTTGACTTGTTTGTCCGATTGCTCGAACCTTTGATGCTGTTGGTGATGGCGGTTCTCGTTCTCGGAGTCGTCTTGGCGTTGCTCGTTCCTGTTCTCAAAAGCAGTACGACTCTCTAGCCGTTGCGTTCTAAAACATCCTGCCCCGTGGTGAATAGACAGCTGCGAGTGGAAGGAGGAATAAAAAAGCGGAACGCAATTGAATGCGTTCCGCTCGTCGTTATCTGTCTCAAGCTTAGGCGAGCAAATGTGGCGGTTAGCGAATGAACCGTCTTTGCACCTTACCCAGCGGATCAGTCATCAGTTCGGAGTTTGGCGAGGACGGAGTAGTCTTCTAGGGTCGACGTGTCACCGACGACTTCTTGGCCCGAAGCGATATCACGCAGCAATCGACGCATGATCTTGCCGCTCCGAGTTTTTGGAAGCGAAGCGGTGAAACGAATGTCATCGGGCTGGGCAAGAGCACCGATTTGCGATCGAACGTGCATCTTGAGTTCTTTGCGAAGCTCTTCCGAGGCTTCGCCCGTTACCGTTACGAATGCTGAAATCGCTTGACCCTTGAGATCGTCAGGTCGACCGACCACAGCGGCTTCGCAAACCAACTCATGACTCACGAGTGCACTTTCTACTTCGATCGTGCTCAGACGGTGACCCGAAACATTGATTACGTCATCAATGCGACCCATGATCCAGTAGTAGTCATCTTCGTCTTGTCTCGCGTTATCCCCAGTAAGGTACATGCCTGGGACTTTGGACCAATACTGATCCACGAAACGTTCTTCATCTCCCCAGATACCTCGAAGCATCCCGGGCCAAGGTTGAGCGATGCAGAGCATTCCACCTTGGTTGGCGTCGACGCTTTTGCCCGATTCATTGACGATAGCGGGTACGATTCCCGGTAAAGGTCGAGTACAAGATCCTGGCTTGGTTGCGGTAATGCCTGGAAGTGGACTCATCATGATCCCGCCAGTTTCCGTTTGCCACCATGTATCAACGATTGGGCATCGCTCTTGTCCAATTTTTCGGTGGTACCACATCCAAGCTTCTGGATTGATTCCTTCTCCAACGCTACCAAGTAGACGAAGACTCGAGAGATCATGTTTATCAACATGCTCATCGCCCCACTTGATGAAGGCGCGGATGGCAGTCGGGGCGGTGTAGAGGATAGTGACTTTGTATTTTTCGACCAATTCCCAGAAACGATTTTCTGCGGGGAAATTTGGAGCCCCCTCGTACATCAAGCATGTCGCTCCGGCGGTTAGCGGTCCATAGACGATGTAACTATGGCCGGTGATCCAGCCGCAATCTGCAGTACACCAGTAGACGTCATCATCACGATGATCAAATACCCACTCAAAGGTTCTCTTCGCCCATAGATTGTATCCTGCGGTTGTGTGACGAATTCCTTTTGGTTTTCCGGTACTGCCGGATGTGTAAAGAATAAAGAGCGATGCTTCACTGTCGAGCGGGACTGCGGGAAGGTCCCCTGACTGCGAATCAACGCAATCATGCCACCAAACATCCCGACCTTCTTGCATCGGCACATTGTCTTGACCAACACGTTTAAGGACGAGGCATTTTTCGACCGTGGGCGATTTCGCTAACGCTTCATCAACGGTTTCTTTGAGTGCGAGAACTTTTCCTCGGCGATAAAGACCATCAGCGGTCACCATGAGTTTAGCGCCCGCGTCTTGGTTGCGATCGGCAATGGATTCAGCGCTGAAGCCTGCAAAGATAACCGAGTGAACCGCGCCGATTCGTGCGCACGCCAGCATCGTGATGGCGAGTTCCGGAGTCATCGGCATGTAGATACTGACCACGTCACCAACACCCACTCCAAGGTCTTGCAGTGCTGCGGCACATTTGGATACCTCGGTGCGCAGTTCCTGATAGGTAATCGAGCGAGTTTCACCGGGTTCACCTTCCCAAAGGATTGCGACTTTATCACCTCGACCGGCTTCGATATGTCGATCCAAGCAGTTGTAACTGGCGTTGGTTTTTCCTCCAACAAACCATTTGGCATTGGGGGCTTCCCACTGGCAGACCTCTTGAAAGGGTTCGAACCAATGAAGATGCTGACGAGCTTCTTCACCCCAGAATCCATCTCGGTCTTCGACTGCTCGGCGATAAATTTCTTCGTACTGCTCCATGCTCGAGATCACCGCTTTTTCGGTGAATTCGGCCGGTGGAGGGAAGGAACGACTTTCGTTCAGAACGTGATCAATTTGCCCAGAGGGTTCGGTCATGTTGTCGAATCCGCTTTCGCGAGGAAGGATATCGGAGAAAAATCCGTTCGGTTGAAAATGGGGTCCGTCGGTCGCTTGATGCCTCATCCCACCTTTTTGCAAGTAGGAGACCGCAGCACTCGGCATGGACGACGCTGCGAGTTGAGCCTGCCAAGACGGTACTCGGTTCTTCGAAAACCGTCTTCGTTGCCGAGATAAAGTCACGAAGGGAATACAAACGGGGTATGCATCAGCCTTCGGATTCAATCTGCGAACCGACGAGACGCTAGTCTAGCGAGTTCTCGACCAGATTTCCTGCCCCCAATCTCTATTACCCTGCCTAGTTTCCGCACTTTCGAGGAGCTGCTCGGCCGTTTGGATAGAAGTGTTCTTCGACCCTAGCAGTCGTGCCGACTGTGACGGAACATCCTGCGGGAGCCGGCAAGTTGTCCAACGCCCCGAAACGGGGGCGAACGCGGGTTTTTCTATCCACAAAACAATCGCGAATGATCTAAAATGATCGATCGCTGGGGGATTTCGCGGGCTTGAGCTTCCCTAGGCCGCTCTTCGAATCGCAAAGTTTCTTCGGCTCGCTTGCTCAACTCGCTCTCTTGGATACGCGTGAGGGCCGATCTCGGAAGATCGAGAGTTGGAGTACCAAACGCGTTCTTCGATTGATTCAAGAATACGTTGGGCAATATCCACCGCTCGGGCGCCGGCAACGCCGTCTACTGTCGGTGCGGTCCCGGATTGAATGCTGATCACAAAATCATGCTGCTCATCCAAAATCGCATTCCGTGGTGTCAGCTCAATGGTTTCGCATTGGAGCTTGCTGGTAAATAATTCATCAGCGTACCCCAGTGGCGAATCGACTTGTTCGTTTAGATCGAAACTTCGAGTCGATAGATCGCTCGAAGGTTTGATGATCGAAAGAGATGGCTTTCCAAAATCAATTTCTGCAAACCCATTGCTTCCGAACATCTGCATCTGACGTGCTGGTTCCGGGCTGACACGCGAAGCCTTGAGGTTCGCAACCAGACCACACTCAAATTCAATTCGAGTTTCGGCGATATCTTCATGCTCAGAGACCACCGAGAGGCCGCTTGCTGAAACCCAACGAATTGGTGCGTCGGTGAGCGATAAAACGAGATCGAGATCATGGATCATTAGGTCCATGACGACACCAACGTCAAGACAGCGTCCGGGAAATCGAGAAGCGCGGACCGCTTCGACGTATTTCACATCAACTGCAAGGTCGCCGAGCGCCGTGAATGCTGGGTTGAATCGTTCAACATGACCCACCTGAAGCGTCAGGTTTTTGGAACTTGCCAGTGCAGCCAATTGCGTCGCATCGCTGCGGTCAATGGTTAGCGGTTTTTCAACGAAAACGTGCTTGCCGGCTTTGAGAAGTTCGCGGGTGATTTTTGCGTGTGAATCCGTTGGGGATGCAATAATCGCTGCGTCAATCGAAGGAATCAATTCTCGATAGTCTGCGCGAACGGGTATTGGGAAAAGTTCTTCGGCGTGTTTCCTCGCCTGCTCAATCGGATCGCTTATGCCAACAAGTTCCGCACCTTCCACTGATCCTAGAAGTTTGGCGTGAATTCGCCCAAGGTGTCCGGCTCCGATAACCGCGATCCGTAATTGGCTCACGCTGCACTCCTTCGTCGGTCGCGGCCGCGTCCATTGCGCCCGCCCTGTGTGTGGTCAATGTAATCAAACAGATGCCTGAGAACAGGTCTGATCGGGCCTTTGCCAAGTAACTCAATGCGAGCGTTTTCGATCCCGATCTTTGAACGATACAATAGTTTGTACGCCAGTGACAATGCTTTTATGTCATCTTCCGAGTAGTCGTGCCGTCTTAAACCCACGCTATTGGCGGATCGAGGCCGTGCGGGGTTGCCATCGCATAGCATGAACGGCGGAATGTCTTGCAAGACTCGACTCATTCCTCCGACAAAACTCAGTTGTCCGATCGAAGCAAAATGATGAACCGCCACTCCTCCCGAGATGGTGACATCGTTACCGATGTGAACATGGCCGCCTAACATGCAATTGTTGGCGATCACAATTCTGTCTCCGAGCACACAGTCGTGGGCTACATGGCTGGCGACCATAAAGAAATTATTGTCACCAATTTTTGTCAGGCACTGCTCTTTTTCAGTGCCACGGTTCACGGTGCAGTGTTCGCGAAAAGTATTTCCATCTCCGATGACCACCTTTGCTGGTGTGTCCTTGTAACTGGTGTCCTGTGGGGCAGCTCCAATCACACAGCCGGGAAAGAAATGATTATCGCTCCCAACTTCGGTGATCCCGGTGATCACCACGTGTTCATCCACTCTTGTATTGTCACCCAGAGTG
>JADHOA010000114.1 GCA_016779185.1 Rubripirellula sp.
TTACCACCGGCGGCGTGTGGAAGAGTTTCTTCACAAGCAAAAACAATGGCGTTGCTAAAACGGTTGATTCTTCAGTTCAGCCAGTGGAGACGGACCAAGTGCCGATCGACGCAGAGTTAGTCGATGGGGGACCGGGTGTAGATGATTCGCAGACTAGTAAATAATTGTTAGCTCGATTTGCTGATTTAATTCAGCGAAACGCTTGGTGATCCCCTTTCTCGTCATGCCTAGGAGGTGTGGGTTTGACGAGTGTGGGATGGATGGACGAGAGATGTCTGAATTCGTCAAGAAGCTAGATCGAATTGACTATCGAAGTGAGGATTCAGCCTCGCCTTTCAGGCGGCTTAAGTAGGTGTCAGTCTGGTTGCTAGAAAGAGTTAATTTAGACTTGATGCGATCCAGTACTCCCGAAGTCACTTCATAGTTTGATGTAACCTGCTGTTGTTTCTCCGCGAACCAGAGGCGAAGCGATTCCGCTTCCTTAGCAAAAGTATTTTCAATTTTGACTTGCGCGATCCTTCGCACCCGATCCGATTCCTCGGCAAGAGATTGTGTGGTGGAGTCGGTTAGTAATTGACCTAGATTGCTTTTTACATCCAAGTTGTATTGGTGATCTGCATAGGTGAAGGTCGCGTCGAGGTGCACTTCGTCAACGCTGGATAATTGATTCTCGAGTGAACGGACCAACGGCGAGAGATTTCTGTCCTCATCGGTGTGTGAACGTAAATTCAAATGAGTATTACGCTGCACATTGATGAGGCGGCCACTGTAGGAAGTTTCCCCGTCGAGACGGTGAGTCTTTCTTAACTGAAGCCATAGTTCTTGACTTCCGGTCGACCAAGACAAGTCGTTATCTGGATTATTCCCAAAGTTTAGTTCGTGACTTTTGCCGGATGGCCAATGCATCGTGATTTGTGAAGCACAATGTTCCCCTTTTCTTTGAAAGGCGTACTCTATTTGTAGGAGATCTTCACCTCTTGTTGACATTTGAATTCTGCATGGGGCCGTCATGTAATTTTGATCACCAGCGATATTTTCGAGTGTTGCTTCAAAATTATGGAACTTACCACGGCGTCGGAGTTTTCCCGATATTTGACACGTGCGAATGCTTGGTTCGCTTGGCAATTTAGGGTTGATTTCAAAGTTTTGACCGCGATCTCGCTGTTGCTTGGGCGGTACGATCGTAAGTTTTGCGATTGCTTCGCCCTGATCCATGTACTCCTTTGCGTCTTCCAAAAGATGGAAAGCTGTTTGGCTGAACAGTTCTTTGTTGATCCTGTTTGCAGAAAAAGGTTGGAAAGGAATCTGAGATCTAATCTCGGCGAGATCATTGTTTTTGGCGATCTCAAGACGATGTTGATCCGCTTTGATTTTCAGAGGGAGTTCGTGGATCGTTTGATGAATTCGCACAAGCGATTGCTGCTTTGTTTGCAGTGTTTGAAGAGTGTCTTGAATTTGCTCCATGTGGCGAAGCGGATTGCCTGTTTTTTCGCCTGCGATGCGCATGGTTTCGGCGGTTTTTCTAAGTTCATCTATCTCCGAGTTGATCGCATCAAAGTCGCGAGTCCACCGATTTCGAATGTCATCGAGTTCGCTAGTGAGTTTTAGGTTTTGCGTTTTTTCTATCGCAAGACTTTCGATTTTCTCTCGCAGTTCCTTTACGTCTGCCGAATAGTTTAGGCCTCGTTTGGTTTCGTCAATTTGCTTTTTAGACTCATTTAGAAAGTGACCCGATTCGGTGCGTTTCGAGTTGACAAGTAAGCCCTTGATGTTGGCTTGGTCCACCACAAACTTTCGACGTAGCAGTGCACCGCCGTCAATTTGTAATTTCATTTCCTCGATGGAGACAAGATTCTGAAATTGTTTGTCTTTGCGTGGATCAGCAATGTTGAGTTGGCGAATCGTAAGCGTGGGGGGATTGAAAAGTACTTCCGATTCCTCAAGTTCAACCTTTGAATGAGTGAGTGCCTGGATCGAGCGAGCGAACGATTGCTTAGTCAGCGTATTAGCGGATATTCGAATGACTATCCCCAAGATGAGAACAATCACGAGTCTGGGTAACAGATAGTTCCATCTGATCATGACGCGATTCGCCTCCCCTGCTCCCTAAGGCGACTGAGCAGTTTTCTTAGCTGGGGATCCATTGGATGTGGTTCCGCATCAGGGTTGGCTGATATCCCCTCATTTTCGGAGTTGCCAACGGATTGAATCCGCACGGTGTCGATGCGAGTTGAGGTGGATTCAAAGATTGATAGTGAATCCACCGGTTCGTGACTCACACTCCTTGTCTTCGCACGTTCGGTTGCGCTTATAGATGGCGGTTGTACATCGAGATCTTTCGAATGTTGTTTGAGGGATCTCTCTGGATTTTGAGATTGAGGCTGGCTGGGTTGCAGTTGATGCGGCTCGTTGGCTTCGTTGATCTGATGACAGGCGTTCTGGTGGGATTCATCCTTGGTGAGTGTCTCACTGGATTCTTGATCCCGATTGGAGGCGGCTTTGGTGAGATTCTGGACGATGGAATGCGACGTCCGTTCTACAGGGAGATAGAACGCGATTGCGAGAACAACGCTTCCCAGAACCACTGTATTGTTTAGGTTCGTCCAAGCTACGAAAGGATAGTTCCACGCCGAAGCGAATAAATCAGCCAAAGGTGGATCCGACAGGATTTGAAGCCCAATCCAATGAGTTGCGGGATCGAGCAGCGGAACGCACCAGGAAGTAGCTACAGCGGTGAGTGCCGCGACGGCATGGTTAAGTCGAAGACAGAAGATAACGGCAAGGATCAGCAGGCTTGTTAGATTACCGCTTGGAATCATTCCCAAGACAAAGCCCAATGCGACTCCTCGCGAAATCAAGATGGGTTCGCGATTTGCCGCAATCGCTAGCCTCAGCTTTTTCAATAGTCGATAAGCCCAAAAAACCATCAGGTGCGCCTCCCTGCGCACGGTGATATACCCCCACTGCCTCATTTAGTGATCGGCTGCCACCGGTGTTAGATTCAGTATAAGTGGTAAAATCGATAAAATCGGTGGTTGGGGAGTTAGCCTGACTGGGCAATAGAATGGTGGAGGCGGAGTCGGCGACCTAGAGCGTCCGCGTCACGGCAACAGGTAGTCAGTTGGTTCTGGCTTTTAGACGGGGAGTGTGGGGCGGATTACAGTGGATCAAGTCTGCCGCGGGGGCTTTGAGGTTTGTTTACTGATGAAGTCCGTTTACTTGTTTGTAGGCGTTTATTTGAAAAAAGTAGTTGCCGTGACCTAACTTGTCCGCTACCTCGCGATGATTTTCCCAAAGCCAGAACTGCGTTGATCCCTGAAAAGTCTGGACGACTAGGTGCGGTAGACGCGATCAACCTGAAAAAGATGCTAAAACGTGCGCAGATATTAGGAAGCAATGGGTGAGACGCAGTAAGTGCGAAGCGGTAACGTTGCCAGGTGAATTCCAAGCCGACCTGTGGGTAAGTACCGCTGTGTTCCAAGAGTCAATAACGCGTGTCACTAAGTAATGAAGATGTAATCTTTCAAGGTGCGTAGGAAAGAAAACGGGGATTGATGTCGTGGAGCTTTTTTCTAAATCATGCGAGGCGGTTTATCTCGGATGGAATCGGCCATTACTGGATAGTGTTGCTAGTGAGTTCGAAAATCGATTCACCGTTGGATCATTACTCGATATGTCGCATGTCGACTGCGTGCTGCCTTCGTTGCATAGTTCTCGACGATTAAAAGCGTTGCTGGAGCAAGTATCTGCTGACCGTGGATTGGAATTTAAGTCGCCGCGATTGATGACCGTTGGTCAATTGATGGAGGCTTTGTATCGACCAAGATCGCCGCTGGCAAATGATTTTGAACAAACCTTAGCTTGGGCGAGATCGATTCGTTCTTTTTCTCCTGAACAGCTTCAGGCATTGGTGCCAGTTGTTCCCTCTGAGGATTCACTTGGGGCGTGGTTAGAGTTAGCTGGAACTGTGAATGCACTTGCCTCAGAATTATCTGCTCAAAACCTTTCATTTGAGCAAGTTCGAGGTTTCGCGAAAGGAGAAATCGAGAGTCGCAGGTGGGACCAATTGTGTCAGATACACGAAGCGTACCTCCGCGAATTAGATGATGCCGGGCTTGCTGATCCGTCAAACGAAAGAACCAAGGCCATTAGCAAAGGATACTGTGAAGCGAGGCGTCTTACCGTATTAATTGGTACGAGTGATCTAAGTCCGATCGCAGTGCAAATGCTGCGACGAGTACCTAAGAATCTTATCGCGATGATCGGATCACCGGAAAGTGAGTCAAGTAGGTTTGACGAGTTCGGTTCGGTCATCGCTGATCGCTGGAAGAACTATCGCTTATCCATCGAGACTGAGCCTTATGTGCCTGCGGGTGATATGATGGATCAAGCTGCTGCAGTGGCCTCGCACGTGAGAGAATTTGCGGTTGATCACGATGCCTCGCAGATAACCGTCGGCGTGACGGATGACTCACAGGTGGCACCAATCGAATTGGAACTGCGAGGATGCGGCGTTCGTACGTACCGGAACTTGGGTTGGACGCTCGCCAATACTTCGGTTGGACGATTGGTTGGGTTGGCGACAACTTTTGTCGCTAGGCAGAGTTGGCAATCGCTAGCGAGTCTGGTTCGTCACAGTGATGTCCATGATTGGGTCACCTCGCAGATGAATCAAAGCGACTGTCAAGAAGATGCTACGTGGCATCTTCAGCTAGACCAATTCATTTCTAACCACTTTCCTGTGCGACTTAGCGATCCGCTGCCGCCTATTGTTGTCAAGAATTATCCCCAAGTGGATTTGCTGCGTGAGATCATCATGAAATGGTTCGACCCTTTCTGGGGCGAATCCCGCACAATTTCGCAGTGGACACCGGTGCTGATTCATTGGCTTGGTGAGGTTTTTCGCTTTCAGATGCCTTCGCCGGTGAAAGCAGAAAATTCCCACTTAAATAGTGGATCTGATGCACCATCAAGTGAGCTGCACGAAATGGATCTGCAACCTGATTCAATGGATGAATTAGGAGATTTCAACTTTGAATCGCATTTGAATACAAGAACTCGGTTGGCGCTCATCGCAGCGACAACGTTTTTGATGCGAGTGTCGAAGTTAAGCCCAAAGTTAGATATGGAATGTACGGGCGGCACAGCTTTGGAGATGTTGTCGAGTCGCATGGCATACCTGAGAGTCGTTGAAAAGCCCAGTGCAGATCGGGTCAATGTTTTGGGCTGGCTGGACCTTGCGCTAAGTAACTCCCCTGCACTTGTTATTAACGGCTACAACCATCCGTTCGTACCAAGTGTTGTTTCTGCAAATGCTTTCTTGCCGGCGGAGTTGCGGCAACGCCTACCGACGGAGGGGAATGATCGACGCTACGCTCGAGATCTCTATGCGACACAGTTGATTCTTAGTTCTCGAAAATCGGTCGCCTTGATTGTTGGTAAAGTCGGTGCAGACCAAAACCCCACACCACCGAGTCGATTGCTCGCAGCATCGGACAAGCATGAGTTACCCGAGCGATTGCTTCACGTTTTGGAGGGTAAAAGGTCTATGGCTCCCGCATTGCATCAGTGGGATAATCGATCTAGCAGCGATCGTTTGGTTATTCCTTCGCTAGGGAATTTACACAACGGAATCATGCCGGCGGTTGAATCGTTGAGCGTGACCGCATTTCGGGATTATCTGGTTTGTCCGTATCGCTTCTATTTGAGGCACGTTTTAAAGTTGCGGCCGATCGATGATGCAGGTCACGAATTAGCTGCTAATCAATTCGGCGATTTGGTGCACGGTGCGCTCGAAGATTTTGGCAGGTCGGACCAACGAGATGAGAGTGATCCCGAGAAAATAGAGGTCCTTCTCAAGCAATATCTTGAGGGGTATGTATCTCGTTGGTATTCGATTCACTCATCCTCTGTTGTCCAGATTCAGGTTGCGCAGGCGGAGAGACGGCTACAGGCCGTTGCACTGGTTCAGGCGAAACGGATCGCGGAGGGATGGCGGATTCATGAAGTGGAGGCTTCGGTGGGTCCTAAACAGGATGCGAAGATTGCTGTTGACGGCCAGTTCATTCCAGTCAAAGGTCGATTTGATCGTATCGACGTGCGAACCATCAATGGTCTAAAGGAATGGGCCATCCTTGATTACAAGACTCACGGTCATCCGCCGGAAAAAAAGCATTTAAGGAAGACAAAAGAGGGGACTCAGTGGATCGATCTTCAATTACCTCTGTATCGGATGATGATTCCCTATCTGGGAATTGAAGCAGAGCCTTCGTCAGTCAGATTGGGCTATTTTAATATTAGCGCTAAAGATGAGGAGACCAAGGTGAATGAGGCTAATTTTAGCGAAGCATTGATGCTGCAAGCCGAGGAATTGGTGAAGCAATGTGTGCGAAATATCCTCAATGGTAATTTTGAACCGACAAGTGAAAGAGTTGAGTATGACGATTACGAGTCAATCTTGCAGACGGGTGTCGCAAGTCGACTTTTGAATCTCGCTGCCTCGGGCGATGAGGAGGTGGTAAGATGAGCGATCAGCAAACCGACGATCAGGGCCTGTCACCAACGCTGGTTCGTGCCTCTGCTGGCACTGGCAAGACTTATCAATTGACTGCACGGTTTCTGAAACTTTTATTCCAAGGTGTTCCTCCCGAAACCGTCTTGGCGACAACGTTTACGCGGAAAGCTGCCGGAGAAATTCTCAATCGAATTCTTCATACATTGGCGACGGCGGCTAGCGAAAGTCGACCTGAAGCCCTAGAAGAAATTCGTAAGCAAGTCGGACTGGCCACCCTGCCCAGCACTTGCTGTCTGCAGCTGACCGAAAAACTGCTTTTGAATATTCACCGACTTCGAGTGTCGACACTCGATAGCTTATTCACGCAGCTAGCCAAATCATTTCCTTATGAGCTAAAGTTGCCAGCGACTTGGAGATTGAGCGATGAAATCGAAGAGGTTTGGCTGCGGGAACGAGCCGTGGGGTTAATGATTACGCAACTCGATCGCGCCGAAATTGCGACCTTGATGTCAATGCTTGGCAAAGGTGAGATTCGTCGATCCGTTGCGGGTGAACTAATACAAGTCATCGAAACCGCTTACAGCAAACAGCGTTCATGCTCGAGTAAAGTTTGGAGTCATATTAAAGCACCGAAGAAGCCAGATGATTCGAAAATTCGAGATGCGATTGACGAGTTTCGATCGGCGCAGCCGAAACAAAAACGACTTAGGGAAAAGTTGGAGAAATTTGCGGAGATCTTGGAATCGGATGATGCGGACGCTCTGCTAAACGAAACGCTGATTGCAAAATACCGGGAATCAGTTTTAAGAGGTGAGCCGCTGACTTATTACCGAAGTGAATTCCCGCCCGGCCTGGACGAGGCGTTTGAAACACTTTACGAGGTGGCGAAAAATAGACACTTATCCTTGTTGCAGATGCAAAATGAGGGCACTGGTCAGTTGCTACAGGCTTACGAAAGTCACATTCGAGAATCCAAGGAAGAACTGAGGGTTTTAAGCTTTGAAGATATCTCGGTGCGTCTATCCGAATTGTTCCGTGACTCGTCTGCGGAGCAGTTGCTGAATCGAATGGATGGCGTAGTAGATCATCTTTTGCTAGATGAGTTTCAAGACACTTCACCTACTCAATGGCAAGTGCTGTATCCATTTGCATTGCGAACCACGCAAACAGATTGTGTGCAAAGCGACCAAGCGAACAGGCAAGAAACGGGTGTCTCGCGATCTTTTTTCTGTGTGGGTGATACCAAGCAGGCAATATATGGATGGCGTGGCGGCGTCGCAGAGATCTTTGACACCGTAGCGCAGCAGTTAAAAAACATTGATGAGCTTAAACAAGATAAAAGCTATCGTAGCAGTCCTGTTTTGATGGATTTCGTTTCGCGGGTCTTTAAGAATTTGACTCGGCATTCGCTCGCGGATGATGCAAAGCGTAATGATTTGAGCGACAAGTCGATGTATGAGGCTAGGGCACTAATCCAGTTTGCAGAGCGATTTCCGATACATCTTTCCGCCAAAGAATCACTCCGGGGATATGTTCAGTTTTCAACGGCGCCGTTACCGGAAGAGGCGGATCAACTCGCAAGACGCACAGCTACTTTTCAAAAGGCCGCTGGCGTTGCGAGAGAGTTGTTGTCACAAGATCCTTCTTTGTCCATTGGCATCTTGACCAGGACCAATCGCGCGGTTGCCGAGCTGATTTATCTTCTAGAGACGGCCGGATTAGAGGTTAGCCAAGAGGGAGGTAATCCGCTGACAGACTCTGCGGCTGTCGAAATGGTGCTATCCGCACTGATGATGGCGGAGCACCCCGGAGACCGCCGCTGGGAGTTTCATCTTACCGGTGGCCCGCTGAGCAAGATTGAAGGATTCAACGCAAATTGGGTTCGGCGTCATGTCGATGAGTATGGCTTGCCGGAGACCATCGAAATGTTAGCAAGTCACCTTGCACCATGTTGTGATGAAAGGGAGACACTGAGATTGAAACAGCTTGCCTATCTCGCCATTGACTATGACCTACACACCTCACCGAGGCTGAGAGACTTCGTGCGATTGGTAAGGGAGAAGCGGGTGGATCGCCCTAGGCCGGCGCCGGTCCGAGTCATGACGGTGCATCAGGCAAAGGGGCTTGAGTTTGATGCAGTGATTGTGGTGGAACTCGATGGCGATCTGGCAAGACAGTCGGTGGACTGCGTGCCTCAGATCGAAAGTCTAATGCAGCCGCCGATTGGATTGACTCGATACACAGGCAAGGATCGTTGGCATTTCTTGAGTCGAGACTGGCAGAAAGCTTTTGGTAAGCAAGCTGCTGATTCATTTACTGAATCACTCTGTATGTGGTATGTGGCAATCACTCGGGCAAAGCAAGGCTTGTACATGATTGTGACACCCTCAAAAAAATCAGACTACACGGCTAAGAACTTTGGATCATTGCTCTTTCATGCCTTGGACGTAAAAAATGATCCCACGGTTCCCGATACGACTTTGCTCGAGACCGGAGATCCGAATTGGTTTGACCAAACGCGCGCCAGCCGCCGAATTTCAGAATTGCCCGAGGTTGGTGGTGTTGCCAGAAAGCCGACCCGATTCGCTAAGTGAAAAGATTAAACAAAAAAATGTCTCGATGCGTCGGGATGGATTCGCATCGCCGTTGTTTGATTAGGGCTTCTCAGCACCGACTTCATAGCCGTTAAAACCATCCATGGGGAGACGGTAGGCTGGAAGTTGCTTTTGGCGAAAGCGAGCATGTGGCGTGGCTATCCGAAGTTCAGTGGGTTATGTTCCATTGGTGCTGGAGCATTGTGGCGTTTTGTGTGTTTGCTGAGCTACATCGATTTCAGCTTGATCGAGTATGAGTTTTTGACGGGAGCAGGTGAGAATTGAATCGGAAAATCATTCACGCAGCTGATGTTCACCTTGATAGTCCTTTGCAAAAATTGAGTCACTATGAGGGCGCGCCTGCGGGTCAGATCAGGCGAGCGTCTAGAATTGCGCTGAGCAACTTGGTGGACTTAGCAATTGAGCAATCCGTCGATTTGGTTGTGATCGCAGGAGATCTTTTCGACGGTGATTGGCCAGACCAGAATACCGGTTTGTTTTTTGTGAAGGAGGCGAGCCGATTGGTCGCGGCGGGGATACCGCTGGTGGTGATTCGAGGCAATCACGATGCGGCGAATATCATTACGCGGACGCTACCACTTCCTCGGAACCCAGACGGCAGTGAAGTCATGCTGTCCGCTTCAAAAGTTGACTCGCGGATCTTTGAATCAATTGGCATCGCGGTTCATGGTAAATCTTTTTTGAATCGCGTCGAAAAAGAGAATCTTGCTCTGTCCTATCCCCCCGCTCTCGGTGGTTTTTTTAATCTCGGGCTTTTGCACACTAGCCTCGGCGGATTTGAGGGACATGATCCCTACGCACCCTGTACGCCCAGAGAGCTTGCCGACAAGAACTATGACTACTGGGCCTTGGGACATATTCACCAACGTGGAAATCATGAAGTGGATGGAGCTGCACCAGTGGTTTACAGCGGTAACATCCAAGGCCGCCACATTCGCGAGTGCGGTCCCAAGGGTTGTTACCTCATCGAGGTAAATGATCGCCAAGAAACGAAGATGACGTTTGAACCACTTGATGTCGTGCGTTGGGAAAAGTTTTCTATTGATGCGGAGGATCTATCACACCATGAGGAGGTGGTCGACAAATTTCAAGGATGGATGTCGGACAAGTTAATTGAAAATGAAAGCCGGTTGCTCGTCAGTCGCGTAGAAGTGAGGGGAGCGACCACTTTGAATAGTGCCTTGAGACAGAATCGCGAGAGTCTATTAAATGGATGCCGCTCCGTTGCTCTTGGCCAAGGTGCCGACCAGGTTTGGGTTGAAAACTTAAAGATTCGTACCGTGGATCCTGCCCGGGAGAATTCGATTCAAGATCAAGAAGGGCCATTTGCGAGTTTAAGTGCAGTCATTCATGAATTATCGGATCAAGGCGGTTTGCTGGATCTAATTTCGGATGAGATAGACCAACTCAAGAAAAAAATGCCTCATGATCTATTTGATAACGCTGGAGAGTCATCGTTGTTAGACCAGGCAATTCTGCAAGATTTACTCGCATCAGCTACAGCCGAAATTAGATCAGGGATGAGTAAAACAGAGTGAATCGATCTCCGTCGGTTTCATAGATACTTTAATTGCGTTTCAGTTTGTGTCGTTCATCGATTAATCGATTTATTGTGGAGCAACCCATATGCTATTGGCACGGTTAGACCTTAGGGCGTTCGGTAAGTTCACGGACGTCTCGCTTGATCTATCCGCGCGGGATCGTAATTTTCATTTGATTTATGGTCCTAATGAGGCTGGTAAGTCGACCTCTTTACGCGCTATTGCGTCGCTCTTGTTTGGAATGGAATCCAACACGGATGATTGTTTTCAACATCGCCCGACGGATATACGAGTCGGCGGAGTCTTGTTTGATGTGAACTCCGGTAACCGTTTGGAGTGTGTTCGTCGAAGGGGACGTAAACAGACTCT
>JADHOA010000115.1 GCA_016779185.1 Rubripirellula sp.
ATCAGAATTTGCCCAACTACCGACTCCACCAATACTGCCAGTGAGCGGCATTGTCTCGGCTTGATCCATTTTGTTGACATGAGCAACTCCGCATCCTTCAACTGCATCGAAAAGGCATTCTTCGCCACGTATTTCGTTTAGTGGTTCACAGCGGGAGGCCGCAAGATGAAATTCACTAAAACGACAGCCTCCTGGTCAATAACTGAAAATTCAGCAAATCAAGCCTTTGCAAACTTGCTAGCAAGTAGAAGCAAGCGACAACTTGATGTAGTTACTGACCCACTCCCGCAAGACCAGCCATGATCAAGCGAAGCGAGTTGGATCCTTTGAAAATCTCATTGGAACACCAGAGAGAGAATCAATCTGACCACAGACGCTCAGATCTTCAAAAAAGCCAAGACGGCTAAGATTTCGTCCGCCATACGTGTCGCGTAAACATTCAACCAGAAGAGAAGATTCACTCACTTTTTTTTCGGCCAATCCAGACTCAACACGAGACTGCCAAAGTGTTGCGGCTAATTCTGACGCATCATCTACCTGAATTAAATCCGTTGATAACCTGACCCGAGAAACCAACGCTCCCGCAAGTAGAACATCCTCCAGTGTCACTTGATCATTGGTTCCTGCACAGACAATACAGACCGTCTTATAAGCTAAAACTTTCTCAACAACTGACGACAAGTTTAGAAAGCTTGCAATCGCCACAGAAGGGACTTCTGACATGGATTCAATCGCGCGAGTTCCATTGGTGGTCGTGAGAAAAATCTCTGCACCGGAAATTATCTCGGGAACGTACTCCAAGGGAGAATTGCCCAAATCGAAACCGTCAATTTTTTTGCAGTTTCTCTCACCGCACAGCAAGGATCGCCCAGGTGACTTTGAGGCAAAATGTCTCGCCTCATCCACTGTGCCGCACGTGGTTACTTGCTTTGCGCCCGAATTCAAAGCGGTAACGATTACCGAAGTCGCTCGAAGAACGTCAATCACCACCGCTAAATCGCATTGTACTCGCTGCACAGAAAGAACGTTATCTACCGGTGAAGCCTCAGTGAAAGCTGGCAATAAAAGTGTTTTGATAGATAGCATTGATATCGAAAACGCCAAGGGGTGAAAGAGTTACTGCATCAGCTCGCAAAACCAACTGCGTCTTGGTTGAACTGCACCTTGGTTTATGAGTGTGGTGCTTGGCCCAGGCTTAACCTCACTGAGTAGCGAAAGCAGGCGACAGGGAAAGCCCCTTTGCTTCGAGCCTCATCATTTAAGGAAAGAGATAGCGAATGCTATTTCTCACCCATTGCCCAGGAACGTACGCCACCGGTTGCCCTAATAAGCCGTGACCTACCACCACCCCATTTTGATCCTGCCCAAACTGCAATAACGGTTGAGTCGGAACCGCTTTATACTTTGCTAATTCAGAGCTGGGTAATATTTTCACCAATCCCCCACTTTCAATTAAACCGGACGGTGTGCCTTGATCTTTTATATTTGCCATATCTGTTGGAAAACCAGTATTGCTTGTTACGCAATTCCGTCCCCAAGAAGTTGTCGCAGAGTAGCCGCTTGCTGGCGACACAAAGGATGAATTATTCATCGTCGCGAATGGCTCTCCAGCCTCTCGCTGAGAAAACTGAACGTACTCGCGTTCAGATTGTCCATTCCTAGCTGGTAATCCATTATCTGAATTGGACGCCCCAGTCATATTGTTCGTGCGAGGTAACTCGCGATTATCAGATAATCCTGAATCAATTGATCGATCAGAAGATGATGGAGACCCAGAATTCTCAGCTACAGGAGACAGATCGAAGCCTGTTTCGCCTAATGACTCAAGCTTCGGTGAATCTCCACTTGGGTTCAAAAAATCACCGCCACCTGCTGAACGATTCCCTGGAGCAGGGAATTGGAATTGAGCTTGGCGAATCAATGGCGAGCCCTCACCATTTTGATTCAGCGGCTCAGAAATAAACAATCTAGGACGGCTCACTCGCGATTGATCCGTATCTAAGTGATCACGTTCGTAATCGCGATCATTTCTATAGCGATCAACCTTGCTCCTCTCATTGATTGGCCGTAATGGCAGAACCAAAGTACTTGGCTCCTGAGCCATGACGATGGATTGCTCCAAGCAAAATAGCACTACAAACACGCAATGATATCGGACGGACCTAAATAATTTGAATCGATTAAGGTCACCCATTTCCAAAGCACTCATATGGCTTAGTGAATCAATGAATCAGGTTCGTGTGGCCACGCCGGCGAATCGATTGTGGACATTTTTCGCCTGTGAAAACAAGACTGATGAACAACAGCACCAAGCTTTTACACAAAACGAACCCGTTACTTAGGGAAATGCTAGTGGCTCAAGATAAAGTACGCACTTGAAGCGAATTACTAGATGAAATCACCTAGATTGCTAGCAACTGCGGTGAAAAAAAGTGTGCATCACCGTAATATGCCGCTTCGGGTGAGCCCTAAAAAATAGAAGCCGAGGTTGATTAAATAGCATGCGAAAACAGGGTACTTCGTGCCGTGTAGCCTCAGTTTTTGGTGGATGCACCGCCTAGCACGGCAGGAACCAGGAAAAACTCTCCGTCGGCGGCAGGAGCGTTCCTGAGTGCTTCTTCGGCGGATAAACTCGTCGCAAGTTCGTCAACCCGCCAGCGATTATCGACATCTAGAGCAGTCGTCATCGGTTCTACTCCCTCAGTGTCTAGAACCGAGAGTGTCTTAATGAAATCAAGAATCTGAGCAAGTTGAGGACGAACTTCTTCAACTTCCTGCTCGGTCAGTTCCAACCTTGCAAGATAGCCAAGCTTCTTTACTTCCAATGAAGAAAGATTTACGGAATCAGTTCTTGGCACTGCTGACATCAAAAGGCTTTGTTTTGACGGTTTTTCGAACGACACCGCTACGAATGCACTGGGTGCAAACTCGCATGCTGGTGTTCTGTCCGCTTGGTAGCGTTACGTGAACTTTTTGCAAGTTTGGAACAAACTTTCTTCGAGTAATTCCGGTGATCTTGGTACCAACACCACCAAGGTATTTGGCTTTACCGCGGGTTTCGACGCGATTGCCCATTTGGACTTTCTTGCCGCACGCTTCACATTGCCGAGCCATCAGTCTTCTCGATTAAACGCTGAGTCAGAAATCTACTGTATCAAAGGTCGCGAAGTATAACGGGGGATCGGTTCGCCGTGAAGCAGGATTCTTCAATGAATGCGTTTTTGAAGATACGCAAATAACGAAGGACTCAAAGCCACACAGGGCATGCCCCCTCTAATGAGCCATTTGTTCGATTCAGTATCGCACGATTTTACAGCGAATCTATCGCCCTGCTCGTTTCAACGGGATCTTTATCGCACCCTTTCCACGGAGCTAAAAGTCAAAGCACCCTCCTAACCCCAGCACCCCAAGTGAATTTTCTTCGAGCACATACAAGCCATTCACAGGGGTTTTAGCTCACGCGGTTTTGATGATTTTTGTGTTTATCCGTTATTCTCGCGAAAGATAGGGCCATCAATCCTTCCGCCATTTCAAGGAATTAGATTCAAGAGACAGGGCAAAAAGCCCGATGGCAGTAAAGATTGCGTAATCGACACAAACCCCCACCCACTACTGAGCCCACAGATGAAACGCGACTTTCCTCGAACCGAATTGGATATCAGTGCACACCTTCACTGCTGCCGTTCGGTTGCCTTGGTTATTTGTGGAATAGTGCTTTTCGCTGGATGTGCACCGCTCCGTACCCCAAACTCGCCTTTTCATGGTCAAGAACTTAGCAGTGGATACCAACAGCAAAACTCAGCCACTGCCGCTGGCGGGGCAATGAATGAGAAAGCCTATTATGCGGTGAAGCAAGCTAAATCCGAAAACGCAGTCGTCCTTCAAGTTGTCGATGAACAGCCGCTTTCGACTGTCCTCCCGCTTCCCGAAGCCGGACGAACTGCCTACGTAAGTGAACTTCTCACACAATCTGGAGTGATTCAGAAACTTGGGCATGTTCAAGCGACGCTTTATCGTTACTCCCCGGAATCCATTACGGGTTTACCGATGGAGATTAAGATGGGCCGGAGTGGAGACAATGTCCAGCCAGCGAGTGACTACGCGTTGCAAGCGGGGGATCGACTGGTCGTTGAAAAATCCGTGAATCCAGCTTTAGCGATGCTATTTGAGGGCATACTAGGTCAGTAGGTTTTTTGTTTCTGATTACTGAAATGCCGCGGCAAAGCGATAGCGGCTTAAGTCAGCCGTGCCCTGATTGGGAACACTTGCTTGCCCCTCAAGAAAAAGGCCAACCCCAAAGTGAGCGAGCGACTCTATGCCGGCTCGCTTCACTAAATAGCAAGATACATCGATTCTCTCGCACTCAGGCGGAGACACATCGCTAAAGTCTTTTGACCCTTAGGTTTCGAAAATACACTTTGCTATCGGGGTCGTGAGCCTGCAGAGCGAAGGTTCCAGAATCTAACCGTCGTTCAAACTGATCGCTCTCCGGTTGCTTATTCACTGGTTCGGTGTAGTCGACAAGTATTTTTCCGTTGACCTTTAACTGAATACGACGTCCACTAACAATGATTTCTTGCGTGTACCACTCGCCATCCTTTACTCCCGGATCTGACACGTTTTCTACGGCGTACAAGCTACTTGTCTTCTTAGGGTCGGTGTGCGTTACATTGACCTGACATTCATAGCCGTACTTTGGCCAACCCGTTGGCTGGTATTTAGTATGAAAGTAAATACCAGCATTGCTTCCCTTTGTGGTTTTCACCTCTGCGATGAAGTGGAAGTCTCTGAGTGGAACTTGATCACCCTCATAAAAAAGGTGACAGCGTGGGCCATCACATACCAACATTCCGTCCACAACTTTCCAGCTCTCTGGATTTTCCTCCGCAGGTTTCCATCCGCTCAGATTTTCTCCATTGAATAATGAAATGAACCCACCGGGATCCTCAGCCGAACTTGGTTCAAGCAAACAGAAAGCGATGCAAGCAGTTGCGACAGCTAATTTTGCGAAACTCATAAACTTCCAATCTTTTGAGGGATAAAATTCCAGTTGATCTATCGCTCGGTAGTATGCCAAGAACGACGAGCTTTTGCCACAAAAACCTGCGAGCAACTCAAATGACTCCTAGCAGCCAAGTGCAAAAAAAACGCCCGCCTGAACAGAACAGGCGGGCGTTAATTGATTTGCTCGAGCAAACGCTAGGTTACTCTTTTCCAGAATCGGTTGCGGGAATTTCGTTGTTCTTAATTTTCTCCGCAAAGGTTTTGCCATCTTTGCTTTTATGCTCACCGGCTTTCTTGAAGCCTTCTAGAATCTTTGCTTTTGCCTCTTCTGGATTTTCCTTCACGTAATCTTTTGGGAAATCCTCGGCATCCAAGTATTTGTGAATAGCTTCGCCATACTCGTTGCGGACCTTCTTTTTGTCTTCACCGTTGACGTGACAGATGTAGCAACCTTGAGTCTTCACGGCTTTCTGAAAACCTTCGTCAGATTCAGCGCCAGCAAACTTCTCTTTCCAGAATTTGCTGAACGTACTATTTGCCACAACTGGGCTCGAAAACAGCATTAAACATCCAAAAACAGCAATTGCTCGTTTCATTTGCACACTCCAAAGTTGCGAAATCCCAAAGCTTTTGGCGAGAAACAGCGGGCAAAACGCCCGAGTTCATGCTTTAGGAGGGGGGGTTCAGTTTCATGTCATCGCCGTGCGGACTTCTATAATTAAGTACCACAAGACGCAAAAAGTCAAATGGCTCTCAATTTTCCCGGGTAAATGAACAAGCTAAGGGACCCTATTGCACCGCATTCCCATCAAAATCGATGTTTTCAGGCAAGGCAGGCAAGGCTTTTTCGTCAAAACCGAGAGGGTTTGAATCGAGGATTCGGTAGTTTGATGGCACACGCTGGTCAAACGGTATCTCCTGGATATTCCCATCCTCCCAGTTGATTTTCCAACGCGGTGACTTATCTGCAGCCCAAGAAACCTCTCGGTTTGCAATTTGCGACATGGTCACAACCTGCCTGAAATCTGGCGGTGCAGTAATCCTCAGCATAATATCGGACTCTGCCGAGTCAGTTAGGTAGACGTTCGATGCCCCTTGAAACTTCAAAGAAGTCCCAACCGATTCAACCGGTATCCCGCGTAAATCGAAATGTGGCAAAGCCGAATCAACCCAGAACACGCATTCGTGGGCGAGACGTTCAATCTCCACCGGGTAAGCACCGCTTACACCTACTCTCATAAGAAAAATACCTTTTCGAGCGTTCGCAGTCACTCGCCATAATTTCATTCGTATCGGATCACTTCCGGATTGATTGGGATACAACGCCCCGGAAGTATCAATCATCCGATCCGTTACAGCCAACAAACCGTTATCCCAATCCAGCCAAAGCTTGGTGGCAAAATCCATGTGCAGCATAGTCATCTGGCCTCGCACAATGGCATTGTTGAGTTCTAACCATACGAGTGGTAGCTTGTCTTCTGACTCAAGATTTAGACTCGTCATTGCATCTGAATCGGTAATCACGTCAAACGCGAATACCTCATCAATCGCCGAGGGATTACTCACGGTGATCGAGCAGTCCGTAAAGCGAACCAGCTCGTTCGAATTCAACTCAAACAAGCACCCGCCATCCAAATCATCATCTGCGACCTTCCAAACAAAATGTAGGTCCTCAAACACAATCGGGTGGCTACCGATTGAGAACATTTTGGAGCGAGCCATCACGAAAGAACTACTAGGCTGAAAAAGAATCGTTGTCCCTCCGACGGATGAGGTTATCAACAAATCATCTGACTCAAGTGTGATCGGTCGTGTACAGACCACAAAAGGAACAGCCAATTCAATGCGACTGGTGGAACGGTGTAGCCTTGCGAGCTCAAGCGCTTCCTGAAGCGTGGTCGTTTCGACGATCCCATCGCTTAATTTATCGTCAACATCGCTCAAAGCTTGAACGACTCGCACCACCGTAATCTCCGAAATTAAGCCCGAAGTACTTGGAGGCAATTCATCTAGACCGACTTGCCGATCCAACATTTCATTTGATGATGCAATCTCTGGCACCGTTACGTTGAAATTACCGTCAGTTGTATTCTGCGCAGTAGATGTCGCAGAATTTCCAGACTGTATTGGCCCCTGACTATCCCTGCCTCTAACGACCGCAGGGGATATTACCTCTCCGAATGAATCCGAATTGTCTTCGATATTACCCTGACCTGCTGAAGCGTTCTCGGACAATTTAGGTTCAGACATAGGTGACAAACCATTTGCAGGATCATTCTCTCGCTGCAAATCCGACTTAGCTGTTTCCGAGCCAAACTCCTCTGTGACTGAATACGGAATCACTGACTGAGGAACCATCATCTCTGGCAACCGATCATCAGCTCGATATGCCCAAGACTGAAGCTGCAAAAAACCTGCGACAAGCAACATCAGGGACGAGGCAATCACCCATGGCGCGTGCCGCTCAATCAACATCAGCCAAGGTCGCGATACCAACACCAAAGAAGGATTTAACGATAACGTGCGTGACAAGTCATCACGATTTGCAACCTCTTGAAGATCTGCCAATAGGTCGTGTGCGGTTTGGTAACGATCAGCCGGTCGCTTCGCAAGCATTTTCTCAACGACCGACTTGAGACTCGAACTAATATCAGCCCGAATCTCCTGAATATCTGGAGGTGGAGTGTTTCCGTGACTGAGCAGTTTTTGCAACATCGTCCCACCTGGAAAAGGAGGACCACCCGTTAGCATGAAATACAATGTGCAGCCCAACGAATAGAGATCGCTGCGAAGATCTGCATCCCGTGGATCCTTTGCTTGCTCAGGAGAAATATAATCAAAGGTGCCAAGAGTCACTCCACTGGCTGTCTTATCTTCACTGAGATCCATATTAGCGGAACGCGCCAAACCCATGTCAACGAGACGAATACCGGCGTCAGTAGTGACTAAAATGTTTGATGGCTTAATATCACGATGCACGATGCCTCGATCCGATGCATGCTGCAAGGCTTCACCAAGCTGACAGGTGTAAAAAACGGCATCGTCAACTGAAAGAACTCCTTGCTTTGAGACTAGATCTCGGATGTTCACTCCATCGATGTACTCGAACACGATGTAGTGCCAATCCCCTTGACTTCCTACATCAAAGACTCTCGCGATTTTCGGATGGTCTAGTTTTGCAGCATTCTGCGCTTCATTGCGAAATCTTCTTCGTAGCTCGGGATCATCCCCAACAAAAGGGATGACCTTAATTGCAACGATTCGATCGAGCTGATCATCGTGAGCACGAAAAACAGCACCCATCCCCCCACCACCAATTAATTCTTCTAAATGGAAGTGATTTAGGTGCTGCCCAAGCAAAACCCTCGCTACCGCCGCTGGTGAACCTTGACGCGCCATACCTTCTCTTGAGCTGGCTTCGACGCGTGAGGAACCACGTATGACTGTCTTGGCATGCGTGAGGTCACTATCTCTCAAGAGTGGTACATCGCCACGGCGCAATCGTTGAGAGGAAGAATCAACGAGCTGATCTAACTTGTCGGCCTCGGCAAAATCATGAGAAGCCGAAGGTTGATTCTTAGTTACTGCGCGATCCTCTGAAAATTCTTCTGCAGCCATTTCGGATCGCCTCGCGTCATCAGCTGCCATGTTTGCCACTCAATGTGTGTGCTATATCCCGGCCTTTCCGCGAATAACCGCTACTCAGGCCAAACAAACGAACCCAAGTGCAAACTCTCAAACGGTACGATAAAAATAAAATTCCAGCACTCAGCAAAAACCAAACACACAGTATTTAGTTTTTCCGCGTGGTTAGAAAAGAACCGTACTATCCAATGTTTTGCCAACGATTCGGACGGATCACTATGTCAGCATTCACACCAATTCTCACCTTGAAACTTTAGTTCATACAACCACGAGGGTCAATAAAATCTGCTCAACTAGACCCAACCGGCGACGATTGTTCATCAAGACTAGCGCCTCCAAAGATCCCTTTATAAAATACTTGCCGCGAAAGTTGTTAGCCATCTAGCATCCGAATCTTTGCTGCGACAGGACTCTTTCACCACCTATTTTCTAACAAAACATTTTCGATGAAATATCAACTTGCATTCTTACTTTTTGTGCTGACGACGGCCTGCATCGCACAGGACTCGCACCCTGAATCCGAGGAACCACCGAATGTACTTTTAGTGATTGTCGATGACCTCGGGTTTGCGGATCTAGGTTGCTTAGGCAGTATCGATTTAAAAACTCCCAGTCTCGACAAGTTGTTCGAGCAATCCCTTCAATTTCAAAGACTATATGCCAATTGTCCGGTCTGCTCACCAACTCGAGCTTCTGTCTTAACCGGTTGCTACCCAGATCGTGTAGGTGTGCCAGGGGTGATCCGGACACACTCAGAGAATAGCTGGGGGAACTTTACTCCGATTGCCAAAACGCTTCCTCAACATCTAGCCGAGAACGGTTATTTCACATCCGCAATCGGCAAATGGCATCTAGGATTAACCCCCGAAGATCATCCAATGAATCATGGATTCCAGAGCTTTCAAGGATTTCTTGGCGATATGATGGATGACTACTACAATCACCGCCGCCATGGCAATAATTACATGAGGGAAGACCATCAAGTGATTGAACCCAAAGGTCATGCGAGTGACCTCTTTTCTACATGGGCCTGCGAGTGGATTAAAACTCGGCAAACCAAATATTCTGAACAACCTTGGTTTCTCTATTTAGCGTACAACGCTCCCCATACTCCCATTCAGCCACCAACGGATTGGTTAAAGAAGGTTCGTGAACGACAACCTGAATTAAATGAAAAACGTGCAAAACTTGTCGCCTTAATCGAACACATGGATCATGGCATCGGACAAGTCCTCGATTCGTTATCGCAGCACCCTAGCAGCAGGGACACCATTATCATTTTCACTAGCGACAACGGTGGTCAAATCGACGTCGGCGCTAACAATGGATCCCTGCGGGATGGGAAGCAATCGATGTATGAAGGTGGATTGCGTATCCCCGGTTGCATCAAAGTACCAGGCAAGACCATTCCCGGCACACGTTCGGATGCCGTCTGCTCTACTGCGGACTTCCTTCCAACAATCTTGGACCTTGTTGGAATCGAGCAAGAAACAAACATTGATGGTCTATCTCTCAAGCCTCTCCTAGAAGACCCGCAGCATCGCTGGAATGATCGTGAAATTTATTTCGTGCGACGCGAAGGCGGTGCAAGGTACGCAGGCCTATCGATCGAAGCGTTACTTTTGGGAAACATGAAAATTGTTCACAACTTGCCCACACAAAAATTTGAACTGTATGACCTCGAACAAGACCCGTTTGAAACGAACGATCTGTCTCAGAAGCGACCAAAAGAATTCGCACAAATGATTCGGCGTATCCAATTTCATGTGCAACGAGGAGGTCAAATTCCGTGGCAATAATAAAGGTCCAATTGAAGACCTAACAAATGCTCGCGATTTCGCAGGGAATCGAATAAATCCGCACGATCGGTAAAACCAACCGCTGATTGGTGACAAACCCTAAATCACGTTTCAATTGACGCCGCCAAACCAAAGTGGGAGCTACTTTTCGGTATCGATTTGCTCCCGCACCACAACAGTCGCTCACTACCATGGCAGAACGTATCACAGGCATCCTGACTCCCAACATCACTCCCGTTGATACCCATGGGAGAGTGGATGAGCAGAAACTCCGAGGATATGTCGATTGGTTGATCGAACGCGGGGTAGACGGCCTCTATCCCAACGGCAGTACTGGCGAATTTGTGCGATTCTCTGCTGAAGAGCGACGAGAAATTGTGCGAGTCGTTGTCGATCAAGCTGCCGGTCGTGTTCCGGTTCTTGCAGGAGCTGCCGAGGCGAACGTTAAAGCCACTATCGAAGCTTGTGACGCCTACGGAGAACTTGGTGTGCGTGCGGTCGCGATTGTGGCGCCATTTTATTACCGACTGAGCAGCGAGGGTGTTTACGCTTACTTCAGAGAGATTGCGGAAAACGTGCAGGTTGA
>JADHOA010000116.1 GCA_016779185.1 Rubripirellula sp.
CCTTGGATCATGATTGTACCTGCTTCCAATCGCTTGCCACGCCTCGGGTTCTCGTCAACATCACGAATATCTGTCCAATCACTGACCTGAATCCCATTGACCCAAGCCCCCATGCTCGGTCCCTGAGCCAAAAGGAGGATCGTAGCCCATTTCCCTGTCTCCCCCGCTATTAACCGTGCATCTTGACGCCGAAAAATACCACCCGCACCACAATCGCTTGGTATGAGACCACCTTCCTGCGTGGCAAAGTTGCTCACCTGGCATTCATAGCCCATCATTTTGTCGCCAGGAATACAACGAAAGAAAATCCCGGAATTCATTTCAGGTGTTGGCAATTGATATTCGGCTAACAGAATGAAATCAGAGAACGTGTCAAGTGTTTCGATTTGCCCACTCCCGCCCTTCACATGCATTTCCCCTTGCTCATTTATCGAGTAGGTAGCATCCATATTGGGATATTTCTTCCATGCGGAGAGGTCAGGGTCCAAGAGGGAATCTAGATCAAGCGGTCGAAGCATGACCTTTCGAAATTCGATGCGGCCCTGATTGTGCTGCAAGCCAATTCTGCCGAGTCCTTGTGGTGCCGAATCTTCGTATTCGCACACTCGATTTCCATCCACTTCGATCGTCAAAGATCCCAACTCGTGAAGAATCTTGATGCTGTGCCATTGGTCACTACTAAGAGTCGGCACATTGATAGCCATTTGCCGCTCGACCAAACTTCCCGTTGGGTATGGATGACTGTCAGGAGCGATATTTACCTCATAACAATCAGAAGCAACGTTACCGGGATCCACATCGGTACTGAGAAAGATTCCGCTGTTGGTTTCAGCGTCCGCACGATATTCTACCAACAACTCATAGCGGTCCCATTGTAAGCTCGTGCACAGCAGGCTTCTTTCGCCTTGATCGACGACCAAAACGCCGTCTTCTACTCGAAAATTTGCTAGTCCGTCTGTCACCCAGCCAAACAAAGTGCTTCCATCAAACAGATTAATCCAGCCTTGCTTAGCATCCTTCTCTTCAAGCCTTGCTCTTATAAGCTGCGATCGATCAAAGGCATCGACCGACTCGGGGGAGGATACCTCACCAAGTGATTTACCTAAAGCCGATTTGCTATTGGACTCATTTTCCGTATCAAGCTGGCTATTCTGCAATTGCTCTGGACCATTTACAGGCTCGGAATCACCGCATCCGGATAGAATCAATCCCAACATGATTAAGAGCCAAGAAAAGTACCTGCTAATCACTTTTAATAATACCTATCGCTCAGAGGATACTTCTGGGAATACGATCGTGCTGTGTGTGGCAGTGCAGCAAGTAAATGCCTAGCTGTACTTGTAGGTCTCAAAATATTCAGACCATGCTTCTCGAATCCGAGCTTCTTGGTCGGACGGGAGTTTATGCTCGTTGGTTTGGTAGCTTCGGTGTTCATTTTCCACCCATGATTCAATGAGCGGTTGTACCGAGTCAAAATCTCCTAACCGTAATTCGCTGTAGATTGATTTTAAGGTCTCGACGGGAGAAGCAGTCAAATCTTCATAACGCACATCGATAATTCTACTTGGTTCGATCGATTGACGTTGTTCGTGGAAAGCGCGGTACATTCGCTGCAAACACTTGACTACGTAATCTTCTATTCCATCGTGTTTTGGACGCTGCAAAGCCTGAACCTCATCCAAGCCTCGCCACAATCGGCAGGTTGATGGAAAAATCGATCGTGGGTCTCGCGAAATATGGATAAATTTTGCATCAGGAAACTCTTGTGCCAACCACTTAACTCGACCTGTGTGTGTTGGACTCTTAATGATCAACGGTCGCTGGGTCGAGGTACTTACTGCCAAGAGAAACCTTCGAAGCGAAGTCAACCAATCTTGTATCTGACCTTCTTCAACTCCATCGAAATCCAAATAATTACTATCCACAGGCTCTTGGTTCGGGAAAGCCATTCGTCGGTAAGGCGATGGCAAACCCAGAGTTAATAACGCAAACTCATCTTCCTGAGGACGGTCCCACCCAGTCGCCATGTTATCGATGGGTCGCTTGCCAGGCAGAAGCCATCCGCAGAAGCGGCGAAAAAACCACTCCGATACGAGAAAATGATGTGGCGAAAAACACTGGTAGGTGGATGGACTACTCAGCCTCTCATCTTTCACCATTAATTCGTGAAGTAGCGTTGTACCACTTCGCCAATGGCCGACGATGAATACCGGTGGACCATGCATTTCGGCCGACCGCAAACGACTTGAGTAAATGATTTTCTGCAGGGCAGCCAAACTGGCATTAAATGGTGTGGTCGCACTTACACCAAAAGCTAACGGAAAGCGGGTTGGGTGAATGTGAAATTTCCCACTCGCCAACAACTTCAGCCAGGTATTCGGCAACATTCCGTGCCAAAACCGTGGTGCGTAAAACGGATAGCTATGAAATCCGCGACCTTGTTTCTTATTCGATTTACCCGACGATCTTTGTGAGACACCATCGGTGTGCCCCGCCGCGACACGACTATCGGCAGACTCGGAATCGCGATCGGTAGATTTTGCTTCCATGAACTTAAATCAAATGAGTAATCGATGATATTCGACCAAAATAAATGCGTATCCTGATACTCTAACCCTCTCAGCGGAGTTCCATCGTCAAGAATCGTTGCAAAAACGAAGCGGTAGCAGCGATTCACTGTTAACGCCCAACACATCAGAATATCCTGCCCAAACCACCTTTGCCCGACAACCTGCCGCGTTTCTGAGATCAGAATATATTAGACTAGCGGGTGTTGATTCAAATACCCATGAGGCCAGCTAATGACCGACACCCCGCCCATTCAAAAAGAAGAGCTATCCATCGCGGATCTTCAGCGGCACATCCGAACCATGTACTTCGAAAAGGATGTCATGCGCGGTGTCGATGGAACCTTTATGTGGCTGATGGAGGAAATTGGCGAATTAGCAGCTGCATTGAGAGGTAACGACCGGGAGAATCTCGCCGAAGAATTTGCAGATGTGATTGCATGGCTAGCGACTATCGCCAATGTGGCTGACATTGACCTCAATGCGGCTTTGATTGCGAAGTATGGAAATGGCTGCCCTGGTTGTGCTCGCCTAGAATGTGTTTGTCCAAATTCAGAAAAACCTTAACGGCAACCCAGCAAGAACCCTCAAGTAGAACTAGCGTTACTGTCTGACTGAAAAACGGCATGTCGATTAATAAAACTCCTTATTCTCAGCAAAATCATCGATGCAGTCGCCACCTGCTGGAATGTCTTCACTGGATTCTACTCTGCCTAATAATTCAATGCCTCCAATCTTCCTGCGTCTCCGCGGACGACCGAGTCGCCGTTGACCGAAACGTCCAAGATAACTCCACTTCGATCCCTGGTGAAAATTCCGAAACGGCAACTCTACAAATTGGTATCGAGGGTTACTACCGAGTGGGATACTGGACGGGTGTTCGTCGAAGTGACCGCGAGCCAATCACAGCGATTAAAACACGAGATGGGGATGGTGTTGAAGTTGAATTCCGGCAAGCAACTACTGATTTAGACACCCAATGGCGATATGTTATTCCTGGTAGCGAGGCTGCTCCACTGATCACCGACTCGCCCTCTCAATCTCGTATTGCCACTAGGTTTCCCGCTCAAAGCTCCCCTTCTCGTGGCCCTGCCATGATCCCTCTTTCGATGCCATGGATCGTCGTCATCGGCGACACATTGGGAATCGATAAGCTCAATGCAAATGAATTGCTTGATCGTGACGCCTCTGTTGCTGTTTCGCACCCGAGCTCGATGGATGCATTGCCGGATTCAGAGCTTGGTTATTCCGGGGTGAACCTGATCGTTATCGGCGGTTCCGGAAGCGATCTACTCGGCAAACTCTCACTGAAACAACAGAATGCGATTGTGAACTGGGTTCATACAGGTGGACGCGTGTTATTCACCTTGGGAGCATCTTCGTCCAAATTACTGCAAAACTCGCCTTGGCTTGAAGAACTGATTCAACTTGATGAAATCTCAATCGAAAAAATTGATCCCTCCTCCCTCGAGACATTCACCTCTTCTCAGACTCCGCTTGAACCATTCGATGGTTTAGTACTACCTCGTGATCGGGGCAGCATCTTATTAATGGGTCGCACAACTCGACGAGACAGCACACCTCTTGCAATAGAATTCAATGTCGGCTTAGGGCAAGTTATCGCAATCGGCGCTGACCTCGAAACAAAGATGTTTGCCGAATGGCCAGAAAGGATGGATTTGCTGACTCAAGTCATCGGAAACATCCTTGAGCCAACACAGGAGTTATCCGGTCAAAAAAATCGTTCTACCGCATACAACGACATTGCTGGACAACTTCGCGCAACTCTTGACCAGTTCGAAATAAAAAAACAATATAGCTTTTCGTTTTTATCACTCATTGTGATTGGATTCTTAGCATTCATTGGTCCACTTGACTTCCTTCTAATCAATCGCCTGATCGGCAAGCCTCTTTTGGGCTGGCTTTCCTTCCCGATCAGCGCGATCAGTGTCAGCCTATTCCTCACTTACCAGTCGCTACCCAATCAAATCGCATCTAATTCAGAGGATCGAGGATCTCTAACCGCTAGGAAAGCCGACGCGGATAGTACGATTAACGCAGCGACGCAGCAGTGGAATCGACTTGAAGTCATTGACATCGACACAACCAAGGGAATTGGACTCAGCCGATCCATTCATTACCTCTATTCACATGAATCATTGAGAACCGACTTGAATATCGCCCCAAGTCCTCTCCTTTCAAATCTTGGAAGTTCCATCAATCGGCAACTCACAACTCCCTTTGGTTACCCCGGTCCGTCCTTCGGCGGAATTCAATTTGGGATAGAAGACAGCCGACTTCCGATCTACACCGTTCAATTTGACGGGGAGTACAAAAACTCCTTCATACAGCAAATACCTCTCGCTTCACGCAGCAGTCGCGGCATTCATTCGTTTTTACAATTCGAGCCTATCCTGACAAACCAAGACTCGGTTATCCGACGCCCTGGAAGCGAGCTGCTGCAGGGAAAACTTACCAATCCGCTGAATGCTGATCTTCTCAATGGAATGCTTATCTACCGTAACTGGACCTACTTACTGCCCACCCGCTTCCCCGCTGGCAGCCAAATTGAATCGTTAGATACGCTTAGACAGAAAAACTTTCGCTGGCAATTATCCAGACAAAAGGCCTTAGAGAGTTCGAGTGAAACAGAGCGGTGGAATCCCGCGAATACATCATCCCTTGAACGCATCGGAGAGATCATTTTATTTCACGAAGCCTCTGGCGGCACGCGTTACACAAATCTAAAGCATCTACCGCTTGCTTCGCTTGATTTATCTCACGTACTCTCTGACGACCGATGCATCTTATTCGGCCACCTTCAAAACGCAGCAACCGATATCGAAATTGACGGTGACAAAACAAATGGAATTCAGGGGAATCGAGAAACCTTCATTCGGGTAATCATTCCAGTTGAAGATCTCTCTCAAAATCCATGATGCCCAACTCCGTCAACCTACCAGCAGAACTCTTATCTAAACATTTAAATCCCAAGAATCACTGTGATTAAAACTGTTGACCTCACAAAGAAATACGGCGATGCATTCGCGATCAAAAGCATCGACCTAAATTTAGATGCGGGTGATCTCTTTGGATTCATCGGTCCTAATGGAGCTGGCAAAACTACCACCATGCGAATCATTGCGACGTTGCTAGAGCCGACTTGGGGTGAGGCTTACGTCTGCGATCACAGCGTCCACACAGCCCCAAAAGAAATACGACGACTAGTGGGTTATATGCCCGATTTCTTTGGGGTTTATGAAGACATGACGGTGGTCGAATACCTAGAGTTTTTTGCGGCCTCTTATCGCATCAACGGAGAAGCAAGACGTAAACGCGTCAATGAAATGCTTGACGTTGTCGACTTAGATTTCAAACGCGATGCTTTTGCAAATACATTATCCCGAGGACAAACCCAGAGACTTGGCCTCGCTCGAACGTTACTTCACGACCCACAAGTTCTCTTGTTGGACGAACCGCTTTCTGGCCTAGATCCTCGCGCGAGGATTGAGATGAGAAATCTGCTTCGCAAGCTAGGACAGATGGGCAAAACCATTATTGTGAGTAGCCACATTCTCCCAGAGTTAGCTGATGTGTGCAACAAAATTGGCATCATTGACAAAGGAGAGCTCAAACAGAACGCCACCAAAACGGAAGTCATCCGAATGGTACGCGAACACCTTGTTCTGGTAATCCAACCGCTTATGAGCGAGGACCTCGCAAAGATGAGCGAATTATTATCTGAACATCCAACGGTTCAAGCATGTGAACTTGGTGACAATTCCATTCGGGTCATCATGAAATCAGAAATTGATGACTATAGTGATCTGCCTAAATTACTGATTGACCAGGGCATTCGACTCAAAAAATTTACTGAGGAAGAATTAGATCTGGAAAGCGCATTCATGGCCTTAACCAAAGGAACCAGCAATCGCATGTAACGATGCGCGACCATGCTGGAAATCATTTCGCCGAGAGAGCAAGGCGTTACAACACTGCTTGCCTAATACTGACTACCGTAAGGCCTGCTAAAAACTAGAGACGAAAGATGATTATCAGATGTGATTTGGTTGTTCACGGCCTATCTCGACGGCAGTGTTAGATAGCCGCACAATCAGCTGCTCTAGTAAAAACCGATCAAACCAAGCCCTGCTATGAGTCCCTTTGAGTCGCAAATCAGCATCCAACAGCCAAGCTAAGAGCTTTTTTGCTCGATCTCGTCGTAAACTCCTCAAGTGTAATTTCGCTCTCTGGGATTCGTTAGGACGGAAACCGGCGTAAGACAACGCATCTTCTTCGCGAATCCTCTGTCCGCTTCTCTCTTTGAAATGAATTATAGAGGATGCCATTCCAAGACGCCGAAGCGACCACGCAATCTGAGGTAATAACGCGATTGGCGGTTGCCCGCCGCTCATCAGTTTCTCTAAATGCTTGAGAGCTTCTGCCGAATTACCAGCGGCAATTGCTTCCGTGATCTCCCAGACAGTTTTCCCTTGCCAACCTGTGACAATTTCTCGGACCAACGACTCGTCAACGACTCCACCCGCTTCTCGGTAAAGTGCAAGCTTAGCAATTTCAGAATCGAGCATCCCTAATTCTTCACCCAATAACTCGATCAAAGTATCCGCGGCACCTTTGGTTACCTTGACTTGGTGACGATTAGCTAAGAAGCCTGCAATGAAATTCTGTCTCGACGCGGAAGTAACTCCGCGTTTCTTATCAATCGTCGCATAGCAGTTGATTGATAAATGTTGTTCATCAATGAAACGGTAGAGCCGAGTATTCGTAGCAAGAGACTCAAATTCCAGAATCAGTCGTGTGGCGGAGACAGGCTTAGCAACGTAAGCCTCTAGCTCCACGCGATTATTGTTCTTGGCTGTACTACTATCTTGAGTCCCGTCGTCAGATCGCTTTGGACTTAAGAAATCATCTGCACCACGAATGACAATCGTTTTCTTTCCCTCGCCAAAGTCAAATAGCGATGCGGTAGAAAGTTCATCTTTAAGATCGGACCATCGCGCGGAATCTCCGTTGACTTGCATTAAATCACCCGACTGAGTGAGTCGCTGCAATACCCACGAACGCAATGATGCGTCGCTGCCGAAAATAGCGATCACATCAGGCAAATTGTCGTTTGCCTGTGCAAGAAATTCAAAAGCATGTATCGTTGCCATGCTTATAAGGTAACAGTGTGCGGACACCCAAGCGAGCCGGCATTGCCATGCTGGCAGATTAGCCGAGGGCTTGAATGGGTAGAGATTGAAACACAGGTCAAATCCGATTTACGAGCTCACTGCTTGACTCGTATTGATCAAAACTGGCTTCGTGCCCGCCCCGCAGTCGTTTCTGGCTTTTCCGGATTCAAATCACCTCGGGATAGTGGTTGAAAACCACGTATCTTTGCTCGGGGAGCGAGTCCTTGGGTATCGATTGGCTGATCCAACAAATAGACACCACGGTTGCCGGCTTCATCAATCGCATCGATTCGAAGGTAAAGCTGACGTGGTAGGGTAGGATCCGCTGCCCAAATGTACTGGCCTTCGTTCCTTAATCCTCCAGCAATCGTCGTCCACGGTCCCTCCAGTGAGTCGCTGAAAGCAAGAGTGATTGGGCGTTGGGGAAGGTTTTGATCTAAACACTCGTAAGTGATCACAAGCGATCCGACCCGACTTCCCTCACCATAACGCGCTCCAGTAATTCTCACCTCTGGTTTTTCGGTATCTACCACGACAACGATGTCAGGCAACTCACCCACAAGAGGCCGAGGACTAGCTAATCCATTACGACCAACAACACAAATGCGAAAACCAAATGCACCCACATCTTGTGTTTCGATGTCAAAGGGGCTGAGCCGATCTGGATCACTCCCCCATAATTGCCACGTTTTTCCGCTGTCTGTTGTGCCGTACAACTCAATCGACTCAGCACCTTGCAGGCCGATTGCCTCCAATTCGTAATCCAAACTAAATCGCTTGCTCTTGCTGAAGCGAACCGGCACTCGATCTAAGAAAGATTCTGGGATTTCGCCAGCAAGACCCGAATCAGGGACATCACTTCGCTTCGCTTCATACAGCGGCAAGGTCTCTGAGTTATCGCTAGTGTTCACATCGCTGCTAGGCTTGGACTGTTGCTGCAAGAGCGGAAGAACCTGGGATGCCTCACCTATGGGCCGCATTGCCTGAGCTGGTGTATCTGCTTGTCGGTTAGCGATCGAGGACTGAACTTCTAATTGCTGCTGCCGCGTTCCTGGAATCGGCAAAGTTTCCGGAAGAATTTCCGACGTTGTGTTATTGGGGGAAACTGCGTTGCGAGTTCCAGTTTTTTCATCGAGCTTCGATTGATTTTGAGCAGGTCCATTCAAGCCAAAACCGTCGCTGATCTGAGCAGCAGAAGCAGGCGGCGGCAACAACTCCTGTGGATTTCCCACCAAGCGAGCGGGTGTTGATGACATGGAGAGCGGCGTAGCGTAAAGAGGTTTATCACTTGCCGTGGATATTGGTGAGCCAACTTTAAAAGTGGATGGGTTAGCAGGCGGCGTGACTCCGAAAAGTTTTTCGAACAACGAAATCTTACGTCGAGGTGGATTCCCGAGCTGCGCGATTCTTATCTCGTTTGTTTGAACTCCAGATGTTGCACGGGAAGAAAAATCACTCAATGGCGGAGAAATTAAGTCGACCGCATTTTCATCGCTGCGCTGATCACGAAAATCAATATCGCCCGAGTGATCAATTGAGCTACCACCCTCAACATTGACCCGACTGGATCCTCGCGATTGTGAGAACATCGTAACTTCATCAGAGCCACTGGCAGGTTCATTACGAAATCCTGCCAATGCAGCAGCACCCAATGACTTTGATGCAGTCTGTACTCTTTCCGCCGCAATCCGTGGTCGACGAACTTGTCGTGATAATCGAGTGGAATTTCCGGCGGAATCTGTTACCAACAATTCGACGGTTGCGTAATTCCAGCGATCACTTTCTTGTGGCTGAACTCTGAGATTACCTACGGTTGCAGGCAAGACTTCCGGAATGCTGACCCATGCAGGACTACTGTCGGTAGCATATCGAAGTTCTTTTTTTTGGAGTTGCGTCGCATCCTCAGCCGCGTAGTGCACCAAGATTTCGCCGTCTACACCAACATCTAACGACATGGTCAATTTTGGCTGAGTGGTGTCTACAAACACAGAAATCTCTGGGGAGAATTTATCCGTCTGATATTCTTCACCAATCGGACCCAATGTTCTGGTCATAAATTGATATTCCCCGTCTTGTTCCGCAACAAACTCAAACCGCCCGACATCACTGCTTTCTAAAGCGATTGAACGATGCAGCTGCCAGCGGGCCTGCGCAGGGGATAGAACATACAACCTCACTCCCAAACGCTCAGTATCTTGACCGTCGACGGTAAAAGGGATCGAAAAAGAACGAGTCCCAAGAATATACTGAGGAACCGTCTGTTTAGATTTTGGGGACCTTGTATGATCGCCGCTGAAAGGAACTGCTGATGTTGAAGCTTTAGATCGGTCACCCACATCGCTGATTTCTTCCGAAACTGCGTGAGGGATGACCCCAATCGCCACCGCAAAGGCGAGCCAAGCGGCTAAAGCTCTACACGGGGTACCTTGCATGATTCTGCCAGACGGTAAAGAGGCCTTCAAAACAATTCGTGAAAAATCGAATCCCACGTTATCGACTTCGGCGGTTCGACCTTCGAGCTTTTAAGTTTTTCGACTTTTCGGAAAATTGGCCTAAACATTCGCTAGTGCATTCGATTTATTCCCGTCAAGTTCCAAAACAACCACGCAACGCATTCAAAAACCGAATGACTGATACTTTCTACGAATACGATGTAATTGTGATTGGTGCTGGACATGCTGGCACAGAAGCGGCAGCCGCAGCGGCAAGACTAGGCGCGAAAACCGCGTTGCTAACAACGAATCTGGATACCGTCGGTCAAATGTCATGCAATCCTGCAATCGGTGGTGTTGCAAAAGGCCAAATCGTACGTGAGGTCGATGCGCTCGGTGGCCTGATGGGCCAAGCGATTGACGCCACGGGAATCCAGTTCAGATTGCTCAATCGGAGAAAAGGCCCTGCGATGCACAGCCCGCGTGCACAAGCAGACAAGAAGGCTTACCAGAATCACATCAAGTATCTGATTGAAAGCCACGAAAATCTCGACCTCCGACAGGAAACCGTGGAAGATCTAGTTGTCATCACAGATGGAAATGAAAAACGTATCACCGGAGTAAGAGTCCGAGGCGGTGCCGAATATCGGGCGGGATCCGTTGTACTGACGACCGGCACCTTTCTGCAGGCAATCATGCAC
>JADHOA010000117.1 GCA_016779185.1 Rubripirellula sp.
CCTTCCAAGCGACGATCCGGGGTAAATCCGTCAGGATGACATCGAAGGAAATCAAGGTGCTTCGGTACTTTTTAGAAAACGAAGGTCGCGTGATCAGCCGCAATGAACTTTTATCCGAAGTCTGGAATCTCTCCGGTAATATCCAAACTCGTGCCGTGGACCAAGTGATCGCGAGGGTGCGAAAAATCATTGAACCCGATAAGACAAATCCCATTCATCTGCTCACCGTCCGGGATGCAGGATATCGATTTATCACCGATCCTAATCTAAGTGATCCTAATCTAACGTCAGACACCCCAGAGGCGTAAACAGCGGAATCACCTCACGGATCGGTTAGTCTCTTTCAACCACTTCGTGATGATCACAAGGACTCCGGACAACAACCTCGAAATGAAACGAGACCGTATACGGTGTTAGCCAAAGCAACTCAACGAGTGCTAACCTGAGCAGGTGCGAAACGAAGATGGATCGAATTTGATCAGCGCATAAAAAAAGCTCCCGGAAAGTACGAGGTCCTAGGGGGGCGGAGGACAACGCGCTTTGATTTCCGGGAGCCGGTGGTCGGTATCCGACAAGAAACCTAGCGAAGCGATTCAACATCAATTGATTCATCTCGGCTTTCTTGTCGATGCTGACGAAAACCAGTGGATTTCTGTCAACACGGGCGAGGATAGGGGGAACCATTCTCGGCGGTCAAGGCGAATCACCAAAATTCCAGAAAAATTTGCCTCCTGAAATTAAATTTACTCAAGACAAAGAGACAAAACGAAAACACGCAGGAACCGAAAGATGAAGAACTGCAGTTTTCAATCATAAGCGTCCACAAAAGAACAGTTCACGCGGTGCAGTTTATCGTGGAATCAAACAGCCAAAACAGCCCAATCTCGCTGCTGCCCCCATATTAAAAGATTTGCGGACCTAGCTTTCAAAAGACCGAACCATGCGTTCAAAATCGCTTTCCGAGAGAACGCTAACACCTAACGATTGTGCTTTGGCGAGTTTACTGCCTGCTTTGTCGCCCGCTAATAGAAAATCCGTTTTCTTACTCACACTACCCGACGGTCGACCACCAAGTTTTTCAATTAACTCCTTTACCTGATCGCGGGTAAATCGCTGGAGTGTTCCCGTGACAACGATCGTCTTGCCGGCCAGGGGACTCTCGCCAACATCATCCGGCACTTCCTCCGAAACCGAAACCCCCGCATTCTGCAAACCCCTCAGCGTCTGCTGACCATACTCACTATGGCAAAATGCATGAACACTTTCGGCAATCGCATCACCGATTTCATGAATATCGGCCAATTCATGAACCGACGCGTTACACAACGAATCCAGATTGGGGAACACTCGAGTAATTAACTTGGCAACTCTTGGACCTACATGACGAATGGTAAGCGAAGCCAAAAGCCGAGAAAGTCCCCGCTGCCGACTCGCTTCAATACCGGCTACTAATTTCTTTGCATTCAAACTACCGAACTGCACATCAATTAACTTTCCCTCTTTTCCTTTTCGCTTTCGCGGCCAAACTAAAGCCGCTAACTCATCTTCACGGATGCTGTATAGATCGGCGTAGGTTGTGATCATCCGTGATTCAAGCAAGAGATCAACCACCTCCTCGCCGAGGCCATCAATATCCATACCTGGACGACTGCCAAAGTAAAGGATCCTCTGCTTCAGTTGGGCGGGACACGATGGATTGGGGCATCGAATATAAACACCACCATCATCGCGAACGAGTTTCGCTTCGCATTCTGGACAACTCTCAGGAAATTCCCACGACGGCAAATCTCCGACGCGTGCATGCTTCTCTACTCTCACCACCTTGGGGATAATTTTACCCGCCTTTTCCACGACCACCTGATCACCAATACGAATATCAAGCCTCGCAACTTCATCAGCGTTATGCAGTGAAGCTCGTGAAACAGTTGTGTCAGCAATATTCACCGGTTCCAAATGAGCAACCGGAGTAACCGCGCCAGTTTTGCCCACTTGCACCGAAACGGCAAGAAGTTTGGTGATGGCCTCATATCGCTCAAACTTATACGCAATCAACCAACGTGGGCTCTTACTGCGAATGCCAAGTCTTTCTCGTTGAGCGAAATCATTCACCTTAAAAACAATACCGTCAACTTCGAACGGTAAGTCTGGCATCTGATTATCTAACTCCTCCACCGCCCGCATGACTTCTTGAGTCCCCTTTAACAGGCGAACATTAGGGGTTGCAGGAATCCCCATCTCCTGAAGTTGCTGCAGAAAGCCAAGATGATTGCCTGAACTCAACCCATTCGCTTGACCAATCCCGTGACAAAAGAATCGCAATTTTCTCCCCGCCGCTATACTTGGGTCTAGCAAGCGAATCGTGCCTGCGGTGACGTTACGAGTATTTTTAAAAGGATCTAGACCTTGCTTCGTTTGCCTCAGATTTAGATCTGCTAGATCTGCATTGGTCATATAGACCTCACCACGAACCTCCAAAACCTCTGGCGGATGCTGGACGGGGAGCCTGAGCGGTAGATCATGAATGGTTTTGATATTGTGAGTGATATCGTCACCCACTTCACCATTTCCTCGCGTCAGCCCAAGCTTTAGTTCTCCGTGTTCATAACGGACGGATGCCGCAACACCATCGATCTTGTATTCCATAACCCACTCGACCGACTCACCATCAAGCAATTTCTCTGTTCTTTCCAAATAGGCTTTTAGATCCTCGGGCTGGTAGGTGTTATCAATCGAAAGCATAGGAACCCGATGAGGAACCTGCTCAAGATATTCGACTGGGGCATCACCAATTCGCTGCGTAGGCGAATCACTTGTAATCAGCGTTGGATTTTCAATTTCAAGCTGCTTTAGCTCATCCAAGAGACGATCGTATTCCAGATCGCTTATCGTTGGGGTCGCCTCGACATAATAGCGTTGGTCGTGCTTTCGGATTTCGACTTTTAACCGTTGAATCCGTGTGGCCAAATCCCGCACTTGCTCTGAATCACGCACCATTCACCTGTCTGGTCTTTTGACTTAAAAGTTCGACAAAAGATGTCGAACCAACCCGCATCATTGCCCCGCTTTTATAAACTATTCAAACAGCCCTACCCACACCGCAACGACCGAGGTTTTTCAAGTGCAGGATCAGTTCATTTCCCTGCGAGGATGTCGAGTTCATAACCTCAAAAACGTTGATATCGATATTCCAAGAAATCGACTTGTCGCAATTTGTGGGTTATCCGGCAGCGGCAAAAGCTCGTTGGCATTAGACACCCTCTACGCTGAAGGCCAACGCTGTTATATCGAAAGTTTTTCCGCTTACACTCGACAATTCCTAGAACGTCTTGACAAACCAGACTGCGACGAAATCAAAGGAATTCCGCCGGCGATTGCTGTGACGCGAAGCACGGGGTCCCGTAGCAATCGTAGCACGGTCGCAACCGCTACCGAGATTGCAGACCATCTGCGACTCGCTTTCGCGAAGGCAGCTTCGCTCTATTGCATTAAGTGTGGAGAACCGGTCGCTTGCGATACACCAGAAACGGTGGCATCCGAGATGCTGGAATTATCTGAACGGACTCGAGCGATGGTAGGTTTCAATGTCTGGCTACCCAATCGAAACGATGCCAATGAAATATTATTGGGACTGCAACGTGAGGGTTACCTAAGAATTGTTGTCAACGGATCGACCTATCGTCTTTCTGATGATGACCGGATGGCGTTGGCGAAACAAATCCGGCAGTCCGGAACGGAGTGCTTTGTGGTCGTTGACCGTCTTTCAGGGGCTGATGAGCTTCGTAGATGGACCGAATCAATCGAAGCATCAATGGGTGAAGGAAATGGGCGAGCAACGATCTTGGTCGAGATAACCGAACCTAAGGCAGCAGAGACGTCCAGAACCACCACCGTCGATGAAAGACTGTGGAAAAACCGAACCGTTAGCAGAGAACTTCGCTGCGATCAATGTGACATTGATTACCAACCTCCCGTTCCCAGGCTATTCAATTTCAACAACCCACTTGGTGCGTGCCCAGAGTGTGAAGGCTTTGGTGAAGTGGTTGATATCGACATGAATCTGGTCGTTCCAGACCCGTCATTGTCATTGACACAGGGTGCGATAGCGCCTTGGAATACGCCGTCTTACCAGCATGAACTGAATGAACTTCTTGACTTATCCGAAGACTACGAAATTCCAACGGATGTTCCATTTCGTCAGCTTAAAAAAAAGCATCTCCGTTTGATTCAACACGGCATACCAGAACGTCACTTCGGCGGTCTTGACGGTTTCTTTGCCTGGCTTGAACGAAAAAAATACAAGATGCACATTCGCATCTTTGCCTCTCGGTACAAAAGCTATCGCCCCTGCCCCAAGTGTGAAGGACGTCGCTTTAAACCCGAAACACTTGCGTATCGATTGGGGGATTACAACATCAGCCAGTGGCTAGCGATGCGTGCTGACATCGCAAAACAACAGTTAGAACAATTGGATTTAGCAGACCGTGAAAATCAGATTGCGTCTGAACCGCTTCAGCAAATCATCCAACGCATCGGCTATCTGCAAAGCGTAGGGCTCGGATATCTTCAACTTGACCGCACTCTTCGAACCTTATCAGGCGGAGAGACACAGAGGGTGGCGTTAACCTCTACCTTGGGAAGTAGCCTAGTCAATATGCTGTACGTCCTTGACGAGCCGACCGCGGGCCTACACCCCCATGATGTTGAGCAACTATCCAAGGCCATTTTACAATTACGTGACCGAGGCAATAGTGTAATTGTGGTTGAACACGAAGAGTCGATGCTGCGTCTTGCTGAACACATCATTGAAATTGGCCCCGGAGCAGGTGACCGAGGGGGAACCGTCATCTTCCAAGGATCTCCGAGTGCGATCACCGAGTCAACCGATAGCCAGACAGGACCTTTTCTCGCTGGGCAGCGAGGTTGGTCCGTCAAAAATCGGCATCCCCGAAAACCCACTGGGTACATATCCCTCAAGAATGCCCATGGCAATAACTTGAAAAATGTGGATGTAGAGTTTCCACTCGGAGTACTTTGCCTCGTCACAGGCATCTCGGGAAGCGGCAAAAGCTCACTCATTCAAGACACGCTCTACGGAGCGATCCAGCAACGCAAAAAAGAAAAAAACGTTGAGTCACTTCCCTTTCAAAGTATTTCGGGTCTTAGCCAGATAAAAGATTGCCTACTTATCGACCAATCACCAATCAGTCGAAGTAGCCGAAGCGCGCCGGTCACATTTATCAAAGCATTTGATCCCATTCGAAAAGTGTTTGCGGAAACGATTGATGCGAAAACACTTGGATTCGACGCGGGCCACTTTAGCTTTAACAGTTCAAAAGGGCATTGCCTGCAATGCGAAGGATCAGGTCGCCTCGAAATTGATATGCAATTCATGGCAGATATCACCATGGAGTGTCCGACTTGCAGAGGATCGCGATATCGAGAAGAAATACTCAAAGCCAAGTACCGCGACCGATCAATTGCCGATGTACTGGAAATGACAGCGAGCGAAGCCTATGTCTTCTTTCGTGGATTTGAAAAAGCACAAACACGACTTAAAAAAGTAATCGATGTTGGTCTGGGCTACATCAAACTTGGTCAGCCGGCGACAACCTTATCAAGCGGAGAATCCCAGAGGTTAAAACTCGCTGCTTTTTTGGCGACGGCGAAAAAAAACCGCACACTGTTTATCCTCGACGAACCAACCACAGGCCTTCATTATTCAGATATCATTCGACTGATCGATTGCTTTGATGCGTTGATCGAAGACGGACATAGCCTAATCGTTGTTGAACATAACGCGTTGTTAATGCAGGCTGCAGACTACCTAATCGACATGGGGCCAGGGGCAGCCGAGGAGGGTGGATCTATTGTTGCCAAAGGTTCGCCAGAAGAGATTGCATCCAACCCGAACAGCCTGACCGGAAGTGTGCTTCAAAAGCTACGAATCGCGGCATCACACTAGCGCCATCACGAATCTCGAATCAGTCCGCCAGAAGTTGTTGCCTAATCACCAAATCCCAAGATCTATTTAGAACCATTCCAGTGGCTGATTTAACCATGCACCAGTTGACGAAGCTAATTCTTTTTGTCGTTATCACCTCGTGCATGACTGCGTCCAACTTGTATTCGGAGACTATCTCGTCCCCAAACATCATCCTAATCATGTGTGATGATTTGGGTTACGGAGATCTCCAGTGCTACAACCCAAAATCCATCATTCAGACGCCCCATATCAACCAAATGGCGAAGGAGGGAATTCGATTTACCCGATTTTACTCCGCCGCGCCAGTGTGCAGTCCAACTCGTGGCAGCTGCCTCACCGGACGTCACCCCTATCGATACGGTGTCTACTTTGCAAACTCTGGGCATCTTCCAACAAATGAAATCACCATTCCAGAATTACTGAAACCGCTCCGATATCAGAGTGGGCATTTTGGAAAATGGCATCTTGGGACGCTTACCAAAACCGTGAAAGATGCCAACCGTGGAGGCCCTAACGGCGCAAAGCACTTTTCCACTCCATCCATGCATGGATTTGACGATAGCTTCGTAACCGAATCCAAGGTTCCCACTTTTGACCCGTTGCGTTCACCAATCAAAGCAAGCAAAAATGCCTGGAATGCTTTAATCAAAGATGAGCCCAGTGAGTTTTATGGAACTCGATTCTGGAATCATCAACTGCAGCAAGTTCAGGACAATCTTGATGGCGACACATCTCGCATTGTGATGGATCGAGCGATTCCCTTCATGGAGCAAGCCATCTCAGTGGGACAACCATTTTTCGCAACCATCTGGTTTCACGCTCCGCACCTACCCGTTGTTGCATCACCGAAACATACCAAGGCCTATAAAGAGTACGGGACCTACGATAAAAATTACTTTGGCTGCATCACCGCGATGGACGAGCAGGTGGGAAGACTACGTCAATTCCTCAATGAAATGCAGATAGAAAAAGACACCATGATCTGGTTCTGCTCGGACAACGGACCAGAAGGAGATGCTGGCAAAGCACCTGGATCAGCGATTCACCTTCGAGGCAGAAAACGTTCTCTGTACGAAGGTGGCGTGCGTGTTCCAGGTATCTTGGTGTGGCCCGAACATTTAGAGTCGACTTCAATGCCTACTCCTTGCGTCACCAGTGACATACTGCCATCCATTATCGATCTACTGGACATCAGCTACCCAGACTCTCGCGATTTGGATGGCATCTCACTCCTTCCCATCATCAATGGAGAGAAAACCCAACGAGATTCGCCAATCGGTTTTCAGTCAAGTAAACAACTAGCTTGGCATGAAGAAAATCTGAAGCTTTACAGTCCAGATCAGGGAAAGACGTGGGAACTATACGATCTTGAAAAAGACCCTTCGGAGTCGACCAACATTGCGATTAAAAATCAGCAACTAGTCAGTAAAATGAAAACAAGACTCATGAATTGGATCAAATCGTGCCAAGCAAGTGATCAAGGTCAGGATTACTGAAAAGCACGTGAAACCGCAAACGCCAAGGCTCCGACTTAGGCACCAAGCTGATGCACTTTCACATCGTCCGCTCCAAGACCAGATGTCGCGAGATCAACCAAGTGTTGATGATGTGTAAAAAGAATGACCTGCGTTTTAGCAGACAACTCACTCAACGCCCTCAATGCCGCCATCGATCGGTCATCATCCAACTGAATGAGACAATCATCAATCACGACGGGCATCGTGGTTCCATGTTCCATTTGGTGTTGCAAACTTGCTAAACGCAGAGCTAGATAAAGCGAATCAGCCGTACCGGTGCTCATTTCTTTCACTAACTTAGTATCGCCTGATCGATGCAAAGCTTGTAGTGCAACCTTTCCAGCTGAATCGTAATCCGGCCGCAACTCCACGTATTCACCGCAAGTAAGCTCGCAAAAGTAGTGCTGAGCGATAGTCAGCACAGGACTTTGATTTTCGTTGCGGTAATGCTCGATTGCTCTTTGCAAGATTTTATAACCGATCCGATTAACCAGGTACAACTCAACATCATCTCGCATCTTCCCTGTGACCATCTCCATTTGTTGTCGCAAATCAAACGCCTTAGCATCTCCATCGATTTTCGAAAGCTCATTTTCGACGGCGCCGATCGCACGGAATGCCTCTTCGTGCTCCATCGCTATCTTTTGTTGTTGAAGCTCCTCTTGCTCAATCTCTGTATCCCAGATGCTCATCGACTGCGAGGACGCTTCGTAAACGAATGTATCGAGATCGCTATCGATTGATAATTGAATTAGCTGCTCATTGAGCGTTTCAAACTTTGCCAACCATTCTTTTTTAACCCTACTTTGAATCTCCAACTCAGGTAATTCGCTAATTTGCTCAGCTCCAGCTTCGATGCACAATTGCTTCAAGGAATTCGTCGCGACAACTAATTGAGTTTCCGCATCCGCATGCTTAGCCGAAGTCTCTCTCAATTCCTCTTCGCACCTTTTCAAGACTTGCTGCAATTCTTTTTCGCTTTGCAAACGCTGATAAAGCTTTTGCACAAGAACCAAAGGATTTGCTTCAGTTTCATTCTCGTTTTGAAAGATCCCAACTAGCTTGGACGTGGAGTGCAGAAAACTATCTTGATCTTCTTGCAGATCGCGAATCACTTGCGCGAGCTCATCGCGTCGCGAAAGCAACTGATTCAGTTCTGATAAATCCTCCAACCAAACTAAAGTCGCTGCTGCATCAAACGGTGTGTTTGCCGAGATCGCAACGCCAGTTCTTTTCCAATCCTCTCCCCACTTCTGCAAATCCTGCATAGCAGATTGATGCTGGACCTCTGCCTCAGGTAACTGATTGACTTGATCCAAACGTTTCTGCCGAAGCAATTGCATTTCACGCCACCTAAATTCTCGATTCGATTTTTCCTCACTCGCATGATCGCACAGGCTAATAAACTGGTCTTCAACGCGAGGATCAAACAGGCCGGGTTGCAGAGATTCTCGCTGGTCAACTACTTCATCATCGGCGATATCCAAAGCTTCTCGAAGCCTATCAATATCGCGTTTAATATCCGCATAAAATTGATGAAGACGTCTTTCCTCGGTCGCCATTTCGTCTGCCAAAAGCCTCAACTTTTGCTGTGAATCTCTCCACCTTTCCATATCCGATCCCGAACCGGCGACAATCCCGAGGTCGGTCCAAAGTGTTTCCCACTCGGCCATTACTTTTTGGTGCGTAGCTTGGGCCTCATTCAATTTTTTACGATCTTCCTCCAGTTCTGATTGGAGGCGATTCCTTCGTCGCTCAAGCGAATTTCTTGTGAGGATCTGCTCCGCATTCACAAATCGCTGATCCAAAAGATCATCCACCTTTTTGATTGCCTGCCCTAACTTGTTCACCAGGTCAGCTTCCCCAATCGTTCTAGTTAATGGAGATGTCGTCATGGAGGAGACGATCTCATCCCTTTCGCTGCGAGCCTGAGCAACCTCTCGATCCGAGGGAAGCGACTTGTTTTCGACCAATGTTTCCAACTCCTGCAACAGTTGCTGCAACTGCTCACTTTTTTGCTCCTGCGCAGACATCCTTACCCGCAATCTCTCCTCTGAATTTCCGATTGCTTGGGTCATTTTATTGATGCGATCCTGCGACGGCAAAGCAATCGCTAACGCCGCATCCAGATCTCCGCTAAACCCAGTTAACTCGCTGAGTGCACCACGACAAAGACGCTTCGATTTCTCACAAACCTCCCTCTGCCGGTTCAATGCATCAACGTGCAACTCAGGCTTTCCAATACTCTCTAGCACCAAAGAGAGTGAGCTAGGATCGAGGGCATTTGAAAAGCCAGCAAGCTCCTTGTCGTATTCACTGATCTTTCTTCGACAGACATCTGTTAAATCGTTGCTATCACGAACACGCTTGGCAAGCGTTTTGTGCTGTTGTGCGAGATCTCTCATGTGAAGCAACAAACTGGCATTTACCCTGATTCTCTCACATTCATCAGGACTACCCCCAGCCCCGTCTTCGTCGGCGTCTTCGGTATTTGCACTGCGAACCCACTCATTCGGTGCATTGACCGTTACATCTTTGAGGATTTTTTCCACCTTAGAATTGAGGGCCTTCATCTCCCTTCGCGAATTAATCAACTGTTTTTCTGATTTTTCATGCACCGCAAGTATCTGAAACGCTCGAGTGATTTCTAGATCATGTTGCAAAAGCATGTCATCGGGATTTGTTCTCTCTAGCCGCTGCTGAAGCGTTATCAATTGTTCTTTCAACTTTGATTCTTGAGCCTTAGCAATTTGAAGTTCGGTCTGAAGGCCATGCCTCCTAACCATAAAATCATCACTCAAGTCGGGTACCGAATCGTACTCTGCCAACTGCTCCTTGGCCTGTTTCCAACTTGGAATCAGTTCAACGGCTTTACGACAAGCCTTGAGATGATCGAGCTTTCGCATGGACGCGTGCTTTCTCTCTTTCCGATTTTCCTCCGCTGCTTGATGCTCTGCTAACTCCCTCTTCAAACGTTCATAAGTGGTATTGGGAACGAGCAACTCTTTCATTCGTTTTCGGTCATCCTCAAGCTGTTTTAAAGCGGCGTTGACTTCCGCCTTGGTCGCGCGAGGCGAGAATAAGGCATTGGCATTTGATTCAAAACTGTCCTGAATCTTTCGTAGCTGACCGACGCCGGCACCAGCGGCAAAAAGAATCTCACCTAAGTCACCTCCGCCTCTGACAATTGCCTGACCGCCCTCAACCAACGCTTCGTAAGAGAGACCGAATCGCGTTTGAAACGTTTCACGATTCACGCCATCCAAAAATTTCCCGATCGTCGCCGGATCAATGGGATCGCGATCTTCTGAGTCACGCAGAGTCTGTTTACGTCCCCGTCGACGAACACACTCCAAACGGTTACCGGAGTTCACATCAAACAAGACTC
>JADHOA010000118.1 GCA_016779185.1 Rubripirellula sp.
GCTGGTGTTGCTAAAGGTGCTAGTGTTGCTAGAAGGGACGGGTAAATTTTGATTGAATCTTCGGAGGGGCGCGGCGTGTTGTTTGCACACGGCCTAACCATTTGTTGCCGAATCAGTTTCAATCGCCGATCATTGGTTTTGAATCTGGCAAAAGCGTGTGCTGTTGTCACGTTTGTTCGGACACAACATCCAGTGTTGCAAAACTCTGAGCTTCAGATTTCTTGGTGAATCGTCAACGGAAACTAGACGGCATCGTCTTAAACGATGCGAAGTTGCATCCTCGGATCCGAGATCCATCACCATGCGATTGTTCTAACGTTGCGCAGCGAATGCCCATTGGTGTGGCTTACTCATCGCTGTGTGTTCGAATTCCGAAGATATTTGCGAGCAGCTAAATGACGAACGTCATTTGCTTGATCAATATTCAGCTCGCTTGGTTATTTACCGTTCCTGAGAACTCGATGAACGTGTTGGTTGCCTGTTTGCGATGCGTTTCAAATGAACTGACAGCAACCAGACGATTCGAAGAGTAAGTGAGCCAAGGTTTTTTGACTAGGGGCGCTTTCTCTGAATTGATCGTTTCTGCAAAGGTTTTGCGATCCCAAGAAATATTCTGCGAACAAGGAACGCTTTGGCGGCATGATTGGCGTGAATCGGTAAAGCTGATCGCATGGTGAGACTCCATCAACCTTTGTGAATCCAATTCGAGGTTCGGAAGCTTAAAATTCGCCTCGCGACGAGATTCAATGTAATCTTTTTTTACTCAACCCAGAATCGTCGTGGTATGGCGATACGACTGACGGATCTTAACGATCTGTGTGAAGACGCGCTACCTGCGTTGCACGATCCCGAATGAGGTTCCGACGCTTTCGTCGCGAGTGTTTGTCAGCCGAGGCTATCGGATCGCTCGAAGCTGCCAAAGTTTGAGACAATCATTCCACTTGGCGCGGATCTCCTCCGTCCACTTTTTGAAGCAATGCGATCATTGCCCAAGCGGTTCCCCAATCATTGGCCGTTTGGGTTGTTCGTCCATTGGCGGAACGCTTGGTGCCTGGCACCAACCATTTTCCATCGTCTTGTTGTGTTGAAATCAGCCACGCCTTGGCATCCAGAATCGCTTTGCCATTTTTAGAGGAATCGGATTTCGCTGAAATGGCATAGACAGCGAATCCGGTCCCTAACGCATCACTCGGCTCACCCAGCTTCCAGCCCCATCCACCGTCGCTATTTTGTGAGTCAAGGATTTGCTGAAGCGTTGCTTCGCGATTAACACTCGGAAAAGATTCGCTGAGCAAAAGTTTTAGGGAAAGGACTTCGAGTGTTTCGGGACTGTCTTGGCTTTCGATCAGCTTGTTGATCGGGGAGCGGTCATATTCTTTTTGTTCCCGCTCAAGACTAATACTGACCCATAGAGTTGTAGCCAAGCGGGTTTCGTCTACGGGTATTCCTTGCGCAGGTAACTGACCACAGGGGTTCCACGTGCCGTCTGCGGATTGCTTCGTAACTAAATGGCGGGCGAAACGATCTCGCCACCCGTCCGAATCGCCTGACGGAATCGCGAGCAAAAGACCGGCCATTGTGTCGAGATTGGCGGTCATGGTTTCGGTTTCGTTGCAGGTTTCTTTTTGCTCTGGTTTAACAAAATTCACGACCTTGGTTGACCAGTCGATCCACTGAGAAACACTTAGGCCAGATGATTCAAACTGGTCGTAACCCTCACTTTTTGCGAGACTCATTGCCCAAACCATCGGTGGGATTTGGTGGCACGAAACGCATCCCCGCTGATTTTTCCATTTTTCTCCGCTCTCCTGCAGATACTTCAATCCCTTCTTGATAGCAACTTGGTCCTGCGATGGGGTTTCAGCGGATACCGTCATGCATTTCACAAGGAGAAAGCATAGGAAGAATCTTGCGAGGATGGTGGTTTGATTGTGTGTCATTGCGCTGCGAAACGTATCATCACGAAAAAATATCACGCCAACACTCACAACCAATGCTTCTGAGTCAGACCCATTACTTGTGGAACGCTCAGCGATCATCAGATTTGATGCTGACGTGGTCATATTGAATTTGTTATCCGACAACTGATCACAGTCGGGGGCAGGGCGTCGCCGGATATTTTGCTATCAAGACTGCTGTTTTGCGGTCTTTATGGTTTGACGCGAAAACAGACGGAATTCTAGCGGAACAAAAGTCCAATGCCAAACAAAGACATCGTGTGTCTGTTTCGACGATTACAGTTGATCACCATCGGGTGCGGTCTTTTCTTTGCTTCTGCTTGGTTTGATCGCGTTGAGGCGATGGAAACAGAACTGTCGGTTTCACCGGTGGCTGTGTCAGACTCTGCTAGCAATTACTCGGGCAATGAGAAGGAGACTGAACCCGAATCTTTGAATCAATCCAGGCTCATTACTTCGTCGATCGACCAAGGCGAAAGATCTGGTGATTCTTCGAACGGAGATACAGACGATCAATCGGAATCAATCTCTTTACTGAGTGATCGAGTCGGCGTGTTGGAGCGTTGGTCGAGGCCATCGATGAATTTGGAAGGCTTTTTGCAGTTTGATGCTGGTTGGTTTACCCAGGATGAAGTTTCGACCGAGCAACTTGGCGATATCGAGGACAACCGAAACTTTCGTCGCGTTCGATTGCAAACCGGAGGGACCGTCAAGGACAGTATTCGCTACAAGATGCAATTAGACTTTGGGATAAGTGGCCGTCCTTCACTATTGGACGCTTATGCGGAGTACGTCGGGACCGGAAAGCTCGGCAGTCTTCGCGTTGGACACTATCGAATGCCGTTTGGGATGGATGAGCTCACCAAGGTCACGGAATTGACGTTTGTCGAACGCCCCTTGATGTTTGGAATGGGACCGTTTCGCGAATTCGGAGCGGGTTTGCAGAACACGGTAGCAGACGACTCCGCGACATGGGCTGCCTCGGTTTTCAGTACCGGTACGGATGGTCTTGGTAACAGTGTCGGCGACGGTGGCTTCGGCACCGCCGAGCGAGTGACCGGGATCTTGTTCGAAGTGCCAAGCAAGGAAGCTTTAGTTCACGTTGGTTTTGGCCACTGTTATGTTAATCAACGCGAGGATCAATTTCGGATTCGTAGTATTCCCGAGTACGGAGGAGCATTTGCAACTCCTGGGACTGTCCCTGTGTTTCTTGATACAGGACTGGTCGCCGCTGAATCCACGAATTTTTTCAATGGTGAATTGGCGGCGACTTGGAAATCGTTCCATATGCAATCAGAGTTGCGTTACGCATTAGTGGATCAGGTCAATCGCGGTACAACAACGCTACCATCTTTTTATGTTCAGTGTGGCTACGTGTTAACCGGCGAGCATCGCCCTTACAGTCGTAAGCCTGCGATCCTCCGGCAAGTGACTCCTAGCCGACCGTTTGGCACAGATGGAGGCATCGGAGCAGTGGAGCTTGCGACGCGGTTCTCGATGATGGATCTCAATCGTGGCGGGATGAGTGGTGGCGAATTAGATCAAATGTCTTTCATCATCAACTGGTATCTCAATGATGCGGCTAAAGTGCAGTTGATGTATTCCCATGCCGATTTGGAACGGACACTCGAGGGCCGCGGGCAGACCGATATCTTTGTTTCGCGCTTTCAGGTCCTCTTTTAAACGGGCGGTTTGATCCTGCACCGCTGGGTAGAGCAAAGCGAACACCTTCGTTGTGCATCCAAAGACGTAAGAGGCACAACATCTTTATCATGGCGTGCGACCGGCAGCATGTGATGGGCAGTGTGTGAGCGTACTGCGGTAAACCGTTCAGATTCTGAGCTAACCACTTGCTCTCACGCTATCCTTTTCACGGGTGAATGATAAGGCCGGAAACGGGAACCGGTAGACTTGGGCAGTAGTCTCAGGTGCCCTTTGTATTTGGAGTGTCCAAGTGGCCGTTGACTTTTCCAAACGATTCGAACGCGATGAACTCGATCGTATCATCATGATGGCGTGGGAAGATCGAACTAGCTTCGACGCTATTCGATCCCAGTTTGGGTTAGAATCAGGCGAAGTCATCAAGTTGATGCGGAGCGAGCTGAAGCCCAGTTCATTTCGTCTTTGGCGCGAGCGAACGAGTGGCCGGCGGACCAAGCACGAGGGGAAGTTCACGCAGATAGCTGGTGGTAACGTCCGACGACGTTTTCGTGCCAAATCGCAGCGAGGCTAGTCCCAACAGGGGCGTATCTGCTGACTCCGATAAGTAGCTGAAACATCAGGCGTCCGGTGGAGGGAAGGGGCGACCATCATCAAGAAGAGTTGAATGATTCGAAAGTTGCTGTGGTCAAAGGATCTCAGGTATTTATTTTTCTGGCGCGTTAGAATACGTGTGTTCGATTGTGTGCGTGAGGCCGTCGAATAGGCGAACTTCTTAAGTGCCTGGAGCAGAGACGCATGGGTGATCGCGGTGTAGCAGATAATGACGTGTTCGTCTTCAAGACAAACTTGAAGTGCAAAGCGTGCCTTCAGAAGATCACTCCACTGCTTGATGCGAGGCATGAGATCGTCGATTGGCGGGTTGATCTCACGAACCCCGACCGATTGCTAAGGGCTAGAATTTCGTCAGGCGACGCGGAAAGCATCGTCAACGATGAACTTTCCAAGGTTGGTTTCGTCGCCGTGCCTTATCCGATTGATTCAGATCCGAATCATTCCGTTGCAAGTGATTCATCGAGCACCGTGGTTCAGCTTGACGTCAGCAAGTACACGGATCCAACTGGCGGAGGCAAAGTCGATTTTTTTTCTACCTACCGGCCGCTGCTTTTGGTCGTGGCTTATGTAGTTGGCTTTTCCTTCCTTTTGAGTTTTCTCGTCCGAGATTTTTCAGCCGGCCGGTTGATGCAAAACTTCATGGGTGGTTTTTTTCTCGGATTTTCTTTCTTTAAGTTTCTCGACGTTCAGAAGTTTGCGGATGCCTTTGCTTCGTATGATTTGCTCGCTAGGCGATGGCGTTTCTATGCGCTAGCTTACCCATCGTTAGAACTGGGATTGGGTATTGCCTACGTCATCGGCTGGCAGCTGGTTTGGACCAACGTGATCACGATGTTGTTGATGGGGATAGGACTGATCGGCGTGATACGAGCGATCCGAAGTGGGAATGTCATCCAGTGTGCCTGTCTTGGAACGGCGTTTAACTTGCCGATGTCGGTTGTCACGATCATCGAAAATAGTGTGATGTTGGTGATGGCCGCCTACGCCATCATCCGTGTGGGGATGGTGGCTCAGTAGGTTTTGGGAAACATCGTACGAATGGCAGCCTGAGCTTGCGTCGGCTGGGAACGTCCGAGTGATGCGTTATCTCAGCACGGTGGAATGTGTAGAGGGATGGGTGCGTTGAATGAAGCAAAACAGATTCCGAATACCCTCAGGACGCATCATGGGTTGAGTGGATGGCTTGCGATTCCTCTCCTTCACGGTGCGTGTTCACTTTAAAATCAAGTCGCCTCGACACTATGTTTTCTGCTGCCATGAAAAGCGGTGGATCAAGGTGTGTCTTTCACCGATCGTCAGGTACGCGATCGTATCGAGTACCTCGGACAATCGGCGAGTGCAATTCACTGCAAGTAGGTGGGTGCATGGTTGACTGACCGTTTGCTGACAGCCACAGTGTTCTACCGCGTTATCGAGAGTGCGTTTCTACCTGAACGAATTGCGTCTTGTTAACGCTTCACTTGACGCCAGAAAGGGCGTGATTGCTGACTGCTTCCCACGCTATTGAACGAAATTTTTCGTCGAGTTCTTTTCTGATCGCGGATCGTTTTTTATCAGGTTCTATCTCGACTCCACTTGGTGCGGGACGTTGGTAAATCGTTGAGAAAAACACGTAACCCTCGAGCCATTCTAGTCCTGGCCCAAGGTGGCCTAATTGGTCTCGCCAAATGGAGTTCTCCTTCCCCCCAATGACTCGATGAATACCATCAATTCCAGGTAGTTCATCTTGAATAACTGCCTTTGCAGCCAGAACCATTGCGTCGGAGGTGGGCAGGACAAAGATTTTATTCGGATACTTTTTGCTAAGTGGAGTAAGAACTTCCCCGGAAAGCTCAGAGCGCTCGCGGCCAAGACGCTCGAGTACTTCGGTCGTAAAGACATCCTCGCTCTTTGGGGTCTCTTGAAACTGTGATAGTTGTGGCCAAGCATCGGAAATGAAAAATTTCATGTCCGGTTGGTGCTTGAGGCAAAAATCAATCCAGCATTCGAAGAACTCAGGACGATCGTGAAAATAAGGTCCAAAGACCATCGCATCCCATTCGCCTTTTGAAAGTGCGGCGAGCATCTTTGGATAGGGTTGGCCTTCAAATCCAAAAATTCCATTCTCCTGTTCCCATTTGTATCGCGCGCTGCCTGTGACTCCGCCACCGATGTGTGTGTATAGGACTTGCTGTATTCCGGCAGTTTTGGCGATCGTCGGAAGAGTGTTATACCCCGGCGCCATGAAACTATGGCCGATACCCGCGATCCGAAGTCCTCCGTCCTTGGGTTTGGTGAAGACAGGTATGTTCTGTCCTTTCGTGATTTCATTCCAGATCGCTTCAATCGCAACCGGCGTTTGGTTACTTACTGCGGTCGCCGGAAATTCTTTGTTCAACCATCCTTGGTGAACATCGAATTCCGTTTTGACTCCGACTTGTCTTGGGTTCCGAGCGCCGTTGGTTATTTGGAATCGTTTGACCTCACTCCATGTCAGCTTCCCATCCTGATTCAGATCAGCCCCGGGGAATTTCAGCAGCAGTCGTTTTAACTGACTGTCGCTGGGTGCTGATCGAGGGGTGGACTTGGGTATTTGCTGAGCAACACTTGCAGTACCACCTGTGACAAGGCTGAATGCACATGCAACGAATAAAGTCGTATTTCTCGATAATTCAGCTAGGGCTTTCGTTCGTTGTTTGATGTTTGTCATCAGACATCTGTCTCGTTGATGGTGGAACGGTAAAGCAATAGGCGCACGGCAGACTTCTACGGTTACGCCTTCTACTGTTACGCCTTCTCTTTCTTGGCATCGAGGGCACGTTGATAGTATTTATGCGTGACATTTTCTTGGTTTTCAAGCAGCCAATCAATCGATGGTTCATTGGTCATGGCTTTGCGAATTGCCTCTTTCATCGCTCGGCGGTGAATATCAAAGAGAGCTTCGTGGTCGAGATTCTCATCCGTGGCAGCTCCGGGATTCAGCCATACCGAGCAAATAATGCCGAGGTCATTCGCTTTTTCCTTGGGCAGGAAACCTTCTCGTACCGCGTCAAGAACACCGTTGGCGATTGCCCCTTGAACCGTTCCCATCAAAATATTGGTGTACGCCGAACTCTTGACGGTGACTTTGCTAACCATCAGCGTGACTGGCCGAACTTGGATGTCCGTATCAAGGATGGCAAATACCTTGGAATGGCCCGCGGATTGGTTGCCCGTAAGTGTGGCGATTGCGGTGCCGACGGGCCCGTCGAGCTCCCCAATGACGACCTCTGGCTCGGCTGCCGTGAAAGGTGGGCCGCCCGCGATCAGACACTCACCGGTTCGCATAATGATTCGATCACTCATTCCTTCACTTCCTTAATATTGCGTGTAAAACCCATAGCTTAACGGATCGCACCCTTTTCTCTAACCGGTGGGGGAGTGGTGTTCGTGCGTCAGGGTTAGAGGTTGATCAGATTCTACCGTTCGGTGTGGTTTTGCGACCGACGGTGGCGATCGACTTGGCCATCTGTTTACGTGTTGATTATTTGACCGAGTTTCTCCCGTTGTGTCGGCCAATTTGGTATCTTCTTTCAGTTGACTTCTAGAATTTGGAATTTGAAAAGAGCAAGACACGATGACCCTCTTTCGACGATTGCACGCTGCTGTGCGCGATTTTTCCTTGTGGTTATTGCTCGCACTCGTCGCTTGGTCTTTGATGGCCGTTGCAAGTAGCGCAGGTGAGTTCCCCGATGATTGGTATTTCTCGCCCGAGTCTGGGGTTCGAGTCAAATGGGAAGGGAAATCTGCCGCAGCTTGGACTACCAAAGAATGGATTGGTGATTCTGTTGATTACTCGGACTGCCGTGGAAAGGTAGTGGTGATTGATTTTTGGGCGACTTGGTGTGGACCTTGTGTCGCGGCGATTCCTAAAAATATTGATTTGGTCAATGAATATCCTGACGATCTTGTTTTCCTCGGCTTGCATTCCGCGACCTCGGGTTGGGATAAGGCAGCGAGCATGGTGTCTGCAAAACAGATCAACTACCCCGTCGCTTTAGACGCTGGCGAAACGGCAAAGCTTTACGCGATCACCGCCTTCCCAACCTACATCGTGGTCGATCGCGATGGTATCGTTCGCGCGGCTGGGATCACACCGAAGCACGTTGGGGAGGTTGTGAAGAAACTGATTGGCGAAAAGTCCAGCAGCCCAACTCCATCAAAAGGCATCGCTTTCAATAAAGGTTGGTTTCATCAAGGTGCGCAGCAGATGAGGCCTTGGGCAGAGAACCTTGGAAAAGCAGCTGGCGAGATTTCGGCTGCGAATTGGTGGATGCTCAATAATGAAGGTGAGCAGCAAGCGGGGGCGGACGCCACCAGTAGTGATGCCGAGAACGCGAAGCGAGTCGACATGCCCATCGAGTTTCAGGAAGAAGAGCTCAATGGCAAGATTCGTGTGATCCATTTCACTCGCCCAGCTATTTCTTTCACCCAGCGTTACCTCGAGTCGCTCAATGAGATTGCAAAAAAATATGAAGGGCAAGGGATTTCCTTTTTAGTGGTTTGCGACCATGAGACTGACTGGGATACATTCGGAAAAAAGGCGAGTGAGATGCAGCTTGTGGTAACGGCAATGCTGGATCGTCAACCAGAAGCTGCTGAGAATGAAAATACGGAGGCGCAGGATAACACGAAGGTGTCAGTCAACGGCGATCAACCGCGTGAATCGGGCGTTACCGCGATGAAGTATGGTGTTCGCGCAGCGCCGGTGACAGTCGTCGTGGATCGAAAGGGTCTGGTGCGTGGCACCGGGCTGAAGATCGAGAATCTGGAGGACGTGATGAACCAACTGCTCGCTGAGCCAATTCAATAAAATTTGTTTGGGTTAATGTCTCTTCATTTGAAGAGTCTTCTCGGTAGAGAAAGAAGTCGCTGTCCTAACGTTTGGGGGTTTGACCGAGAATGGGTTTGAGCCCCGAACAGGCCGATGACAATTCAGTAATACGCGGAAAGGTCGAGGATCGTTACATGAGTGCTGCTGACCAGGTTGATTTAATTGCCAAAGAAAAATTTGATGGTGATGATCTTCCACCACTTCAAATTGAGTCCGAGTTTGGAAAAGCGGTGGTTGCTCAGGTCAGCCAGACCGTTGTCGGTCAAAGTGAGGTGGTCGAGCGAGTGCTGATTGCGTTACTCACAGGTGGTCATCTTCTACTGGAAGGTGTTCCTGGAATCGCCAAAACGCTGCTAGTGCAATCGGTTGGTAAAGCGATCAACTTACAATTCAAGCGGGTGCAATTCACGATCGATCTTTTACCGTCGGACATACTCGGTGCGGAGGTTTTAGATCAGTCTAAGGGTGAGTTTCGAATCCATAAGGGACCGATTTTCACCAATCTGCTTCTCGCTGATGAGATCAACCGTGCGTCCCCCAAGGTGCAGTCGGCGCTGCTCGAGGCGATGCAGGAACGCAAGGTTTCTCTTGGCGAAGAGACGCATGCGTTGCCAGCGCCGTTTCTCGTGATTGCGACCCAGAACCCTGTTGAGCAGGCGGGGACGTTCGAGTTGCCCGAAGCGCAACTTGACCGTTTCATGATGTGTCATCGTCTGCGGTATCCAACAGAACTGGAAGAAGCGGAGGTCGTCCGGCGAACACTTAAGTTAAAACTGCTGCGTCAGGGAGATGGCGCGGTGCCCCAATCGATGTTCGACGCCATTGATGGACGGCAATCGCTTGAGATCGCTGACCTCAGCGATGCAATGGATGCGGTGCAGCGTGTTCATGTGAGTGAGGTTTTTATTCAGGATTGCGTTAAGCTGGTGAATGCGACGCGGCACCACCGGCATTTGGTGCTCGGTTGTAGTCCGCGGGCAATCCTCAGCCTTGTTCAAGCTTCGCGGGCACGGGCGTATCTGTACGGGCGTGATTACGTTGTGCCAGAGGATTTGTTCTGTCTTGCCGAGGATGTGATTCTTCACCGCGTGCGATTGAATTATGAAGCGATAGCCGATGGTATTACGGGAAGGCAACTTTTAGACGATTTGGTTGGCTCCATTTTTTAGGGTGAGGCACGACTTGGTGAAGGTTCGATCCAATCAACGTCAGGCATTGCCGGCACCGGAGACGTTGTCACGCAATAACTTTGAGCTTCTGCTGCGGCGGATCGCTGACGATATCGCTTTTGGAACTGACGAGTCCTTATTCGTCGGCAGTGGTTTGGAATATGCGCAGTCCCGACCCTATGAACCGGGCGACCCCGTGCGGCAAATTGATTGGAAAGTTAGTGCGAGGATGCCCGTCGCCTATGTGAAGCAGCATGAGACGCTTAAGCGATTGGCGATGTATCTATTGGTCGATACCTCGGCATCGATGCAAGTCAGTTCCTCGGAGCTAAGTAAGCATTCGCTCGCGGTTTGGCTTGCCGGCGCACTGGGGTTGGTTGCTTTGAGGCGACTAAGCCCCGTCAGTGTTCAGAGTGGTGGCAGTCGTTTCAAGGAATTGCGAGGTGAACTTCTTCCCAGTCTTTCGCCGGACGCTTTATGGCGTAACCTCGAGCCCCTTCGTCGATGCGATTTTCAAGAGTCAACCGAGATGAAAAGTCAACTCGACTCTCTTGCACTCAAAGTGCGGGAGCGTAGCCTCATGGTGGTTCTGAGTGATCTCCATG
>JADHOA010000119.1 GCA_016779185.1 Rubripirellula sp.
GTTTATGCCGAATCACACATCGGCCACATGGTGGGGCCAGTCATTTTTGACACAATCAAGCGATACCTCAGGTACAGCGGTTACGAAGTGACTTGGGTCGTCAACATTACCGATGTGGATGACAAGCTGATCGCGAAAAGCCGAGAACGAAAAATTCCGGTCAGCCAAATTGCGACAGAAATGACTGCCGATTACTTGGCGAACCTACGCGAACTCGGCGTCAACCAGATCGATTACATGCCGAGAGCAACCGATCACATCCAAGAAATCATCTCTTTTATCCGTCAGCTCGAGGAAAAAGGATTTGCTTACGCCGTCGAGGGTGATGTCTTTTTTGACGTATCCAAAGACCCAAAGTATGGACAATTATCAAATCGTTCGGTGGACGCCCAACAGGGTGAAGGCGGTGAAGCTGCGGCAAAAAAACGATCTGCTGGCGATTTCGCTCTGTGGAAACAAGCTAAACCTGATGAAATCGCATGGCCTAGCCCATGGGGTGAGGGTCGACCAGGATGGCATATTGAGTGTTCTGCCATGAGCCATTCGATACTGGGACAAACCTTCGACATCCACGGTGGTGGACTCGACCTCATGTTTCCTCATCATGAAAACGAATTGGCACAGAGCGGATGCTGCCACAACAACCCGATGGCAACCTACTGGATGCATAACGGTTTAATGCGCGCGGGTGAAAAGGGAAAAGTAGGAGGGAAAAGTGACCGAGAAGCCGGAGATGACTCCGCAGCGGGAAAAATTAGCAGAAGCAAAGGAGATGGCGGTCTTTCCTCCGTTATTCGACGCCACACAGGAGAAAGAATCCGTTTCTTCCTTCTCCGATCGCATTACCGATCGACGATCGTTTACAACGAAGAAGGGTTGCTAGAAGCGGGAACGTCACTCGAAAGTTTTTATCGATTCTTTGATCGGTTCCTTGAGATCACAGGAACTGACTTTTATGACTTGATCGCTCCGCAACATCGCGAGGATACCAAGTTAGAATCTCCGAGCCATACACTAAGTGCAAGCGTCCAAGAAGCTTTGAATCAATTCCATGCTGCCATGGATGACGACTTTAATAGCGGTTCAGCTATCGGCGTTCTCTTTGATTTGCTACGCGTTCTCAATCGGCATATCGACCAACAATCCCTCAGCTCCAGCAGTCCTCGGGAGCACGAGGATATTCAGGCACTCGTGTTGGCTGCAACGACCCTTCGCCAACTATCCAACGTGCTTGGTCTCTTTGTAAAACCTGTTATGGGTAACGCTGGTAACAATGAAGCAGACAGTCAACTTCTAGATGATGTCATGCATCTGTTAATTGACCTCAGAAAAGATGCGAGAGCAAATCAGGATTATGCGACCGCTGACACCATTCGAAATCGTTTGACTGAACTAGGGCTTGCATTACTTGATAAAAAAGAAGGTACCACTTGGGAACGCGCCTCGTGACCAACCCGCGTCCCAAGAGCAGGCATGCATCCCGCGTGCAACGGATCCTCGGTATTGACCCAGGCCTGAACGTTACTGGCTACGGAATGATTGAATTTGATCATCCGCAAGCGGGTATTGGACGCGGAAAAATCCTTGAAGCAGGTGTTATACGAAGTAAACCAACCGAGAGAATCGAGCAGCGGATCACGGAAATATATGCTGGCGTCGCTGACCTGATCGCTCAGTTTGAGCCAGATTTCCTTGCGTTGGAACAGCTTTTCTCTCACTATGAACGCCCGCGTACAGCCATTTTAATGGCACACGCGAGGGGAGCAATCTGCTTGGCAGCGGGCCAAGCAGGAATTGAAGTCGCTCACTACGAACCGACTCGAGTAAAGAAAGTGATGACGGGAAACGGTCACGCCCCAAAACACCAAATGCAACTGGCGGTAAAAATCCAATTAGGTCTCAAACAGATTCCTGAACCCGCGGACGTATCTGACGCCCTTGCCATCGCTCTTTGTGGTCACCATCTAGGAACGGCTTCCTCACAACAACAAGCTTTCGGCAGCTGATAAACCATTACCTGAACCATGTTCCTTGGTGACGCTCCTTAGTGAACATGGCGAGACTTCCAACTTCCTTCTAATAAGCGAGTGATCAGTGATCGTAACTATCACGGGTAAAATTACCCGCGTGGGTGAAAGCTCCGTCTACATCGAAGTCGAGCCATTTGAATATGAAGTATTAGTAGCTGACTATACTCGCAGGCAGTTGCAAAACCGCATCAATGAATTAATTAGGTTCCATACGCTTAACTATATCGAGGGAAATCTGCAGGGAAGCAGAATGACCCCACGTTTGATTGGATTCATGACGGAGCCAGAGCGACAGTTTTTTGATCTCTTCTGTAGTGTTGATGGCGTCGGGGTTAAAAAAGCATTGAGGGCGATGATTCGTCCCGTCCGCGAGCTAGCTGTAATGATCGAGGAACAGGATGCAAAAGGTCTTTCCACTCTTCCTGGTATCGGTGCGGCAACTAGCGAACGCATCATTGCAAAGCTACGCAGGAAAATGCCACGATTCGCTCTAATGGTGCAGCGAAATCACGCGGAAACCGATTCAACCGGCGGATCACTCGTGGCGGAAGAGACCTTTGATGCCTTAGTCGCTTTGGGGCACAGCGAGTCCGACGCACGCCAATTAATTGACGATGCATTAACATCCGGCAAGAAGTTTAAAGATACCGAATCGCTACTCACCGCGATTTACCAGCGAGGACAATGAGATCGATGTGAAACCATTGAAAATCATTGCATCGATGTTCGATTGCTCCCACAAGCTGCAACCGCGATATCTATTTACGGGTCTTGAAAAATAAAACGAACGCTGCACCAAGAATCGCTATGAAAAAGATTCTTGGTGCATGGCATGAACGAATTTGCTAATAAGCTTTCGCAAACACAGCTTTCTTTCCTGCTGGCTTTCCGGTAGCAAAACAGACACCCTCTTCGTTGTTATCAGAAGACGGAACACAGCGAATCGTGACTTTTAATTCCTTCAGAAGAGGTTCTATCGATTGCTCATCAGCAAAATGGCAAATCGCAAAACCTCCGTGCACCTGATTTTCATCGCTCGCTGTAAAAAAGTCCCTGAAGTCAGATTCGGAAGAAAGCGTGCAAGTGTTGTCCTTGCGTAATTGGGCTGCCCGATCGAATAGACCCTGCTGCATCTCTTCGAGAATATCAGAAACAGTAGCCACAAACTCTTCTCGACTCATTCCGATACTTTTCGGTTGATCCCGTCGGCCGACAAAAACGGACCCTTTCTCAATGTCTTTTGGGCCTACCTCTAAACGAATCGGAACTCCGCGTTTGACATGGTGCCATTTCTTTTCACCACCTCGAACATCCCGATCGTCGATCACTACTCTGATTGCTGATCCTCGGAATGTTTTTTCTGACAATTCATTCTTCAGGGCTTCGACATGCCGAAGCACCTCTGTTCGTTGCTGTTCATCTCGGTAAATTGGCAAAATTACAATTTGATCCGGTGCTAGCCGTGGCGGTAAAACCAGTCCATCATCATCACTATGGGTCATGATCAGTGCACCCACCAACCTGGTAGAAACCCCCCAACTCGTGGTCCAAGCATATTGCCTCTCTCCATTTTCTGCTTGGAACATAATTTCTTGTGCCTTAGAAAAGTTTTGCCCGAGAAAGTGGCTAGTGCCAGCCTGCAATGCCTTGCGATCTTGCATCATCGCTTCGATCGAAAGCGTCTCCACCGCACCCGGAAATCGCTCAGCAGGGGTCTTACTTCCAATGATTACCGGCATTGCCATCCAGTTCTCTGCAAAATCTGCGTACACGTTAATCATCTGCTCCGTTTCGGCAACAGCTTCTTGAGATGTTGCGTGGACAGTGTGCCCCTCTTGCCACAAAAACTCTGCGGTTCTCAAAAACATTCTCGTTCGCATCTCCCAGCGAACCACATTGGCCCATTGGTTGATCAAAATCGGTAAATCCCGATAACTCTGAACCCACTTTGCATAGGTAGCGCCAATGATTGTTTCACTGGTTGGGCGCACGATTAAAGGTTCCTCCAACTCGCCAGCGGGTCGTAAGCCTCCATTCGGATCAGGCTCGAGACGATGGTGGGTAACTACGGCACATTCCTTTGCAAATCCTTCAACATGCTCAGCTTCTTTTTCAAGAAAGCTCATTGGAATAAACAGTGGAAAGTAGGCATTTTGATGCCCCGTTGCCTTGAACATATCATCCAACGCACGCTGCATATTTTCCCAAAGCCGATAACCCCATGGCTTGATCACCATGCAGCCTCGGACGGGTGAACTCTCAGCTAAATCTGCCGCTCGTATTACCTGCTGGTACCACTCGGGGTAATCTTCTGCTCGGGTAGGTTGTATCGCTGTTTTTTGTGCTTGGGCCATAATTGACTTATCAGGAAAAAAATTTATTTGTTCGATGCCGACAGCATCTTAGTCACCACGAAATCTCCCGATGTACTGGGGAGAACCTCTTAACGGATACTTCAAACCACTCCATGATCAAAAATCTGTTTCGAGAAGGTCATGCATACTTATTTTGATTAGTTTGGGAAAACTGAAAAGCCCAGCCAATTCGAACGTCTCCCGATATCACAACTTCATAAGACTTATCACCGGAGCGTTACCGGCAGGACTAGCAATCCTGGAGTGGATTTATTGATTGACACGTTCGCGACGACGCTTCCAAAATTTCACGGAAGCAGCATCATCGATTGCTTGTTGATCTCGCCGTGCCATTTGCTCACGCTGGATTACTTGCCGCTTTTCGAGCAACTTCTCGATTTTCTTTATTTCCAATTCTGCGTCTATCAACTTTTCGCGATGCTTTCTTGACTCAACCTCCAGTGACAATCTCTCTCCCTCAAGGGATTGAATTATCTCCACCAAACGCAACTCATATTGGTGCTGCTCCAGCAAACGTGCTACCGATAACTCTCCTTCCCTGTGCAAACGCGCAACATGCTGCAGTTCCACAAGCATTTTTTCTCGCTGCGTTCTCTGAGACGTGATGGTGTGTATCTTAGATTCAATCAATCTCATTTCTTGAACCAAAATATCTCGTTCGCCTTCTCGCCAACGCAAGACAGATGCGAAACCGCGGTCGTTTCCATCCTTCGTAGAACCCATTAATCACCTCACAGATCTACCGAAGTTCCAATCGGGTCATACTTTGATAGTGATGGGGTACTATCTGGTCGACTGAATTCCGTTGCTGTCTCAATAACTCGAAGCAGTTGTTCTTGGGATTTACTGATCGAAACCGTGTCCCGCCAATCCTGTTTTACATACTTGCGAAACACCTCGTCGATTGCGACTGCGGCATCCAAGGTTTCATCGGCACCCTTTCGATAAGCGCCTATCGAAATTAGATCGGCGTTCTTTCGGTAAACTGAAAGGTGATGTCTTATCGCCCCAACACGATCGAGCATCTCCCGATCCACTAATTTGGGCTGCAAACGACTGATTGACTGCAAAACATCAATGGGTGGATAAATCGCCGCTTCAGCGAGTTCACGGCTTAGTACAAGATGACCATCGAGCAGTCCTCGCAATGAGTCAGCAATGGGTTCATTAGGATCATCCCCCTCAACAAGTACCGTGTAAAAAGCAGTAATAGCTCCCGAAGCATTGCGTCCCGTTCGTTCCACAAGACGAGGCAAGACTTGAAATACGCTGGGAGGGTATCCCCTAACAGTCGGAGGTTCTCCCGCTGCTAATCCAAGCTCCCTTTGTGCTGTCGCAAAGCGTGTTATTGAGTCAAACAAAAGTAAAACATGATGCCCCTGATCTCGAAACGATTCAGCAATTGAGGTCGCAGTCCATGCAGCTGCAACACGTTGAGCCGCTGGCTTATCACTTGTGGCAACAACAACCACGCTACGCGTCATTCCATTTTGCCCGAGGACGTTCTCAACGAACTCTTTGACCTCACGACCTCTTTCACCAACCATTGCAATGACGACTCGATCCGCACCGCATCCATTAGCGATCATCGCTAATAAAGTGCTTTTCCCAACCCCTGATCCAGCGAATACACCCAGCCGCTGACCTTTCCCACAAGTCAACATACCGTCAATCACTCGAACACCTGTTTCAAATGGCTGGTCTATGGCCGAGCGTTCCAAAGACGTCGGTGGTTTCTGATCTGCTTTTCTGCGTATTAATCTTGCAGACAGAGGCGCGCCATCAATAGGTTCGCCAAATGCATCTAAAATACGGCCACATAGATCATCCCCGACCAAAAGATGCTGTTGATTATCGAGCAATCGCACCGAATCACCGGCAGTAACCAATTCCAAAGTATCCAGAGGTGCGAGCACGGGACGAACGCCATTAAAGCCGATTACCCGTCCCCTAGTTCTCTGACCAAGATTCGTCTCGATTTGACAAATCGCGCCGATTGGCGCCGTCATTCCCTCCAACTCGATTGATTCGCCTGCAACAGCAGCGACTCTCCCTGTGACTTTGAAAACGATTGCCGATTCGATCTGACTTCTCAAACTTCCGGCATCGGGCAATTCAGGTGGACTTAGGCATAGCGTTTTCGTTTTAACACTCATCGGCTCAGCAAAACTCCCAACTGCTCCAACTGAGCCAGCATCCCCGCTTGAATCCTACCGCCTGACTGCGATATGCAAACGTCATGCCTATCTAGCGACACATCGCCTGTTAATCGAACCGTTTCTGGCTTGCACTCATTGCGTAACATTCTTTGAAGAGAATCGCCTAGGTCTTCAAGGGTATCAGGATGCAGTGACAGGGTTACCTCAGAAGACGAGCGAGTGCTCATCAATGCTTCTGTTACCCAATTGATCATTATTTCTTTCGATTCAGATAACTGAGCACGTATCACCCGCTCAGCGATTGAAGTTGCAAGTTCACAAAGAGAACTTGCGTACTCTTCCATCCATTCTTCATGCACCTGATGCATCTTTTCAACACATTCATGTAATCTTTCAAGCTTCTCGCGAGACTTTCGCTCAGACTGCTCTTCAATGTCCTTTGCGAGTAAAGCTTCTGCCTGCTGTAAACCTTCCTCTAGCCCCTGCTGGCGAGCGGTTTCCTTAATTCGCTGAGCCTCTGCTTCTGCCTCCGCTATCATGGATCGAGTTAATTTTTGACAGGACTCAATCTGTTGGCGTCCTTCCTCTGCTAAATCCAACAGGTTAAATCCGACAACACGACTGGCCGAATCAACAGATTCCTTCGATCCCCCAACAGCTTGCTTCAGAATTTCAGCCACGAAAGTTTCCTAAGCCGTTTTTGATGCGAGTGGTAAATTATCTGTAATCTCACGAGCAATACCTGCGACTTTACACTTTGCTTCATCCATCGCTTTTAGGCTCATTGATTGCGTCACGGCCATTTTTCGACGCACGGATTTAGCCTGTGATCTTGAAAGTAGAGCGATTACGCGATTAGAGACTGATTCTGGAAGCCCGCATAGCACGAGAAGAGCATCTCGGGTGGAAACATGGCTAAGGGCCAAACAAAGGGTTTTTGGGCTCAAATGAATCAGATACTCATGAGCTCCTGCGATCACTTGTTCTCCATCGCGATTCTCATCGTTGGTGCCAGAGTCGTCGGTAGCTTCAAAATCTTCTGAGCCGCTTAAATAATTGTGAGAAAAAACAACTGCGTTTGGATCAGAGAGGTGTTTCTGAGTAAAACGCCCGAGTGTCATTTCCTTCTCCTTTGTGAAATCAGCGACGGCCTGTTGTTCAGAAATCATCACATCTTCGACAGATTGCTTCGGCATAACCTCCATGATGGCCTTTAACGCATTCGCACCGGAAGAATCGGCTTTCGAAACTGCCAAACTTTTCAGCCGAGATTTAAAGTGATTGGCAACTTCCTCAAACGCCGCGTGGGGAATCTTCATCAACCGACTAATACGAACCATGGTTTCATACTGGACAGTCGGCGTCAGACGTCCCAGAATCCCCGCCGCAACCGCCGGGTCTATAGAAGCCATCACGAGTGAGATCGTCTGCGGCTGTTCTTGCTCCAATAGGCTCATTAATAGATCAGGTTCGACCTCATTGAGAAAAGCCAACTCGGAGACCGAGTGTGGAGCAGCACTCGCTTTGAACTTTTCTGCTTGCTTTTTGAATTGCAGGGAATTCGCATTCGATTCAATACGAATATTTTCACTACCCAATGATTCAGACGAGTGATATCCCAAGCTCGTCAACTGCAGGGAGTCAATCGAATCAGCCTGATCTTTTTGCAATTGAAAGCTAGAGTTAAAAACCTCCAGTGCCTTGCTTCGTTCTTCAATCTTCACTTCGCCAAGTCTAGAAATGGCATCCTTTATTTTGTCGGAAAGCTCATCATCCAAATAATTCATTATCTTAAGATAAGTAGGCGGTGGCACGTCTCGGAGTACAATCGCTAAACGGCGCAAAACCGCTTCTTGATTGCCCTCTGAACCTAATCGCTGCCCTAGCATTGACTTATCTACTCTCTCTGAAAACAAATCCTCGCAGACTCACCACGAACGCGGATCGCATCCGGTTTCTGCATTTTTCCTTATAGAAAACAAAGAGACTTGAGCGAAAGACTGAATCTTTCCTAGAAAAAACCTTTCTATCGATCCATCACCCGCTGGATCACGAGCAAACTGACTGCCGAGTCGCTCTGAAAAGAATCAAGCTGCTTGCCTGATCCATTGACGAATCACGTTTGCCCCCGCCTCAGGATCCGATTCGAAGGATGCGGACAACTCCTGCTCGATGCGGTGAGATTCGACGGATAATTCTTCGCCCGATGACTGCCTATCACGTTCGTGATTTTGCATTGACCGAGCGCGAACCTCACCGATAGGTTTTGAAAGTGAATCGTTGGCATTCTTTCTTGTACGGTGACTCCTTAGAAAACCAAAAGCACTCCAAAGGATGAACACTGACAAGGAAACCACCAACAGGGTTCCCCAAGACTCCGAAAGCCACTCAACCAAAGTATCCGCTTTCTGTTGCCTCGAAATACCTTGCGACGGAAAATCGATGTAGTCCCAAACTTCAACCTGAGGCTCGTGTGACTGCCCAGACTGCACCTCCGGCAACAAGACGGTGATAGCAGTCTGAAGGACATTTTCGGTTTTCGTTCGAAGCGTTTCTAAATCAGCCTCCGTTATAGCCGGCACTTCATCTGGTAACGCGGTTGGGTTTTGCCTGCTGTACTCTTGGACGAACAATTGCTCGTAATAACTTGTTGGAATGCCAACTGACACTCGCACCGACTTAACCTGAAGTGCTGCAAGACGAGTGGATTCATACATTTGATCTTGTACAACGGTTTGTCCATTTCCGGCACTGATCGATTGCTCCTTTGAATCAATCGACACAGAACGCTTCCCAATCACACTTGCTGGCTCGGACGCGATGCCTAATAAGTCCTGACCCTCGTTAAACACATCAACCAGCGTTCGAGGCTTTACCAGATTCACGGAATCTGACTCGACCCTCAAGACAGCCCGCTGCACATCCATCGTCGGATCGATTTGGGCGGACACCGCTATTTTTGCGGGAAAGCCCACCAGGAGATCTCGAAGCTTTTGCTCAATCCTTACTTCAGCCTCTTTCTGTTTTCGCGATAACGGATCTTCATGATCGACTGCATCATCAAATGTTGCGTTCGTATCGATAACCACAATATCTTCGACGTCCAATCCGGCAAAAGATCCTCTTACCAATTGCTCAATACTTTTAATACGATTTCGACTCAGCGGTACGTTATTCTCGGGAATTACAAGAACACTTGCCGAACGCTGCCTCACTGCAGCAAGCCCCCTGCTTTCACCCTCGTCGTATTCCACGCTCGCCCACTGAACCTCTGGAAAAGCCGAGATTTTCAGTCCTAAATCTTGCTCCTTGGCGAGCATTTCACGAGCGTCTCTGAGCGATGCTGAATCAAAAAGATTAGACGACTCCATTGCCTCCTTCATGGGATTTCGGAGAGTGAAAGGAAGGGCAGAAGTGTCATTTAAGGTAGCGAGGTACTCCGCTCGTCTTTCCCCTGGAATTCGGATCTGACGACCTTCACGTCGCCAATCGTTTAAACCCGCCCGGCTGAAAGCAAGTTCAATTGCATCCAGCTCATGATCTACCAACTGCCGTCCACCGAACAAGGGCTCATGCTGTGTCGGTGATGACGATGTAAGCAAGACGGTGGAACCACCCAGTACCACCGCGAGCAAGACAATTACAACTGCACGTGCCGCTGGGGGCATTGAGGCAATTACCTGCCGTGCATGCCCAGTTGATTGTTTCAGTAATTCCATAGGTGAGATTACTAGCAGGAAATCAAATCCGGCACGATAGGGAGTTAGAGTGAAGAGACCCGTTGATTATCAATTAAACCGTTCAAGCTGCCGCGCGCAGCATTTGCTGCTTGCGAGGAAAGCGGATCGTCACCGCGCCCCCACCCTGAGGGCAGTTCTGCCACGAAAGCCCCGCTCCTATTGCAGCTGCTATCATTGGAAGGCGTCTCGACCGATTTTCTACATCACATCCTGTATCCGCCAGTTCCAACTCTAATCCGTCCTGCGACTCCACGGCAGTAATCGTTAAGTCACCCCCGTCTGGCATCTCGTCAAGAGATTGAGACACCAACGACTCAAGTAGGCTCACGATTTTTTCAGCATCGGCAGGAACTTCAATCATCGTATCGATATCAAGTTCAAGACAAATTGGCGTTTCTTGTTGAATCAGAATTTGCCCAACTACCGACTCCACCAATACTGCCAGTGAGCGGCATTGTCTCGGCTTGATCCATTCTGTTGACATGAGCAACTCCGCATCCTTGAACAGCATCGAAAAG
>JADHOA010000120.1 GCA_016779185.1 Rubripirellula sp.
CAGAAAGGTGTTTTCGATGACCAGGTTGCTCGTGATTGCTTTTGTCTTAATCGTCAGTTTTATGATGGATGACTCGATGAGCCCTAGTCATCTGGTTTTTGCTGACGAGACGACGCCTGATTCAGGTGAGCGCAGTCAGTCAATCAAGAAACAAGCACCGCGAACGCCCCTATGGGGAAAATTAGTTCCGGTCGGTGACGGTAAGTATGACGAGAGTGAGAGCGAAAATGCATTTATCACGATTCATCATCCCAACCCATCGGAGGGTGATGCTGTCGCGAATGGGCTTGCCGTTGTTATTTGTCCCGGTGGAGGCTACGGGGGATTAGTGGTTGGTCCAGAGGGACATGGTATCGCTGACTGGCTGAATCGTTCGGGCGTCACAGGAATCGTCCTTGAGTATCGATTACCCAAAGGACGGCACGCGGTGCCACTACTGGACGCAAATCGCGCCATTCGACACGTTCGATCCAAAGCCGATGCTTTAGGGGTCAATCCGAATCGGATTGGGATTATGGGGTTTTCTGCAGGCGGTCACCTCGCGTCGACCGCAGCCACGCATTTTGACGGCGGCTCCCAGGGATCGGATGATTTGGTATCGCAACAAAGTAGTCGACCTGACTTTGCTGTCCTTGTTTATCCTGTTGTCACCATGTCCGACTCCACCCATGGCGGGTCGAAAGCAAATCTCCTCGGTTCCAATCCTACGGCTGACTTGGTTGATCTTTATTCAAATGAAAAACAGGTCACGGATAAAACGCCACCCATCTTTCTCGCACACGCCAGCGATGATCGCCCTGTACCAATCGAGAATAGTCGGATGATGTATCAATCTCTGATCGGAAAAGGTATCCCCGCCAAGCTATTGGAACTGCCTTCAGGCGGGCATGGTCTCAATGGTTACAAGGGACCAATGTGGGACCAGTGGCAGCACGAGTCGCTTGCCTGGATGCTCGAACTCTAGAAGAGGCGTCGCCAAGACAGTGAAAATGGCGTCAGCTTTGTCTGTATCGTACCATTCGTTTAATGGCGTATGCCACGCGACCACTTGAACCTCATCATTCAGAGGCAGGTGGTTAAACCTCGCAAGCACTTTTTCCGTGCATGGCCCACTTATTCAGTGCATGGCCTGCTGGTTGAACTTACGGACGGTTATCGAGGCGAATGATTCTCGATGTTTCTAGATTGGTGGGAGTGATCTTCGTTCTTCGTCCGTGACACCTGACACATTCTCCAGTGGAACGAAGTGGAATTTTTCAGGTTGATAGCCAAATACTTCGCCCGTTTCAAACTTGTAAACCCAGCCATGAACCTTTAGCTGACCGCGAGCCAATGCTGCCGCGACCGACGGGTGTGTCTTGAGGTTTTCAAGTTGAACAAGAACGTTCTCTTCGACGGTGAGCATCAGACGCTTGGCCGGATCCACCACATCCTTGTAATTCTCGTCGATGATCCGACGTGTCGCTTCTGCGTGTTGCAGGTACGCTTGGACGGCTGGCATTTTTTCAAGTGCCTCGGGAGATAAAAGTCCAGCCATTGCCCCGCAGTGGGAATGGCCGCAGATAACGATGTCTTTAATATTCAACGCACTCACCGCGTACTCGATGGTGCACGCCTCACCCCCAAAAACGCTACCGTATGCGGGAACGATGTTGCCCGCTGTTCGCTGAATAAAAAGTTCTCCCGGCTTGGTCTGAGTTAGGCGATTGGGATCGATCCTTGAGTCGGAGCATGTGATAAACAGGGCGAGGGGATGCTGCCCCTCGGCGAGCGTTTCGAACAGTTTTTGATCTTTGCTGAACGAATCTGTTTGGAAGCGATGGATGCCGTCAACGAGTTTTTGCATGGAATTTTGCCCTGCGAGCGCTTATTTAACGATTGGCGTGCATGAATTTGCATAGGTGCAGTAATGTGCATGCTGCCCGCTGGAAGTGTATCCAGAAGGCTAGATCTCACAAAGGTGTCTATCGCAGGATTTGTTCATCTCGCACCCATTAGAGAGTGGGCATTTTCGTCACCATCAATCTCAATTGCGGGTTCACGTGCGAATTTGACGGTCGGCGGGCGGCTAAAGACGATGGAAAAAAGGTGCTGAAGACAGGGCTCGTCTGGCGGGGAAGTGAAAAGCCTCATCGGACTCTTGTCTGGCTAGGTGTTTTTCATGATTCACGGGGTTTTTGCGAGTGTGGACTTCAGCACAGAAGCAACAACGGTGGCGAAGGTGTATCCTAATTTAATTAACGGCTGAGGAGGCGGTCGGATCGCGGTCTACGCGGCAGGCGACGGCGGGCGAATTCGCGAGTCAGTCACGCGATGAATCGAAACACTGTTGCGACGGTTGTTATGGGTAGGCGGTCTGCGATCCTTACGTTTTTTGAGTGCCTGTGTGAACGCAAGCTAATTCGAGGTAGGCGGTTTTTATCAGGCCTCGGTCATTGATTTTGTCATGTTGGATGATCAATGAGTCGGTATTGGAGATCTCGACGCTACTGAATTGTCGGTAGGGTTACCATTGGTTGCCGAGGATTTGAGTCGCAGCAAGCGACACGAATGATTGAGCGTCTAAGAGGAAAAAGAGCAAGAAAAAGAATATGTGTCAGTCGCTATTTCATCGTCAGTCCCTGCCGAGAATGATCTCTCATTTAGGTCTGATTTTAATGTTGGGACACACTGCCTTCGCTGAAGAGCAGATGGTTCAATTCAATCGTGATATTCGTCCAATTTTGGCGGATCGATGTTTTCATTGTCACGGTCCTGATGAAGCGGATCGCGAGGCAGATCTGCGTTTGGATCGATTCGATGATCGAACCGCGGAGGTTCTGGGGGTTAGCGACAAGGATAAGAGCGAGCTAATCAATCGAATCGTATCGACAGATGCTGATGTCATGATGCCGCCACCTGATTCCCACAAGAAAAAACTTAATTCCGACGAAGTCGAACTCATTCGGCGATGGATTCATCAGGGCGGCGCCTATGAGGCTTATTGGGCTTTCACAAAAGTTGAGCGACCCGAGCTTCCCAAGGTCGAGCATGAAGCGTGGAGCGAAAATCCGATTGATCGATTTGTCGTTCGCAAGCAAGAAGCTGCCGGTCTATCACCTTCGGCGAAGGCGGATCGAAGAACACTGATCAGGCGGCTCGCACTTGATTTAACGGGACTGCCTCCCACGCGTGAAGCCATCGAACAATTCTTAGCCGACGATTCAAGTGACGCTTACGAAAAGGTTGTCAATCAATACCTAGAGTCCCCTCAGTATGGCGAGCACATGGCTCGCTACTGGTTAGATGTGGTGCGGTTTGCAGATACCAACGGAATTCATCACGACCACTACCGCGACCTGACACCTTATCGCACTTGGGTCATCGAGTCGTTCAACCGGAATCTTCCTTATGACGAATTTGTTCGTGATCAGATTGCCGGAGACTTAGTTGATAATCCAAGCACCGATCAGTTGACTGCATCAGGTTTTAACCGGCTTCATATGATCATTGACCGCGGAACGATGTTACCAGAGGAAAGTTTGGCTCGGAATGTCATCGATCGAGTGACTGCGGTGGGGACAGCATTCATGGGTTTGACGGTTGGTTGTGCGGTTTGCCACGACCATAAGTACGATCCAATCACCTCCAAGGAGTTCTATCAGCTCTACGCGTTTTTCAATAATCTCGATGCGACTCCGGAAACCGGTGGTCGATCGGGAACGGATTTTGAACGTGGACTGCAGCCACCGTACATCAATCTTCCCAGTGTTGAACAGCAGGCAAGTCTTGACGCCGTCGAGATGCGCCGTGTTTCAATTCAAGCAGAATTAAAGTCGCTTAAAGACTGGTTGGCAGCCAATCCAGCCACGCCGGAGAGAGCGAAAGAGACTGAAGGCGACTCTGCCAAGGAGGTGGTCGCGTCCGATGATCCTGAATCGCAACGCCAAGCGGAGGAGCGTCGGAAGAGAGAATCAGAGATTGCGGAAAGGAGTAACCAGGTCAAATCGCTTGAGGCGGAGTTGAAACAGCAAAACGCTGCACGTGATCAGTTGTTGCGTGAGATTCCCGCAGCGATGGTCATGAAGGAGCGAACGGAGCGACGTCCGTCGCATGTCATGATCCGAGGCGCTTACGACAATCTTGGAGAAGAAGTTCAACGTGACACGCCAGCCTTTTTGCCGCCCATGGATGTGGACGGTGTTGCATCCCGATTGGATTTTGCACGATGGTTAATTTCGCGTGACCAACCACTCACAGCGCGAGTGACGGTGAATCGATTTTGGCAGCAGCTATTTGGTGTGGGGCTGGTCAAAACTTCCGAAGATTTAGGCGCGCAGGGCGAGTGGCCGAGCCATCCCGATTTATTGAATTATTTGGCCGCTGAGTTCATGGATTCGGGTTGGGACGTCAAGGCTTTGATCAAGCAGATGGTCATGTCGAACACCTACCAGCAGCACTCCGAGGCCGCACCAGAATCGTTCCAAAGGGATCCCGAGAATCGCTGGCTGACCCGCGGTTCCAGATACCGACTCGATGCCGAGGTAATCCGTGATCAAATGCTGGCTGTGAGCGGGTTGTTGAAGCATTCGATTGGTGGAAAGAGCGTGAAGCCACCGCAGCCTGATGGGCTCTGGCAGTCGGTTGCACTACCGAGTTCCTTTCCGAATCGTTTCGTGGCTGACGAGGGAGACAAGATTTACCGCCGAAGCGTCTATACCTTTTGGAAACGCGGGTTGCCTCCGCCGCAAATGACCATTTTCAACGCACCGGCACGTGAAGAATGTGTGGCACGACGCGAACGCACCAACACACCCTTGCAGGCACTGCTGTTGATGAACGAGCGGCAGGCGATGGATGCGGCGCGATCCCTAGCAGTGAAGCTGACTGCAGAGAATGACACGGATCCTTTGATTGTTCTTTACGAAACCGTTACCGGGCATCTTCCAGATGATTCTGAGTTGGCCTCATTGCAACAAGCGTTAACCGATTTTGAGAACTATTACAGCAAGAATCCTGAGCTTGCTAAACAATTAATAAAGCCCGAAGGTGACATTGCAGTGAGTCGGTTAGCCGCTTGGACCATGCTTGTAAATGCCGTTTTGAATTTGGACATTGCGAAGACGCGTTCATAAAAAGACCCCATGGATGCCGCCGATGTGTTGGCGTGATGCTATCGCGGATGGTTGGTGTTTTACCGTTTGACGATTGATACCAAGTGAGAAAAAAGTCATGAGATTATCAGCACTGGATCAACTGCTATCGAGACGACAGATCCTGCAAAGTTCAAAGATGGGACTGGGGGCTGCCGCACTGGGGGCTCTTTTGCCGCAAAACGCTCGTGCCCAGACGGTTGTTCCCAAAGCCAAGCACGTCATCTTTTTGTTTATGGCGGGTGCTCCGAGTCAGGTGGATCTTTTTGACTATAAGCCCGAACTTGAAAAGCAATTCAAGCAGCCTCTACCCGAGAGCATCAGTAATGGCCAACGTGTCACCGCCATGACTCGAGGCAAGGAGCAGTTGGTTGTTCCGACGATGTTCAAGTTCAATCAAGCTGGTGAGAGTGGCATTTGGGTCAGTGAGCTTTTGCCCCATTTGGCAAAGCAGGCGGATCGACTCTGTATGATCAAGAGTTTTCACACCAATGCCATCAATCATGATCCGGCCAAGACCTATTTGTGCACCGGTTCTGAATTACCCGGAAAAGCGAGCATGGGGGCGTGGTTGAGTTATGGATTGGGAGCGATCAATCGTGACTTGCCGGATTTTATCGTCCTCAACTCGGCTTTTTGGACGGGTGGCACACGAAATGTTCAGGGGCTTTACAGTCGGTTGTGGGGCAGCGGATTTTTACCGTCGAAGCATCAAGGAGTGAAATTTCAAACCAATGGCGACCCGGTCTTGTTTCTGTCTAATCCAGATGGCGTTGATGCGAACGTCCGCCGACGTATGCTCGACATCACGGGCAGCCTGAACCAAAAGCACCTGCAAGAAATCGGTGACTCTGAGATCGCCACAACGATCGCCCAACAGGAGATGGCATTTCGTATGCAGAGTTCAGTTCCCGAACTCACCGACCTTTCTGGAGAATCTGAAAAGGTGATGGAGCAGTATGGGCCTGAGGTTCATAAAAATGGATCCTTTGCGAGGAACTGCCTGCTTGCTCGTCGGATGATCGAACGCGGCGTACGGTTTATTCAGCTGTTCCATCGGGGTTGGGACCATCACTCGATCTTACCAACTCAGTTGCGTGGTCAGGCTTACGACGTGGATCAGCCCAGTGCGGCGTTGATCGAGGATCTCGCAGCACGAGGGTTGCTTGATGACACACTGATTGTTTTTGCGGGTGAGTTTGGGCGTACTGTCTATGGCCAAGGGAAGCTGGCGAGAGACGATTACGGGCGCGATCATCATCCTCGTTGCTTTTCAGGATGGCTTGCAGGCGGTGGAATTCGTGGTGGAATGAGCTACGGGGTGACCGACGATTTTAGCTACAACGTTGTCGACCAGCCTGTAGCGATTCGAGATTTGCACGCGACACTGCTCCATCAACTCGGCGTGGATCACAATGAACTCAGTTTCCCATTTCAAGGACTTGATCAACGTCTGACCGGTGTGGAACCGGCAAAGGTGATTCGAGAAATACTTACTTAGCCCAGGACACCTATTAGCCCAGGACACCTCACGATCCAGAACCACCCTGAACCCAGAAAAACTCACTTGGAGCAGGCCGACAAATAATTGCTCGGTGAACGCAAACATTCCGCTTGCGAATCGTTGGTCAACCATGGTGATTGATCCATCATGCGGATCGGCTTAGCCAACCTAATGCTCAGCGTTACCGGCACCGCCTAGGGCAGTTCGTGTTGAGGCCGCGTTCGACGCCTGCTTCGCAGATGAAACCTTGCTAGACGACCACTTGGGGGGGGCTCAGTATGGAAATCCTGTCGATTAGAAACGGTAGCCAGAAAGTCAGGCATTGGCGGAAATGAATTGTCTTTGATGAGACAAGAATGGCTGTAGGGCGAATAATCGGCCAGAATTTCGTCGAACGGCCCTCGGGGGTGTGATTTATGTTTGACGCAATGCCCGATTTTCGGGGATACTATGGGTCGGGTCCCGGAACGCGGTTCACGCTCCCACGACTACTTTCTTGACTTACTAATCGACTATTCACTCGCAGGTGACGTCGCACATGAGCACGCAACACATCGCTGACACGCAGCCAGAAGGTCGTAACAAACAGATTGCATCGGAGATGCCGGCTTCCTCAATGGTGGCCCATTCAGCGGTCGCTGCAACCGTCGGCCGCGAGGAAGCGAGACGCAGTCAGTTTGGCGTTTTCATGATCCTGTTGATTGCGTTCATCGCGGGATTTTTATTCGCAGGACGAGCATCAGGCCAGGCTGCGTTTCCTTATGAGTCGGTAGCAATGCCCGAGGCTTTAAAGGATGAGGCGGTCGTTCGTCGAGTCGAGGGGATTGCAAAATCCTATGCCTCGAGTGGCAATGGCGACCAAGCGATGGTCAATGGATACTTCAAGGTCTATGTGCCTGCGAAGATGACCGCACCCGACGGAATCAAAGAGATGTCCGCCGTGGTGCAAGAAGCGGCTAATCTTTTGGTGCGAGCGCAGCGATCCAACAACCAGCAGGTTGCTCAGCAAATCTCGCTTTATCTATTCGAGGGGATGAAAGCAGTTGCTGAGGGAAATTACCACCCAGCAGCCCGAATTAATGCCATTTTGTTGCTAAGTCGATTGGATCGCCAACCCGCCAACCCGTCCACCAAGACACCGCCTGTGCCATTGTCGCAAACGCTGCCTATTCTCGTTGCTCTTTACCAGGATGCCAACAACGTGGATGGAATACGCGCAGCAGCACTCCATGGGATTCATCGTCATGTGCAGTTTGGATTCCCGCAGATTGACCAGGCAAATCGAGCGACCATCACGCAGGCAATGAATGCGTTGTTGACTTCTCCAGCGCCTACTGGACGTAACGAAAAAGCACACGCGTACCTACAGCGTTTCGCCGTTGATATTCTAGATACGCTCAACCCACCTAACGATAACGCTCTTGGTACTCAGTTAGTGAGCATTAGCACGGACAATAAACGTCCAGATCTGATTGCACTGTATTCAGCTGCTCGCTCCGGAGCGTACGGGTCGGGACTGCAGGGCCAAGTTGCTGAACCGAAAAAGGTGCTTACTAGTTGGGGGCATCGCGTTCTGCACGCCTTCGAATCAGAAATCGACCGCTATGATCGAATGGAAAAAGTCAAAGCTGACGGTAGTCAGCCCGTGAATCCAGAGTCGTTCTTGGAAAAGAAAGCAGAGGAAACATCCCGTTCCCGTACCGGTGCTGGCGGTGAAATGGATATGGATCAGCAGATGGAGAACGAGATGGGCATGATGGACTCGATGGATCGTGGCTCTGGAATGGAGATGGACATGGACATGGGCGGCATGGACATGGAGATGGACATGATGATGGGGATGACTGGTTCGGGACGGGGCAGTGTTCCTGAATTCAAGGATCAACCGGCAGAAGTCATTGCAACTCGCAAGAAGCTCAATTACGTCTTGCAGCAGGTACATCTGGGAATGACGGGGTATCCATCTGCCGGTATGCCGACCAAGACTCCCGGTGGTCTGCTTGCCTCATCGACGCCAGAGCAAAAGCCAACGGTTGAGAAGTGGGTTACCGCCCTCGAAGGTGTTGTCACGGTACTCAACGACAAATCCCTCGATGACATGAAAAAGTTTCGAGAGGGAATCGAGGAGCAGATTGTGGTGCTTAAGGATCTGGTTGGCGAAGAGATTGCGGACGCCCCTGTCGATGAACTTCCTGACGAGCTAACACCCGTCAACCCACTTGCTAACATGGCTGCCCCTGGAGCTGGAAATGGCAACGTGAACGCTGCGGGTAATCCTGCTGCAGCGGCAGCAACGCCAGCAGTGAATAATGCTGGTGCGAATGTGAACACTGGCACCGTTTCCGTCGAAGGAAATTAGTCGAAACGACGTTTTAATTAAATTGTTGTTGACGAAAAACGTTAGAAGAAACCTACGCATCATGCGTGGGTTTTTTTTTACTTAAAACGGCTGCCTTATGCTTCGCATTCAGTGGGTAATTCGTAATGATCACGTCTCTGCCAACGACTTCATCAGGGGACTGTTCCGCGTGTCCGATCACCGACTTTGTAATTTTAAGATTGCCTCTTCATCTTTTTGATAGAGTAGATGCTGTTCTCGACTCTCGCGTAATCTTCTCAGTTGACCGTCATCAGGTAGGTAATCAGATCAGTCATTTCTGATGGGTTGATGGCTTTCTCCAGTTCTTCGGGCATGATCGACTTTCGCGAGCTCCTCATTTCTTCGATGTCTTCCCTGAGAATCACCTCCGTTGCTCCCTCGCCACGTTTCAAAGTCACCGAAGTCGCGTTTTCAGAGGCGATCATTCCGGTTGCTGTGGTGCCGTCACTTTTTAGTAGCACATAGTTGATGTACTGCGGGTTCACTTCAAGATTCGGTTCAAGAATATTCGCAAGAATCGCGTCAACGCCCTTCGCTTTGACCGCTGCCAGATTTGGGCCAAGTTCATAGCCATGATCTTCGACACGATGGCATGCTGCACAGTTTTTTCGGAAAACGTCCAGCCCCTTCGAGGCATCACCTCCCTGGGACAGTGCGTCTTGATAGTTCTTGAGCACTTCCTCGCGTGAGACGGTTGCCGTTTGTCTGAGGAAGTTAAGGGCTTGTTGCTTGACGTCAGGATCTCGTGAATTCGCTGCTTCGGTGTAACGGCTTCTAGGAATGTCACTCATCGGGATATTGCCCGTGGTGATGGCGTTGAAAAGGAATCTCGTTCGATCTACGCGAGCGAACATCGCCTCGATGACCATTTTTCGACGCTCTGGAGTTTGATGATTCCAGTCCTGCGTCAACCAAGTCGAGACAATGGGTTGCTGGAATTTCGAAGCGACCTCAAGAGCTCGATCGGTCAATGACGGAGTGACTTTCTGTTCAATGATGTTGCCTAGCGTTGGTTGTATTTGATCCCAGTCTCCGAATGAAAGTGCTTTGCACGCGGCGCTACGTTCGCTTATCGAAAGCTTTGGATTCGTTGCTCGATCACAGGCTTCGTCAATGAGTTGTTGAAAGGAGTTTTGAAAAGCGTTAGAACCGCTACCACTGGCTAAGTTGGCTGCGCGATAGATTCCCAGAATTGGTAGGGCGAAGATTGGATCACCGTCGGTCAGTTGCGGTAGCTTTGCTTGCGCGGCGGCGATTTTTTCCACGTTATTCGAACGCGTGATCATCTGAGAGAGTTTGGTGAGAATGTCGGCTGCATCGGGGGAGCGAAATGCTTGGTTTGCTATGAGACTTGAGAAGACCGCCTCTGCCTCATCACCGACTGAACTTAAGATGGCTAACCGGATCCAGGGTGAGTTTGAATCCTGGGCGGCAAGCCGAGAGAGTATTTCAGATTTTCTGGGGTGATTGAACTCGCCAAGACTAAATGCCAATTGGTATCGGACTTCGATGTCAGTGTCTTCAACCAGCTTGGTGATTGCAGAGTGCAGCTGATCACGGTCGGTATGGGTTTCAGTTAAACGCAAAGCGTGTTTACGGACCTGCGGGTGTGGATCGGTGAGTCCAGCCAGAAGGATCTCTGTCGTGAGACCACCGATGCCGCGCAGGACGTAGAACGCGTGTACACGTGCTTGTGGGTTAGAACCCCGCTGGGCCATCGATAGTAAAAGTGGCGTGACGGCAATATTTTGGTGTTCATAAAGTAACCTTGCGGCCGTTTCTCGGTGCCAAGCGTTCGGGTG
>JADHOA010000121.1 GCA_016779185.1 Rubripirellula sp.
CACGATCTTCCCTCCCAATCGCGAAGTGTGTGTTGGTCAGTGGGTGGATGGACCTGGAACGATGCCAATGAGCAGCAATCACCAAGGTGGTGCTCATGTTCTGATGGCGGATGGTGCAGTCGTGTTCATGACCGACTCGGTCGAGGCAGGTGACTCCACTGCTGGTGGAGTTCGTCTTGGCCAAACTGGTCCTCGTGCACCTGGCAAGCCTAGCCCCTATGGACTTTGGGGTGCGCTTGGAACGAAGGCAGGCAAAGAGACGATTCAAGAACAATTGAACCAGTAGTGTTCGATTGCCGAATCTAGAAACTCAAAACCTCACCTAGAGATGGGTGAGGTTTTTTTGTGCAGTGACGACTCGATTCAAAGATGACACGATCTGAAAACAGGGCAGCCTACTCTTTGCGGACGCGAATCCAATGATCGTGGAACGTCAGGCCTTGCTCCTGCGTCATCGGCGGCATGTGACATTGAATGCAGTTGTCCTTGGGTGATACTGGGCAGAGGGTGTGTTCCGGAGCGTTGTGGCAGTTCAGGCAGTTTTGGATATGTCGATCGGCAGGAACTTGATGCAAAGCTTCATGGGGACCATGGCAGGTGGTACAACGCATTTGTCCTTCTGACTCTAGGTAACATTTGCTACGAAGAAGGCCAATTGGCTGAAATCTCGCTAGAAGATCGGGATACTCTCTGAGCTCTTTCTCGGTAATGTTTTTGGGTAGTCGGTGACAATCACCGCATAATTGGATTTCTGCTTCCGTATCCCAGTCATCTTTACCAACGGAATAAGGCGGCGGTGTTGCTTGTGCCCGTGCCAAGCGAACATGTTCACTTCCCGGGCCATGGCACTTCTCGCAATTAACACTCGGAATCAGGTTTTTGATCTCTTCGCCCACAATCTCGGCCGAGGTGGTGTGGCAATCGATGCACTTTTCCATCACTTCATCTCGGCTGATACTACCGAACAGTTCAAGCCCATTCGCTGGGTGCTTGTTTGTATGCCCAGGCGTGATGTTCAGCCCGCCCTGTGCAGCATACCAACTGGTTCGATGTTCGAGCGCCGCAGTGTTGCCATTCTCTTCGGTGATCAAGGTCAGCAACGTATAAGCGTTATGTCCGGAGCCTAGAGCGTATTGAAGTGGGAATGGTTCGTCACCAAAAACAGCCGGCAGCGTTGCCTTTAGTTTCTTTAGCTTTTCCGGTGCATCGATGGTTCCAAATTCAGCTTGGTACTCATACGTGCCAAATTCTTCACCAGCATGGAACGACTTTGCAGCGAACTTTGCGATAATGTCGGGTGAATCATCGAGGACATGAAACGTGTGTGCGTGTCCGTGTGCGGAATGTAATTGGAAGTTTTCCTGATGGCACTCTTGGCACACTTCCTTTCCAACCAAATGAGGTGCAGGCAAATGGAGTGAGGGTTGGGAAGCCGCGATACTCGTCGCTGTTCCTACACGACTGCTTGATGAAGATTCAGATAAGGATCCGACCGGTGTCTGTTGCTGTCCAGAAACTTTATTTGAACTGCCCGTGCTGGATTCGTTGTTAGCGGTCTTGGGTCTAGCCTGGCTTTGGCTAGGGACCGAACGCATCATCGGGTCTCTTCCTGCGATTGATTGCCGTCGCATCATCATCAGACTCACGCCAATTGCAGCGATCAGGCTGCCGACGATTAGAAGAAGTGTGCGAAGTTTCAAGGTTTACTTCTCGGGTAAATTGATGGAGGTTAGTCGTCGAGGAATCGCCAGTGTTGCATCGCCATCATCAGTTCTTTTTTCCGTCTTTGTGTTCAGGCCACAGCCTTTTGCAAACGGGGAACTTACATGCAGGGAATACTTACATGCAGGGAATTAGGTACAGGAATCACTTTCGGTATCGAGGAACACGATCGCTGACAGTCTTCATGAAATCTTCGGATGACTTGGCCGCGAGGCCGAAATCTAACTCTGGATCTTTTTGGGGGGTGAATGCCAGCTGCGAGGCATGTTTGGTGATCCACCCTGCAGCGACTTCTCTTCTCTCTGCCTCAATCATACTAAGAAAACTTCCAGCGCGGACAGATTGTTTCACCGAAAGAATACGCCGCACGACGATTGGTTTTGGAAAGTGATATCCAAAGTGTCGCAACTGCTTGATGACGCTAATTGGTGGAACTTGCACTTGTTGATGCAATGACTGGATCCACGAGACACTGGAATAAGTTTCCATCGAATGCTATCGCCGGAATGCTCTCGTTCCTACGATGTGTAGAGGGATGCAGCGAATGCTTTTTTACGAATTTTCACCAAGGATATCGCTAATCAGGTTAAATCGCGTCGTTCGGCAGTCCTCCGTTGAGTGAAGCAACCGTGTGTGGAAAGCATCCGCTTAAAGTCCGTTTTCTCGACAGAATGTTAGTGCTCATCTTGTAGGTGAAGGAGTGACCCGTTCGTTTCTGCGGGATGAACCGAAAGATTTATGTTGAGTTCACCCAATTCAACAGTTAGGAATTTCAAGCGATCGTTGTCGGCTAAATCGAGATTTGCAGCTTTCGATATCGGTTTCTATGATGAGCGTCTAACGCTTGAACTTTTAAGTTTTAACGTGACTAAGGGAAATAACTTTGGCTAGGCTTCTTTTCTCGCGTGCTCCCACCGTGTTTGCGTTGATCTTGGCTACGTTGTTTTTGTCCCCTGCGACGATTCTGCTCGGGCAGTCAAAATTAGCTCAGCCGATTTCATCGAGTTCCGATTCTGGGCCCGCGAAAACGGGGCCTGCGAGTGATGAATCACCGAGTAATAGCGGTGCGAGGGAGTCCTTGAGTTCAGAGGAGTCCTTGAGTTCAGGCGAGTCCTTGAGTTCAGGGGAACGCTTGACGCAAGCCTTGGAACTGCACGAGCAAGCCTTGGTTGCGATGGATGAAGACCGAGACGATCTGGCATTTAGCCTTGTTCGTCAAGCAAAGCGTCTTGCCCCTGGTAACACACAAATCAACTTTTTGTTGGCGTTGCTTCTCGCCGACCGTCGTCGCTACCCCGAGGCAATCAGGCTGCTTGAACAACTCACCGCCAAAGATAGCACGATCAAGCTTCCCGCGATGGGGCAGACGGCAGAATGGCTGATTAAGTCAGGTGAATGGGGAGCTGGCGAGCAGCGATACCAAGAACTGTTAGTGGTTGCCCCCGATGCTTCACTCGTGCATCGAGGACTCGCCGACCTCTACCTGCGGCAAGGTCTCGGCGTAAGGGCGTCGGAGCACCTTCGGAAATTGTGCCAACTGGGTGATATTCAGGAGACAGAGTTAAGAAGTCTGCTGATAGGTCGTCATCCATTTGCCGGCGATGCGACACCGGAGACATTTGATCCAGTGGGCGCGTTGGGATTGGCAAAAGCTCAAGCTGCATTCGGAGATTGGAAATCTGTACGCGAAACGCTTGCTTCATCGAGTGGCACCACACCCGAGTTAGTCGGCTTACTCGGGCGATGTGCAGTGGAACAACAGGACTGGGCCGAGCTTCAAAATTGGAGTGAGCGAATCGTGGCCGATCCAGCCTCCGCTTCACTCACTTCGCCGGATGCTCTCTTCGCGTTGGGGACTTATGAAGCAAGAAAGGGAGAGTCGAGGCGAGCAGCTGATCGGTTCATCCAAGCTTTGATACTCGATTCCACGGATGTTGCCGTCTATGAAGCGTTGTCACGCGTTGCCGCCGATCTCGGTGCGGTGAGTCAGGCCGAGAAACTGCAAGAGCGAGCTTCCATGATCGCTCGAACTCAAGCACTTGGATCAAAAATGGCTGGTAGCGAGGATCGATCCTATGTGGTGATTGGCGAGTTGATTGATTTGCTGGTCGAGTTGCGCAGACCTCTTGAAGCTCTTGCTTGGCGGAGTGTGCGTTTAGCTTACGGGTATCAAAATGGAACGATTAGTCCTTCTCGGTCGCAAGAATTGCTGGGCACGATCATGCGGGAACGTGAAGTCGAGCTCAAACGGTTCTCTAGTGATTCCTTTGCTGAATTTGTAACTTGTGGGATGCGAGAAGTGTTACGCCAAGAAAGCAAGTAACGCTGGACAGGCGTGTAACAAAATTCCTCTACCGTTCTGACGCATCACCCATCAGTTCGGCGTTAGGTGGCCGAAGAGTGATTTCCTGACTTCTGGTTCCCTGATTTTCCAAATGACTGCGTCGATAAAATAGTGATGCAGGTTAATCATCATCATCATGGCGGTTCCGGCAGGAATCAATTGCTTCGGAATTGAATCAAAGCTGGACCATTCAAAGGCCAGATAGCCAAGAGAAACGAGAGTCACGTAATAAAAAATTAGATGCCGAAACGCATTCGGTTTTGGCGCATAGTCGTTCAGTTCAACACGTAAAGGAAACATCAGGTATTGAAAAGCGTGAAAAAATTGTAATAAGAAAAAGGATGCCGGATTCAAATCCACCATCACATACCAGCTAAAAGTACCAGCCCATGGTAACCATGTTCTGATCGGAACTCGCTTCCCTGTTTGCTTTGATAAATCCCAAAAACCGAACAGGCCGGCGATGAATCCCGCCGCGACAACCACACGACACAACGACATGATCGAACGCATCAGGTATTCACCGGCCTCTTGCTCGCTGAGTGTGTTTTGAATAATTCCGGTCGAGTCATAGGCCCAAGCAACGTGATAGATAAATAGTGTCAGGAAGCCGCCGCGAATCAGCCTTCGATGTTTTGGTCTTATTGTCAAACCACTTAGGTGTGCAAAGCAGGCGGTCGTCCCCCATGACTGCCCCGTGTAATGCCATGCGAGAACGACAGGCGCGATCAGGGTGAGGATACCCATGATCCCCAATGGATCTTGAGCATCCTGTTGATAGGAACAGTAAATGATGTAGGCAAGAAAAATCCCTGCGAGAAAGGGGAAAGCAAGCGTTACCAGCGGATGTTTTCGAAAGTTGGTTCTGCGTGAATAGAGCAGCCGGTAGGATGCCATGAAGTGCGGGCCATTGATGAATAGATCGGTAAACAGGTAGAGTTCAATCGCGAGTAAAAATGTGCCTGCTCCGGATGGGCTGGACCAGCTCAATGCGATCACGACGGCTGCAACCAGTAGCGAAAGACCACCACCCGCGATCAGGTCGAATCGTCTTGAGACGATGACCTGATTGGACGACCCATGGCGATTCATCTCTGACTTTGAATGGCTCGCTTGTGCAAGTTGTTGATCAAGATTAACTGGGTTTGAATCGCCAGCTTGAGGGTTTTTTGTGGGATCGTCAGCGTACTTGTGTGCTTGACGTGCGTGGATACGACTTAGGTCTGGCTTGGGACGCTGGCGTCTAGGGTTTTTGTTGGATCGGTGTTGACTCACAAAAACATGCTCACATTAGGATCACTTACTCAATCAATCGACTGACCATCGACTGAAGTGTCAGTTTTAGCAATATGTTAGGACGCGATCCATGCGTTCCGCAATTTCAGCTAATCGTCTACGGTCACCTCCAGGTACTTCGGCTGTTGCCCAGCCGGTGGTGTATCCAATGTCTTTTAGGGCAATTCGGATCTCTGGCCAATCGCAGTCTCCTTCCCCGATCTCCACCTCAAAGCCTTTGCGAAGTCCTTTGTTGAGCTGTTTTTCACGGCTATATTCTTTGATGTCCAGTTTGATGATTCGTTTGTTTAAAATTCGAATCCAGTGCTCTGGCCAACCGAATCTCACCACGTTACCGACGTCGAAATAAGACCCAGCGAATGGGCTATCGAGTTCGTCAATAAATCTTGCCATTTCAATTGGACTCAGCAGGAATCCATTCCAAACGTTTTCGATCAGTAGATGGATATTCTGTTTTTCAGCATGCGGGAGAGCCTTTCGGATCCGATCTCTCTGTTCTTGATAAACCTGGTCGTAGCGATTCGTCTTATCTACTCTTCCAGCCACCACCAGAACACTCGTGCCCCCATAATATTTGGCGGTGTCGATCGCGTGGATCAAATCGGGCTTATCGCTGTTGAGAAAACCATGGACCGCGACGTCCGTTTTTTCGATTGCCTGACTGACTTCGCGCGGATCAACTTTGCTGGTGACGTGGATTTCTGTGCCGTCAAAATTCAGGTCTTTTAATAGTTTGAATTTATCAAGAACGCTTAGCTCTTCTTTGATCATGTGGAATTTAACCGCGCGTTTGATGCGGCTTTCCACGTCCGTTTCCGATGCAAGCAGTGAAGCTGATGTGAGGCCAACGGTTGCGGTGCTGAGTCCTTTCACGAAGGATCTTCGGTCAACTCTTTTGGGTGCGACGATCATCGATGGCCCCTCGATATCTGAGTTTCCGTGTGGCATAGGTTGATAGGTTGATTTGTCTGAATGTCGATCGTGTGAATCTCGCATGTTTGGATGTTTGTGAAAATCATTTTGGTCGCCATTGACGCGTTTTCGCTCGCTATAGTCGTTCGGGTCGATTTTCTTCTTGGATAATTTTTATCATTCGTTGGGGGTAGTCCGTGTAAATTCTGTTGACCCCCATTCGTAATAATTCCCTGATGCGATCAGGGTCATTTACTGTCCAAGCACCGACATTGAGTCCTGCCATTTTTGTTCGGTTGATCTTTTCCAGGGAGATTCCTTGGTCCTGATAAATGAGTGCGTGAAAGCGATATTGCGTTGCAGTTTGAATGTCTTCATTAATATTTGTGTTCACCCCGCGATCCCAAAAGATGGTTGCATCCGGAGCGAGTTGCTTGGCTTTGATCATGAGTTTTAGATTTCCATCATTGAAACCCACAAGATTCTCAGCACCCATTTTCTGAATCACTTCAACGGCTTTGGCCACGCAATCCACTTTAGGTTGGATTGAGACACGAGTTCGGTTTTGTCTCATCACCAAATTCAGAACGTCTTCGAGTTGAGGAATATGCTGTGGTGGACAGTCCGAGATCGAGAGTTTGTGTCGATTACGGAAATCAACCGCAACATCGACCGACTGGATTTCTTGAAGAGTGGACTTCGTAACATCCAGTGCCCTATCTCCTGTTCGCTCGGTTGTTTGGTCATGAATCACAACCAGTTGCTGATCTTTGGTGAGGAATAAGTCCAGCTCAATCCAGTCAACTCCTAATTCGATCGCGTTTTCGAAGGCTGGGAGTGTGTTTTCGGGAAACATGCCTGAGTTGCCGCGATGCGCGGTGATTCCACGGTGGGAAGGATTTGCGTTGTCTGCCGATAAGGCATAGGGCTGTGCCACGATTTGCGAGGTGATTGCAATACCGGACAACACTAATCGGGCAATCGTTTGGAAGGATTGATTCATTGGAGTCCGTCAGCAATGCGTTTCAGCGAGGGGCATTGTCATGGATGACTGATGCCAGAACGAGATTTCGATTGGATACGACCTTTTAAACGAAGAGTTTACACGGCGGCGGGGATCGGATTTGCGTGAACTAGTTTTAACGATGGAAAGATTAAGCTAATCTGTTGTGAAAGACGTGTACGCAGACGATTTGTTCGTCAAAGTTCGTGCCACTCAAATCGCTCACACTGGGATCAGGTTCGGATGATCGACTTTCGAAGATTCATTTCTTGTTTGGTGTCTACCTTTATCCTCTCGTTGATAGCGAGCAGCACTCTGGTTGCTGCTGATCGACCTAACATACTGTTCATCTTTTCCGATGATCACGCCATCAACTCAATTTCTTCCTACGGTGGTCCGCTAGCGGATGTAGCTCCAACGCCGAACATTGATCGAATTGCCAAGCAAGGCGCTGTCTTCGTCAATTCATTTTGTGGTAACTCAATCTGTGGTCCTTCACGCGCGACCATTTTGACAGGCAAGCACAGCCATAAAAATGGTTTTATGCGAAACACGGGAAAAGGCTTTGACCAGAGTCAGTGGACCGTTGCCAAGGCACTGCAGGCGGGCGGTTATCACACTGCGGTCATTGGGAAATGGCATCTGAAGACGACACCTCAAGGATTCGATCATTGGGAGGTTTTTCCTGGGCAGGGCAGTTACTACAACCCCGTTTTCATTCAGCCTGATGGTAGCACCAAGCAATTTGAAGGCTATGCCACGGATTTAACCACCGACAAAGCAGTGGATTGGTTGGATCAAAGAGATACAGCGAAACCGTTTTTTCTGATGTGTCAGCACAAGGCGCCGCATCGAACATTTGCCCCTGCCTTGCGTCATCTTGGGGCCTTCGATGATGTGGAAATCCCGGAACCAGATACGCTTTTCGATAACTACGAAAACCGGAGTAAAACCCTTGCCGGCAATGAAATGGAGATCGACCGGCACTTCGATTGGGCCTACGACGCGAAAGTGCGAAAGGATGAACGTGGTGAGGTGCAGTTGCCGGCTCCGGATCGTTACGGCACTCCCGAATACAGTCGAATGAATGAGCAGCAGAGAAGCGAGTGGAACGCTTACTTTGGGCCGAAGAACCAAGAGTTCTTGAAACAGTTTGCTTCAGGTCAAATGGATCATGATCAGTTGGTGCGATGGAAGTACCGTCGTTACATGCGCAACTATCTCAGTACCGTCAAAGCCGTTGATGAAAGTGTAGGGCGATTACTCAAGTACCTCGATGATCACGGCTTGGCTGAGAACACCTTGGTGATATATTCATCAGATCAAGGTTTCTACCTCGGGGAGCATGGTTGGTACGATAAACGATGGATGTTCGAAGAGTCGTTTCGGATGCCCTTCATTGCAAGGTGGCCGGGAAAGATTGCCGCTGGATCGAGGCCTGAGCATTTGATCCAGAATATTGATTATGCACCTACCTTTCTGGAAATCGCAGGTCTGGAAATCCCCTCCGAGATACAGGGTCGGTCACTGGTACCGGTGATGGAGCAGCGAGAGGTTCCGTGGCGTTCTTCTCTTTACTATTCTTACTACGAATTGGGTGAACATGCCGTTCCGCAGCATTTTGGTGTTCGAACTCAGCGGCACAAACTGATCCACTTCCCAATCAGTAATGAATGGAATCTTTTTGATTTGCAGGTTGACCCGCAAGAGTTAAAAAGCGTCCACGACGACCCAGGTTATGCATCCACACTAGCCGATTTGAAGGATGAATTTAATCGTCTTCGTGATCAGTATGACGCCCCACCGCTGCCTAAACGATGATTCGACTCGCTTGCATGCCGCCAAGCGGTGACGGCTTTGTGGTATCAACGTGACCATGCAGCGGATCAGTGGGCTAACGAGGTAGTTGATCAAAATTGATTGTTGGTGGCGAATTCGGATCTCCTGTGCGCAGAAAGGTTTGTCCGGGTTTGCCCGTTTCGTTAAAGAAGCCACAGTTGCGCAGGAAGAACTGGTTCTCATCGCTGCCACCGGTGAAATCGAGTCGGTGTTTTCCGCTGCCCGTCGCATCCACGGAAAAAACTGCTTGTTGGCAAGAGTACCAAGTGCCGCCGGTGTCTCGCACCCAAACGTTTCCATAGTTCGCACGGCGTTCGAGGTGGCCATGAGCTGGGTAAAAGCTTTCGAGGAATGAATGAAAGCCTCGGAGATGGGTGTCCGTTTTCGGTCGTTGAAAACTTGCGATGAGAAGCCATTCATCTTTGGCCGCGTCACCAAACCAAGAAGTATAAGTGGTTTCACCTTTTCCGTTAGGAATAACCTCTGTCAGAAAGCGATAGGTTCGTCCGGCTTTCCATGGATAGACGAGGTAGCTCTGGCCGCCAGATCCCTCGTTTCCAAATTCGCCGAGGTGGACGTCCTTTCCTTTTCCGAGTGCGATGATGCGTTGATCTTCTGGGATCTCGCGAGGGTTGTCCGTGCTAAAGGGGCTCCAGACAGAGAAAAGCACTCGCCTCTCCGTTGGCGAATTCACTTGGATTCCAAAGTATCCTTCGCCAAATCCATTGGCCATGTAATAGGTTCCCAGAGGATCCTGAGAAACTGGAACGGTGATTTCGCTGTACGCATAGGTCAGCGTGCGTTCTTTGGGGACAAGGTATCGAAGGTGAACCGATGGGCCTCTTCGACCCCAGTAAAACATGTTGCCTTGGTTGTTCTGGACAAAGTTGACCTCAAGGTCGTCGTGATCACTCCTGACAATCAGGTGGTGTGCTTCAACGGAATGAAAACTGTCTTGCGAATCAGCTTGCAAGTCGACCCTTGTGTATCCCGAGGGTAACTCCGTGGTTTCGCCGATCGTTACCACGTTGGGTTCAGCGCCCGATACCTTGAACGATAGCGTCTGCCCGCCAATTGTCGCGTTTAATTTCGACGCCTTAGCCGGCGAGCACGCACGGATGGAGAGTTCAACGGTCGATGGACGACTGAGGTGAAAGTAGACCGAGATCACATCCTTCGAATCGCTCCATCTGATGGGCCCTTGTCGAGAAAAGCCGTTGTCGCTCGGTGCAGGCGAGGTTCGGTAGGCGTTTCCCGCAAGCGGCAGGGTCCATTCTGCAGCCAATCCAATCGATGGCACCATCAGCAAGGCAAGTTGAGCCAAGCAATGCACTACCCGATGTTCCCATCGCTGTTTTGTGGGGCGTGTTGTCGGGTTACAAAGCATCGTGGATGTCGAACAAGATGTCATGGTTTGTACTGCTGGTGGGTTGAGCGAGTTTCGGCACGATTGGTAAGCGGTAAGTTCACCATTCGCGTGTTCAATTGTGTTGCTCGCGGCAGGTTTGGCCTGCATCGCAGGGTAGGTGATAACAACAAGCGATGTTGAGTGAGAGTTAAAGCTTTGGTTCTAAAGTCGATTCGATCCCTGCAACGCAGCTCGTGTCGCCTTCAAAGAAAACGGTAGCCAAGACGGGCAGTCCTGTATATTTTTCGATCTGAGAGGGGTTATCTACCATGG
>JADHOA010000122.1 GCA_016779185.1 Rubripirellula sp.
TTCATGGTCGACAAGATCGAGCGGTCCCCAATCGAACTCGTTGGAATTCTGAGGCGGCTTGCCAAAGCTTCGTACTGCTTCGATGCTGTTCAGTGGGAATCCGGTGGGCCACTGAAAGTCCTTGACGTTCAGACCGCGAGCCAAACGGTCTTGATAATGGCTGTCGAACACTTGATCAAAGTAATCGTGCCAATCGCTGCGTCGGTTGAAGCCGGGCATGTGATGATTGACCTTGCCGCCACCCGCGACGTGGTAGCCGTTCGCTTTGAAGTGACTGGGCAGACTGGTGATCCCCGGAAAAGCTTCATGCCAAACAACATCATTGGCATAGATCCCAGTCGAACTCGGCCTGCGTCCCGTCATGACGCTGACGCGGCACGGATTGCAGACCGGTGCGGGAACGTGAGCGTTCGTGAACAGTAAACCACACTGTGCAAGTCGATCGATATTTGGCGTCTTCACCTGAGGATGACCACCCAAGCAACCCACCCAGTCATTCATATCATCCACAACGATCATTAGCACGTTGGGCTTTTCCGCAGCTTTGGCTGTATCGCTGGCACATCCCAGCGTGACCAGTACCATTGCTAATCGCAACATGGATTGCATCATCACAAGTCGTCGCACGGTAATTACTCCTCTGAACGCGAGGTCGATTTGTCTTCTCGTTTTTGCTCTCTGGGAGCATCCGTCCCCGCGGGTTCGCGCCCAAAGAAATATTCGGGATATCCCCAGCGATATTCTTTCCCGCTATTCTTGCTAGTGATCGAACGGACTTCGGCAGACAGTCGTTCCAGGTTCGCAGCATCGAGCAACGGATCACTTGTTTGTTCGCGCAACGCTTTCAGCTCACCTTGAAGCTCTCGCAGAACATCTGCATGCTCTGGTGAATCAGACAGATCATGGAATTCGTACGGATCATGGACCAGATCATAAAGTTCATACCGGGACGGTTGTCGCATCCGTGCATAGGCTTGCTTGACGGGCGTATCGGCTTCGGCAATCACGCGAGTCAAATCCAAGCCGCCGACGATCCTGCGGTTGGCGGCTTCTTTCGTCAACTTTGACAACGTCAAGTCGTAGTCGGGATGGACTTCTCCGGGCAGCAGATTCTCGATCAGCTTAAAGCGATCCGTGCGAACACAGCGTTGCGGAAAATAGTTAGGTGCCGCAGCGTGCGTGTGATATTCAGCAAAGTAATGCGTCCGCCACAAGACCTCGCCTGGTGTGAATAGCGGTTGCAACGCGCGACCCGGCAAACCACTAGGCGGCTCGACACCGGATGCCGACAAGAGCGTTGGCATCAAGTCGATCGTCGAAACGAGTTCGCTGCGAACCTGGGGAATGATCTTGCCCGGCCAGCGCATGAGCATCGGAACGCGCAAGCCGCCTTCGTAACAAGTTCGTTTGCCGCGTAACATGTCCGCGCCGTGATCGCCGATGTAGATGACGATGGTGTTGTCGGCTTTGCCACTGCGATCGAGAACGTCCATCAGATCGCCAACCAGCGTATCGAGGCGGCTTAGGCAGTTGTAATAGTCCGCCACCATCTCGCGCATCCCGGGTGGATCGATCCCGATGTAGGCCATTGCCTTGACATCGCGAGGGCCCTGCGGGTTGGCTGGAAGGCTCTCGATCTGTCGCACCCACGGATCGTGCGCGTCGGGATAATTGACGCTCAAGAAGAACGGTTCCTCGCCCGCCCGAATAAGTGCATCGGCGTGCATCGCATAGTCGCTCAGTGTGTTACGCGCAAAGTTGGCGGACTTGATCTCGTGGAAGTCGAATGGAAACGCTGACTCGGGGTTTACATGCAGTTTTCCGATGATTCCGGTGCGATAGCCGGCGGCTTTCAGAAGACGTGGCAGATTCGGAATGTCGTCGCGATACAGGCGAAATCCCCAGGTTGCTAATCCAATTTGGCCATGTTGATGCGGATATAGCCCCGTAAGGAAACTTGCTCGTGATTGACTACAACCGGCTTGCGGCACAAAGGCTCGATCAAAGCGAATGCCCTCGTCCGCCAGATGATCGAGTCGCGGAGTCATCGCGTAGGGATCGCCATAACATCCCAGTTCCGGTCCGTTGTCCTCCGACACAATCAGCAGAATGTTTGGCTGCGCGGCTACCGTCATACTGGCCGCGAACATCGCTGCAAGGCACAGAAGTCCAGCGTAAAGGTATCTTTTCATGGTGTTGCTTCCGATTGAATGAGCCATTGCAGATTGAAGCTGATTCCGCTGATTCTACAAACGGATTCATCGCGAATCGTCACGCTGGTTATCCATGACCATCTCGTCGTCCCCAAGATCAATGGTGTGACTGCCGAGCATCACAACCTATCGCATCACGGCCGTGATCCTGAAAAAATCAAACAGCGGAAGATCATCGAGACTGCGATCCTGGGCAGCTTCGCCGAGTTTTTGACGCGGATGGCGAAGTTGTCGCTATCCGAAAGACGCTTGCTGGACAAGACCTCCGTACTCTTTGGCAGTAACCTTGGTAATGCAAACTCGCACGACCCAAGGAATCTGCCCATCGTCGTTACCGGTGGCGGCTATGAGTATGGAAGTTATGTCACCCATGACGCAGGTAGTAATACACCACTGTGCAATTTGTTTGTCAACTTGCTGAACAATACCGGGATCGACTTAGAGCGATTCGGAACCAGCTCAGGAACACTCGATTTCGGATCGACCCAAATACTAGCACGGCGCGCATGCGAGTGTCGCGATGAAGTAAGTGCATCCACTCGCTTGCGATTCGTGCTAGTAGGCAAGAAACTCCACCAATAAACCAACTATGAAAACATCCCTCACCTCAATTGCGTTCTTGGTTCTGTCACTTTCGCATTCCTTCTCTTTTGCTGATTCACCTAGGGGAAACAGGCACCAATGATCGAGAGAAGAAAGCGGTTCGGTGACTCGCAATTATCGACGCTTGATGACTTGGCTGTTGGCGACGAGAACGATCAGATCGCGAAGTCCGTAACCATTTTTGGCGCTCGCGGTTGCTATTCGTTTCATTTTTGCGACATCACATTCGGCTATGTCACGTCCGAACCACTAGGTCATGGTAATGAATGAAGCTCAGTCACTGGCTGCTTTCTGCGACTAAAGTTTCCGCTTTTGGCTAGTTTCTAGAGTCGTCACGAAAACCGTTGCTCCCGCTGTACTTAGCATCTTCTTCAAGGTCTGCTGGATCACTCTCTTTTCGTGCTTGCTCAAGCCTTTTCAGCAATTCACGACCTACTCAAACGATTCCACCAGTGCGCCTTTCAAAACCTTGACTTCAAGGGTATTTAGATCAAGGGAGTAATCGGAATTTGATTCATTGCTCACGATTAGTTGGTTTTCAGTGAGTCGAAGATTCGTGATAAAAATGTCTTGGATATCACGCTCAAGACCTGACTGATATTTGATCACGTAAATCTGGCGCCGCCAGCTCATTTCATTTGACTCGGTATTCCATGCTTCAATGCATCCTGTTTGGTTTTGTGGCGCTCGATACTCCATTGTTCCCGACGCAACCGGCTTTACCTTGGTGGGTGCAGCACGCTTGGCGTGAACATTTGAATAAAAAAGCACTGTTAATGCGCCGAGTATGAATAGGATCGATTTCATTGAATTACTTTTGCTCGAATGAGAGTGCGTATCATTACGTTGCGTCGTAAGCTCTGTGGGTTCAACTGCTCAGACAACCGACCTAGGGATTCTTGAATCCTATCGGTAAGACTACCTCGAAGAGTTACCACGAACTGAGTTTTGTGATACTGGCAGCTTGCAGAGATTTAGTTGAATTCCAATCATTTGAAACTGACTAATTTGAAGTGGATTGTGATCTTTCGACGGAGAAAACATCTCCGGATGGCGAGGGAGGAAGAGTCGATTTCCAACCGTCCAGATCCTTCAACATTTGCTCAACGACTTCGGGATACTTTGTACTGACGTTTACTGTTTCAAGTGGATCCAAGGTTACATCATACAGTTCGCAGTAGGTGCAATTTTGATTGGTAAGTAGCTTCCAGTTCTTGTGTACCATCGCAAACGATACCCAGTGGTAGGGCCTCGCTTTTTGGATTGGCCAAGGAGACTGCATTTTCCAAAACAACGGCTTAATTCGGGTTTTAGTTGGTGGGCCGAGCAGGGGTGCTACCTGACTAATCCCGTCGGGTTCATAACCATCTGGTAGCTCCACACCCGCTATTTCACAAAAGGTTGGCAGCAGATCTACTGCAGAAAGCAGTGACGAGTTGTCAATGTTGCCCTCGGCAATCTGACCTGGCCATCGTGCGATAAAAGGCACACCGATCCCACCTTCAAAAAGAGCAGACTTATAGCCCTTGCGTCCTGCGGTCAGTCCTTTTGCTGCAGCAATTCCCCACCCGGCTCCAGTCGCAGTATCGTAATGTAGGTCTAATTCGCTCGGTCCCGACGCTCGTGCCGGACCATTGTCAGAGCTAAAAATCACAAGCGTGTTTTCGGTTACCTTTAGTCGATCAAGCTCGTTCAGGATTTCACCGATCCGATCGTCAGCATGTGATAGTACCGATGCATAAATCTGGTCTTCACGGTTTTCCATTTCGCGAAATCGCCATTCATATTTAGGAACCGTGTGGAAAGGTGTGTGTGGTTCATGAATCCATAGATTGACGTAAAACGGTTTGCCATCGCGATTGCTCTTCCGGATGAAATCAATCGCTCGTTTAGCATCCTCGTGTACTGGCATCTGCTCCCCGGCGCAATTGAACGCCCCGTACTCATCGTAACCATAGACACTCGGCAGAGGTGAATCCGGAATCATGTCGTTAGCAAGATGCCACTTGCCAAAGTGCGCGGTTTTGTAGCCGGATTGTTGTAACAATCTTGGCAACGTTGTCGTGCTAGGGTCGAGCCAATCCGGCATATTGCGTTTCTGATTTTGGGGAACCCAAGCAAAATGTCCATCAATGTTGTATCGAGCTGGGAAACGGCCTGTCATCACAGCTGTACGACTCGGTGAGCAGACGCCGCTTGCAACCGTGAATCGATGAAAATCTGTTCCCTCTCTTGCGAGTCGATCGATGTTGGGTGTTTTTACATAGGGATGTCCGTGGCAGCTTAGGTCCCCCCAACCCCAGTCATCAGCGAAGATAAAGAGAATGTTTGGCTTCTCTGCTCCATTTACTCTGCTGGTGATGTCAAGAAGGTGGGTCACGCACAAAATCGTTAACGACAAAATGATTTTCGTATTCATGCTTTCTTTCGCTAAGATGAAATTTGCGAGTTCAGAATGGGCAGCCTGCTGTGCGACAGGCTATTTGGATGAAATGGAGAATGCCTTCCATAATCCCGACGCGATCATCAATAGTCCGATAGATCCAATCGTTACCGCGATCAAGAACCCCTTGGTTTGGTGATACCCTTCGATCTCACAATATCCAATCCACGCGGAAACCAAACCGAACGTGAGCGGGTACCCCAGGAACACCATCGACCAGTAGGATCGTTTTGCCACCAATGCTATGCCGCAAATCATAGCGAAGGGAATGATGAAAACTACCTGCGGGCCGATCATCAAAATCGCGCCAGAAGCAATTGTCAAACTAAGAACGCTGGTAAGAATTCCCCTCAAAATCATGCTTTTCCAAGAATGAACAGCATTTGATTGCTCGATAGAATTAGCCATCGAAGAACTCCACAAGTTATCACGCAGCATCGAACAAACTACTGCGAATGATCTATTCAGCGAATCGGGTTGATTCTAGGTATTGTAGTAGAGCCCAACGGTATGCGATGTGTTTGCTTTTTTTGAAGTAAGAAATACTTAGGCAATTCACGATTACGAATCAACGAGTTTGATGTTTTAGCTCTGTGTGGCGATCAATCGTTCACATTGAAAATTTGAGCAGTAGCCCAATTGAGCTAAGCACGAGTTGCACAATCACCAATGGAAGAAGAAAAGCCATTTGTTTCTCAATCTTTGATTTTGCGTTCTCGACTTTTGCTTTGTCCGACTCCAGCGTTTCTAGCTTTTCCCACAGTTTCGTACAGTGAGGACATGAAAGAATTTCTTCAGGATTTGTGCTCATGAGTAAAACATTCGATAAAGGAAATGGAGGTTTATCTCGATTGTTGCATTTTAATCTTCGAAACGGTATTTGACTTTTTTGCAAACATCCAATCAAAAAACTCTTGTGATGTGTAGACGATTCTGCCTACTCCATGGCCTTCATCAGGAAAAACGGTAAGACGCGCGAGTTCGCCTCCGTTTTCGCGGATCAGCCTTATCATTTCTTGTGATCGGCCGACCGGAACGACTTTGTCATTTGCTCCATGAAATACCCACGCAGGTGTAGTGACCAGTTGCTTCGCCCAGTCATTGATTTCGGGCGAGATGTCTTTTGGTCCTCCTTTCCCTAATCCGCCAACAACTGGAGCGATTGCTGCAAACGAACTCGGGGATTTTGCTGCCCAAGCCCATGTTCCATAACCTCCCATGCTATTGCCGGTTAAATAAATGCGGTCTTCATCGACTGGTAAAGTTTTCTTGAGATACGACAGAAACAAATCAAGGTCATCGGGTAGCCAACTAGCCTGAATCTGTTGGGTTCCAAGGTTTGCTTGTGGGGCAACGAAAATGGCCGGTTCACGGGTTAAAGCAATCATCCCTTTGTATACCGGTCTAGCGATTCGCTCGACTCGCTCAATGTCGTCCCCTCGTCCTCCGGCACCGTGTAAAAAAATAAGCAATGGAAATTTTGAATCGGGTGTTTCCATCGGTGGAACCGAGGCGACAAAGTGGTTATTCAACATTTCGGTGCGTTGATGCAGCTCGTCAGGAAATTGGTGTATCTGTAGATCGGATCCTAGGAGCAGATTGAAAAAACAGCAGTTCCAGATTACCAACGCGAAGAGATAAATTCTGGGCATTTGTGTTACTGCATTTTTGCCAAAGTTTTGCATATTGATGCTTGCTCGATAGAGTGAATTCAAACCAAGTTTCAAGTAACTTTTGCGTGAGGCTGGTATGCCTCCATCATCTTTTGAGCGTAATGTAGGTAATGAGATTTTTTTATTTCGAGATCGGTTTCAGCATTCGATTGCGAATGTATCACGTCTCGTGGTTCACACTTTGATTATATGGGAACGCGCGGCAGGCAATCACGCACTTTGATTCACTTAAGGATTTCTTGACCATTTGGTGTTTGATCGTTGCGAATAGTGGGCGAGCTGTTCTTAGATTTTCCTGGTAAACACAGCGGGATACATGACCTAATCACAGTTGGTCGGCACTGTATCGAGGGCAAAGCTGTATTTTTATTGAACTGGGATTGTTCCTCGGAAAATGCTTTTGGGTGAAGGGTTGCAAGCTGACTTCAGTGCATCATGTTCGGATCACATTTGTCGCTCGAGTGATGCGCTAAGTTGAAATGACCATAAGACTATTTCATTATCAGCTAGTGTGTAATCTTTGATTTATCGAGCAGCAGTGCCAAAGTCCCAATGTCGCTGATTTGCGGCTTCTAGTTTCTCAGAGACAATCTCGATCCAATCAATCTCAACACCTTGCTGGGATGCTGGTAAGTGAATTCGGATATGAATGATTGGTTCCTCGTTCAATAGGTTGACCTTGAGTTCGTTCCAATCGCCACCTGTAATTTTAACCGTCTGAAACTGCTGGTTACTTGGGAACGTTTCCTGTCCGCTTAAACGCCATTGGACTTTTGCTATCCCATTCATTGGTGCCTTAATTCGAATCATGATGGCGGTATCTTCGGGAGATCTTATTTTTGCATTGGCAATAAATGGTTCGCGGTTCGCGCCGGTGATGACAATGGATTGATCTTTTGTCGCTGCGTCTCCATTCCTGATCTGCCATCCCATGAGGGACGTATTGAAATTAACCGGTTTTTTTTGATTTGCTGATTTGTCGCTTGCTTCTTTTTTGAAACCGGGCGGCATCTTTAACCCACCTGGCTGGACTCCGATCAGCTCAGGTTTGAACTGTTTTGGATCAAAACTCGGATTAGGTTGTGGTACAACGACATTGGCTTGAATGAGGTAATTTTCGATTAGCTTGTCAAGAGATTTCACTTTGTCCTGATTCTGACTTGCTAGATTGGTCGTTTCACTGAGATCCTGCTTTAGGTTATAGAGTCGGTACTGATGGTCTTGATTTTCACCATAATAAAAGATTCGGATTAGCTTCCAATCATCCATGTGCACTGAAATTGCAGGTGGAAGCCAGTGCGGAGTACTTCCATGATTGGGAACCAGCGTGAATAAAGGCGGGCGTTGCAATTCTTCGCCCTGAAGCGCCTTGGAGAAGTCAACGCCGTCTATCGTATGGCTCTTGGGTTGATCCACACTCAGCATCTGCAAGATTGTGGGATAAAGGTCTGTCGCATGGATTCGTGTTTCACTCTGCGCTCCCGGTTTTGTGACACTAGGCCACACGACTACCGCCGGTACCCGAACCCCACCTTCGTGAATACCACCTTTTCCTCCCCGAAGAGGATGGTTACTGGTGATCGGAGTGATGTACTTTTTCCCTGCTTCCGAAGTTTCTTCTAATCCGCAGTGAATGTTACCACCGTTATCAGAGTAGAAGATAATGATTGTGTCGTCTTCTATTCCTTCGGCATCCAACGTATCAAGCAAGGTACCTACCGCGTCATCGAGCGAATGAACCATCGCTGCGTAGGTAGGAGATTGCTGAGGCATACCAATGTTTGGCACGTGCGAATTCAGAAGCTGGTTTCGTATCTCAGGATCGGCGAGTTCATCGACTTGCTGCCCAAGTTTCTTGCGATATCGCTCGACAAGTTCCGGTTTTGCTCCGAATGGCGCATGAACAGAGAACTGCCAATAGTTCATGTAGAAGGGTTTATTGCGATCTCTTTTTCGAATCCACTCGGCGGCTTCTTTAGCCATTCGATCCTCGATATGTTCACCCGGCGAGCCTTCCTTGAAATTAGGATTGTTGTAACTCCAAGGCGCAAGGTAACCGGTTTTAGGACCCGGCCCCCACCAATGCGGTAAGTCAACATCAAACCCCCTTTCAAGTGGAGAGTGAGGTTCTCTACCGAGGTGCCATTTACCGAAGTGCGCGGTGGCATAACCTGCGTTTTGAAGAACTTGGCTGAGCATGGGAAGCTCAGGCTTTAGGCGAGTGGAGGTCCGAACGTTCGTGCTTTTTTGTTGTGCTGGTCCAGTTTCACTGGCAACTGCTTCAAACCGCTCGACTTCAAGATGCGCAGCGGGTGCGGTCATTCCATGTCTGGCTGGATTTTGCCCTGTCATGATACTTGCACGAGTCGGCGAGCAAATTGGACTCGCATATGCATTTGAAAAAACCATCCCACGCTTCGCTAATCGTTCGATGTTGGGGGTTTCGTATAGATTTGAATGTCCATAAAGGGTCGTATCTGCCCAACCCAAGTCATCGGCAAGAATTAGCACAACGTTTTTCTGTTCAGAACCATTCGCGACCGCTACGCAGAGAAGTAGAGTGGATAACTGGAAGAGACGCAAAGTAAGCATGATTTGGATCGACCTAACATCGAAAGGGAACCGTTGTGGGCTTCTAGTTTGATTAAGCTCTATCGCTGCTTATCGTACACCGCCTACGACGCTTGCTGAGCATTTACGGTATCGGATGTCATGATTCATGATCTGATCCGCTCAAAATATCGTTGATTCCGTAGGTGGTACGACTACGAGAAGCCAAAGATAATTTAATGCGGGGCTCAATCCTATTTCTTTGAATCCTCGATTGAATCTACAATGAATTCGATGTTGATTCTGATAAGACCAAGAGTTTTTTATGGTGCATGCAAGTAATCTTTCCCTCGCACTCTTGATAGCCTTTGCTCCGTTTTTTCTAGGCAGAGCTAATGCCCAGGGTGTTGATACAAGAGTCCACGAGTTCATCATTCAGTACTGCCAGAAATGTCATGGACCAGAAAATCCAAAGGCGGACTTTCGTGTTGACCAGTTGGTGGTTTCTCAGACCGAGGGCGATGCGGAGAATTGGAGGCTAGTTCTCGATAATCTCAATCTTGGGGAGATGCCACCTCAAGAAGAAAAGCAACCGACAGAAGTTGAGCTGGAAGCGGTGACGTCTTGGATTGAGTCTGAATTAGAGCGAGCTCAATTCGCGCTATCTGGTCAGTCAGAGGAGGTGGTGCTTCGTCGATTAAATCGAACCGAATACGAGTACACCATCGAGGATTTGTTTGGTGTCCGTGGCGATTTTGCCGATGGATTCCCATCCGATGCAAAGCTCAATGCCTTTGATAATAACGGTGCCGCACTCATGCTGTCATCTGAGCAAATTACCGAATATCTCAAAGCAGCAGATTATATTCTCGATCGATCAATCCAATTGCGGGATCGCCCCAAAACCAATCGATCCGTTTTCACTTTACATGATTACAACCGCGAGGCAGTAAAGCGACATCGAGAGCAGTTAGAGAATCGTTTAGCTCGATTTGATGAGCTGACCAACAGCGAGAGGGAACAAACGCTTGAGATGAAAAAATCTTTAGAGGCGAATCCGTATGACGGTTTCTCTTTTCCAATTTGGGACGGAGAAGCGTTAAGAGTGCCGACAGCCGATGATGGGCAGGAAGTGGATGCGGTTATACCGATGATGGCATCTTACGCTGCTCCGGATACTCGCCGCGTTTTCTCCGCGCGCGAACTGGGTTGGTATCGATTTCGGATTTTGGCTTACGGTATCAAGACAGCA
>JADHOA010000123.1 GCA_016779185.1 Rubripirellula sp.
ATTGCTCCACTGACTAATGATGAGCTAAAAGTTCAATCGTTAGACTGGATCAAGGAGATTCAAACCGATCTTGATGGGACAGACAAGGAAAACATCGCAGCAACTCTCAAATCGCTCTGATCTGGTTTGCATCCTTCATGAACCCATCGACACGAAATTTCACTGACTGAATATTCCTTGAACACTATCTTGGGGTATTGCAAGCTCGCTTGAGCTTCACAGGATCGCCATGCGATGCAAAACCCCAACGCAACGAAAAAGCGTCAGAGCTGATGCAATTTTCACGGCAACCACCTTCACTAGTCCTCTCATTCTATCCCCTAGTTTCGAATGTCCCCGTTTCAAGCGTCGATCCAATACCTCAAAGATCTAATTGCTTTTCCATCTGTTAGCTCAAGTAGTAACCGTGGCGTTTCCGACTGGGTCAGTGAAAAACTTGAATCACTCGGATTTCAGATTGAATTAACGCGGTACATCGATCGAGCAGGCATTGAAAAAACGAATGTTCTCGCGAAACGAAATCCAGCCAAAACGAGCTTGGGCGATCACAGCGTGAGCGAGTTAGAAGCGGGACCGAAAAATGGGTTGGCCTACTTTTGTCACACCGATGTCGTCCCAACACGGGGCTGGAATGGACCGGGTGGTGATCCTTTCTTTCCGCAAGTAATTGACCAACGACTTTATGGACGTGGATCTTGCGACATGAAGGGTAGTTTGGCGGCAATGATTGCTTCAGTGGAGGCGTTAGAAACCATGGAACAGCGACAACCCGTTTGGATTGTCTGCACTGCTGATGAAGAAATTGGATTCATGGGTGCAAAACATTTGATAGGTCACTCCGCCGGTTATCAAGAAATCGTTGCGAAACAACCTCTTGGTTTGATTGGGGAGCCGACCAACCTCAACGTGGTGCACGCTCACAAGGGTATCATCGGATTACGAATTACCAGTCTTGGTAAGGCAGCTCACAGCAGCACCAGCTTGGGTGTTAACGCCAATCGAAAAATGGTTCCGCTGTTGCAGCGTTTGCTAGAGATCAATGAGCGAATCGATTCACGCTCGGAATACCATGACAAGCGATTCGACCCACCGACTCTTTCGTGGAATTTTGGTTTCAGTGATGAATGTACGGCCGTCAACATCACACCCGACCGATCCACTGCTTGGCTTTCCTTTCGCCCCATGCCCAATATCGATGGGGGTGATTTACTGCAGGAAGTCTATGGAGTTGCAGAAAGTCTCGGGCTTGAGGTTGAATGCTGCACATCTGGATCGCCAATGTGGATTGATCCAGAAACACCGTCAATCCGCGAACTAGCAACACTTTCTGAAAGTCATCCAAGAACGGTATGTTATGGCACCGATGGTGGAGAGCTCAGTGACCTCAAAGATCGAGTTGTCTTCGGCCCTGGCGATATTGCTCAAGCACACACAACCGACGAATGGATTGCCCTGGAAGAACTTGATTTAGGGACTAAAAAATTCAGCCAGATCCTACGGCACTGGTGTTGCTAACTCGCTTCCATCCCTTCAGGCCAATGATTTAGTCTTGTATCTCCTCAGTCGTTGGCATACCGAGTTGCTGCATTTTGCGATAAAGATTGGAACGATGAACCCCTAATCGCTTGGCTGCCTCAGTCATCTTACCGCCACATGCTTCAATTGCTCGGCGAATATGATCTACCTGAAATTCACGCGTAGCATCATTGAGAGTTCCTTCGATGGCCGGCCGATTGACCGAAGCTGAAGATAACGAGGAAGGGGTCAACATTAAATCACCCGCGCTGATCTCGTCATCCGAGCAAAGGTACGCTACTCGCTCGATTGTATTTCGTAATTCACGGATATTCCCTGGCCAAGCATAAGACAAGAGCGATTGCTGTGCAGCAATCTGAAACGTTGGCACGCGTCTTCCTATTTGAGCACAGAACTGCGCAAGAAAGTGCTCAGCTAACACCAAGATATCCTCACCCCTTTCCCGTAACTCAGGAAGCGTAAGATTGACAACGTTGAGACGGAAAAACAGATCTTCTCGGAAACGTTTTTGACGGATCAATTCTTCGAGAGGTTGATTGGTTGCTGCAAGGACTCGAACATCAACCGGAATGGTTTGGGATCCACCTACTCGAACGACTACCTTTTCCTCAAGTACCCGCAGTAGTTTCGCTTGTCCTCCGGGACTCATATCACCGATCTCATCAAGAAACAACGTTCCTTGGTCTGCCAGTTCGAACTTACCAACGCGAGTCGACTGCGCGTCGGTGAACGATCCTTTTTCGTGACCAAACAATTCACTTTCAAGTAACGTCTCTACCAAAGCCGCACAGTTCACCGCGATGAAAGGTCCGGCTCTTCGATGACTCTCAAAGTGAATGGTTCTCGCGAGTACTTCTTTACCGGTTCCATTCCCACCACGAATCAGAACTCCTAAATCCGTGGCAGCAACTTTCCTTGCTGTCTCCTTGATGGCCAGCATGGTTGGGTGGTTGCCTATCAACGGAGAACTGGCTGCTGCATCATCGACCAGTCGGTCACGCGTCAACGTGAGTGCACGACGAACCTTTTGAGACTGAATGGCGACCGCTGCGTGTCGTGCCAAGTCACCTAGCACCACTGCATGAGACTGTTCAAATAGAGATTCAACATGATTAATCGCTTCAAATACTCCGATGATTCGATTGCGTTGATCGAACATCGGGACGGCCACAAGCGAATGAGTCTGGAACTCAAGATTACGATCAACCTCTCGATTGACTCTTGATTCTTCATCATTGCCGTTATTCCAAATCTTTGGTGATTCGCTCTGCAAAACTTCCCCTACCACGCCGGCAGAATCATCGACCTCGAGGGTGCCGCCGGGCACACCAAGCGCAGGCTGACCAATCAGTTTTTTGCGTTTCCGATCCCAAAGAAAAATACTTGCGCGCTCACAATCTAAAAGGGTGGTAGCTGTCCCCGCGATTGCTTCGAGCAGCGATTGATCGTCCTCGTATCGTTGCCATTGAGCGGCAGCTTCCAAAATCGCGGTTAATTGCGAGACTCTGCGTAGACTATACGTTGCTTGTTCGAGATGATGACAAGCGACACCGAGATTCAACGCAATCTGCTCCGCTGCAGCAATCAACCCCGAATCACTTTCCCAAGAGCGCGACTTCCTAAAGAAAATGAGGGCCGAAGGAGGAAAGCTAGGCCCACCCTGAGCGATTAGTACGTCCGAGCCACGTCGCTCAGACAGAGGGAGGGTGATCCACTGTCTTTCGATCAAACATTTCTCCTGATCCATCGCGCGGGGAACGAGTGACTCAGGAAGTTCCTGCTCCTCGCCGCTCCACCCACGTTTTACCCACTGACCATGATTCTGCTGCACCAATCCAACGCTTTGAGCACTAAAATCGTCACACAAGACCGGTAGCACCGATGCCAAAAACTCATCGACGCAGCTTGATTGCTCGATTGCCAGCAGGAAGCGTTCTGGCCAAACGGATCGAGTCTGGTCAGCTGGGTCATGATTTTTGCTGGAAAAATTCGGAGTATCCAAAATCTTGCTCGCAGTTAGAAAAACACTGTCGACGCACTTCATGGAATCGCAGCAATTGACGTCTAACAATAACATCCATCGTATCGCTAGAATGGTGCGGTGAGGTCCCCCCGGTGGACAGAGAACCACACAATCCGGTAGGACTTCGGTACCCAAACGCGTGCCTCATCGGTCCCGAGAGGCGTGAAGCGAATATTTGAAATACTTTTGAGGGCTGAGCAAAGATGCAATTTGAGGGGAAAAAAGGTCTCGTATTAGGCGTGGCCAACGATCATTCCATCGCCTGGGCAATCGCAAAGCAAATTATGGATGCGGGTGGCGAATGTGGTTTCACGCATCTGCCAGACCGAGCAGACGATGAGCGACAGAGAAATCGCCGCCGAGTCGCCCAGCTCACCGATAAATACGAGAATGCGAAATTCCTTATCCCAATGGATGCTCAGAAGGATGAGGATATTCAGAGCGTGATGAACCACACTGCTGAAACATTTGGTCAGATCGACTTCCTTCTCCACTCGATTGCCTTTGCCGACCGAGATGACCTTGCTCGAGATACCGTGCACACCAGCCGCGACGGCTTCAAGCTTGCCATGGATGTCAGCGTCTACACGCTACTGGCATGCACTGCTGCCGCAAAGCCGATCCTGAAACCGGGCGGAGCAATCGCAACGATGACCTACTTTGGAGGTGAAAAGTGTGTGCCCGGATATAACGTGATGGGAATCTGTAAAGCTGCATTGGAAGCCACGGTTCGATACCTAGCTTATGACATGGGACCACAAGGTGTTCGAGTCAATGCTTTATCCGCGGGTCCGATTCGAACCCTCGCCGGCCGCGCAGCGGGTGTAGAAGAAATGTTAACGCTCTATGAGCATATGGCTCCGCTTGGACGCAACGTTAGCCACGAGGAAGTAGGACGCACTGGAGCGTTCCTCCTGAGTGGTGCGAGCGAAGGAGTGACGGGAGAGATCCTGCACGTTGATGGTGGTTATCACGCGATGGGAAGCCCTGGACGACTTCTTGACCACTTCAAGAATCAATCTTCCTAAATCTGCCATCCAACGACATCGATGGTTCGATCGCCACACGATTGACATAGGTTGGTTCAGTATCAATCAACCGGCCTCCCTTCGATTCATCTGTCCAAGTACAAAACGATTCACCCGCATATTATTGACCGAGGAATTCAATGGTTCGTACTGAAAGCACAATGTTACCTTTAGGAACCAAGGCGCCTGACTTCACCTTGCCGAACACCGAAGGTCAGCCGGTGAGTTTGTCTGATTACTGCGACGCAAGAGCATTGTTAGTCATCTTCATGTGCAACCATTGTCCCTACGTCAAACATGTTGCGGATGAGCTTAAAAAGCTTGCCGATGATTATGCCGATAAGGGAGTTGGCGTTGTCGGGATTAGCAGCAATGACGCAGAGAATTACCCCGATGATTCACACGCGGCGATGGCTCAAGAAAAATCGGATCGAGGATATCAATTCGCCTACCTCTATGATGAAGACCAAAGTGTTGCTCAGGCTTACCACGCTGCATGCACTCCCGATTTTTATCTTTTTGACGCGAATCAGCAGCTAGTCTATCGTGGGCAACTCGACAGCAGTCGCCCCAATAGCGGTATTCCCGTAACTGGTGAAGATCTTCGCGCAGCGATCGATTCAGTGCTAGCAGGCGAAACGGTTCCGACCGCACAACGTCCTTCGCTTGGATGTAATATTAAGTGGAAAGCTGGTAATGAGCCCCAGTACTTCAATCCGCAAGGGGCCTCGTGAGCGCCGCGTATTTACATGAGCTCACGCTGCGTCTCGCAATAGGTGCATCGAGCCTTGATACACAATCGCTTCATTGCCATACCAAGTGGCTTCATTCCAAGCAGGCTGCAAATGGTGGCTTTGCGGGGCGTGAAGGTGATTGCGACCCTTACTACACCGCTTTCGCTCTGCGGGCGCTGTGGGTTGCAGGTGAACTCAGTGAGCAGGTAGCAAAAAATGCTGGTAGTTTTCTACGTGCGAGACTTCATCAACGGGAATCTATCATTGATATGATTTCGTTGATTTTTGCAGCTGCGATCTGCGAAATGTCAGTTGGTGAAGTCGTTCTCGCAGATGACGATGCCAACCAAAAGGCAAACTGGAAAAGCAACGTTGCGGCACTACTTGAGAGTCTTAGAACAGAAGATGGTGGCTATGCAAAAACACCCGAAGGAAGAGCAGGAAGCACCTACCAGACTTTTCTGACCACACTCTGTTATCAGCTTATTGAAATACCAATTCCAGACGTGGAACGCATCCACAAATTCCTAGATAGCCAGCGACATCCCGACGGCGGTTTCCTCGAAATCCGTGCTGCCAAACGAGCAGGAGTGAACCCGACGGCCGCAGCCATCGGAACTCTCAAGGCGCTGGGAACACTTGACCCTAAAGAACATCGGTCCACAATTGAATTCTTGTCAGAAATGCAGTCAGACGAAGGAGGATTCACCGCAAACACGCGTATTCCATTCGCCGACCTCCTCAGTACCTTCACCGGCTTGTTAAGTCTGATCGATTTGGACGCGATGCAAGAAATTGATGTCAATGCGATTCGCCGATACGCTCAATCCATGCAGAGCCCCGATGGCGGTTTCTATGGTTTCGCGCTCGACCAAACTGCAGACGTCGAGTACTCCTTCTACGGCATTGGAACACTAGCCCTTTGCCAAATCTAACGGACATCAGCATCCAACTTTACATGGTGCAAGTCGAAGAATATGAATACCAACACCAACGCAAGCAGCACCCTCGAGGTCGTCAACGTCACCAAATCCTTCCAATCGGTTAGCAACACGATCCAAGTTCTCAAAGACGTATCTTTGTCGCTATCGTCAGGTGACTCTTTAGCAATCGTTGGCCCCAGCGGAACGGGCAAGAGCACACTTCTTCACCTTCTCGGAACCCTCGATCAACCTGATTCGGGATCCATTGAAATTGATGGCATCAATCCATTTGGCTTGAATGAAACGGAGCTATCTCATTTCCGAAACGCTCGTATTGGATTTATCTTTCAGGATCATCACCTGCTGCCCCATCTTAATGTCATTGAAAATGTCTTGGTGCCCTCTCTCGCTCATGGCAAGGCATCTCCTGGTCTTTCTGATCGCGGCAATGAGCTATTAGATTCTGTTGGCTTGACCGAGAGAGCAACTCATTTACCAAGTGAACTATCCGGTGGTGAGCGAGAACGAGTGGCGATTGCGAGGGCATTGCTGATGAATCCCTCTCTCATTTTGGCCGACGAACCGACCGGCAACCTCGATCGCAAAACGGCCAATCAAGTCACCGAAGTTTTAAAGTCTCTACCAGAGAAACACGGAGCCATTCTAATCGCCGTCACCCACAGCCAAGCGTTAGCCGATGCGCTCCAGCAAAGACAAGAATTAGTAGACGGTCGCCTACAACCAGTCAGCTAGTATCCGGATCTAGCCTTCATCTAGAACCTCTGCGACGCAATTGCTACCCTTCATACGACTTTGTCGGATCAGGATCTCAACGCACATTGGCTAAGCTAAGTCTCCGAGATCCAAACTATTGCCATAACGCCTGAATACTTGGCCGCGCAATTCAGCCCACTCGTCAGCTTCAAAAAACGCATTTTCGGCAACGGTTTTCTTAGCTAATTCTCGAGCGACCGACATGATGCCTTGATCACGCTGAAGATCGGCGATTCTCATAGGTGGCAAACCACTTTGACTTTTCCCAAATAGATCGCCTGGACCACGTAAACGAAAATCTGCTTCAGCCAGCTCGAAACCATCGTGAGTTTCAGCGAATACCTTTAACCGGTCATGATCCTCCGCTTGTGTCTCCCCATCGGTAAAGATGCAAACATGCCCATCATGCGTTCCTCGCGAAACGCGACCACGCAACTGATGCAACTGAGCGAGGCCAAATTTTTGTGCGCCGAGAATCGTCATGACCGTTGCATTACTTACATCAACACCGACTTCGATAACCGTAGTGGAGACAAGCACTTGTAACTTCCCCGAATGAAATTCCTCCATCACCCGCTGCTTGCGTTCTTGATCCATTCGCCCATGCAATAAACCAATCCGATAATTCGACAGCACACCGTTACACAGTTCTTCGAACACTGATTCAACCGATGACACATCTTCGGCTTCAGACTCAGATAATGCTGAATGCCGATCTGCCTGACTGACCGAATCAATCATCGGTGCCACCACATAGGCCTGTCTTCCCTCATCAAGTCGTTCACGCACGAACTTCCACCAACGATCTTTCCATCCTTGATGAGACAAGTAAGTGTGAACGGCACCTCGACCGGGTGGCGTCTCTCTGAGGGTGCTCAAATCAACATCCCCAAAGAGTGTCATGGCAATAGAACGAGGAATCGGCGTTGCTGACATCACAAGATAATGGGGGTCTTCACCACCGCTGCGGAGCGATTCCCGCTGAGCAACGCCAAACTTATGTTGTTCATCGACCACACACAAACCAAGCTGGGGAAAGTTCACGCCAGCGTGTAGCAACGCTTGGGTTCCAATCAACAAATCGATCGTGCCACTTGCCGTCGCATCAAGTACCTCACGACGATCACGAGCATTCAACGACCCGCTCAACAGACCAACGCGAACTTTTGAACCAGATAGCAACTTCTTGAGTGTCTCGAAATGTTGACGAGCAAGAACTTCGGTGGGCGCCATCAAGACAGCTTGTTGTTGATTCGCTACTGCTAACAACATCGCGTAAATTGCAACAACCGTTTTACCGCTACCAACATCACCTTGAAGCAAGCGATTCATGGGAAAGGGCCTTTGGACATCTTTCCTAATTTCATCGATCACCCTCTTCTGATCACCCGTGAGTGGAAAAGGGAAGCGATTTTTGATTCGCGCGTCAATTAAAGCATTTGAAGCAAGAACAGGAGATTTGAGCTCAACTGACAGGCGTCGTTGGCGAACTGCGAGTGCCAACTGCAGCACAAAGCACTCTTGAAAAATCAATCTCGCGCGAGCCCGACGCAATGCCTGTTCGTCAGTAGGAAAGTGGAGATTGCGAATCGCATCAACGATCCCGAGCAGCTCGGTGCCAATCGACTCCACCGCTTCGCTGAGTGCGATGGCGCCGGTTTGACGTAATGCCGATGGCATCACCTCATGAAGATCATTGACCAATTCATCAATGACCAAACGAGTCATGCGTCGAATCTCTGCTTGCTTTACGCCCTCTGTCAAAGGGTACACGGGTAGAATTTCCGGTGCCGGCAGATCTTCTGCTTCACCTAAGATCGTGATCTTTGGGTGAGTGAACTCCACTAATAATCCGTTTACCCGTGGTACACCAGAAACCTGCACTCGTTGGTCTGGGATCAGCTGTTCTGCCCGATAAGACTGATTAAAGAAAAGCAATTTCACAGCACCCGTGTCATTGGCAATAATCGCATTGCATATCGACTTGCCGGGGGAGCGAGTAATGAGATCCACATCTTCAACGTGTCCAATGAGTGAACAAGCAACTCCATCTTGGATCTGATCGATCCTGCAAGTAGGAGCAGGGAACTCGTATTCCCGCGGAAAAAAGAACAGCAACTGCTGAGCCGTCTGCACACCGAGCCTAGCAAGCCGCTCTGCTCGAGCCGGCCCGATACCCGGCAGGTACTGCACCTGAGTAGCGAGTTTGATAGCGTTTGATTCGGGCACTCGCAATGATCTCGCCTTGAAAGTTCCTAAGTCTCTGCACGCAAGCCGTCAGTGGCCTTAATCAGATAGTTTCGGAATCAACTCGACAGCCAAATTCATCTTGTTGCTGTTAGAGAAGATCGGTACGGTCAGATTACCAGAAACCGGCGAAAGGACCGTCTCTGAGCAATCTAATGTCTCTGAGCAATCCTATTCTGACGACAAGATTGTCCTCATGACAGGCCTACTTCACGAAACGATTACCGAGACTGACTTTCCTGAACTCGCCAAGCCTCGAGTAGTCAGAAGTGTCAAATTATTGGGTAAGGGACGCGCGGCCAAAGCAGTTTTGGTGGATGCGACATTTGGCACCGAACAGACGATCCGCTGCGTTGAGAAGCGTTTTACTCCGGGATTTTTAACTCGGCTCATCTACCGACTTGGCTTCCAATCGCCATTCGCTTACCAGACCAATTGCGACGCAATTCTAGCGTGCTTTTATCGTCGTTTGGTGGTGAACCTGATCCTGCAAGGGATAAAAGCACCAGTCAGTGTTGCAAGACCACTTTATGTCCGATTTGACCAGCCCACTCGCTCTTGGGTGCTCGCGGCAGAATGGATTCAGGGTCGAGGAATACGCCCCGCCGTCGCAGATCCTAATCGCCCCCTGAATCGAATAAAAAGTATTTTTCGCGTCGTCGACCACGACCACAAACAGTCTCAATCCGAAGTAGATGAACTGGTTGAGATCATGGGGCAACTCGAATCACAACTAAACGACTTCGGGCTTAATGGTACTGGGTGGCAAGTGTCGCCTCATGCAATTGTGTCGACGGCAAACCTTCTTCGGGTCGGAACACGCTACACCGTGATTGATCTTGAATCAGGAATTCCAGCGGTACTTGTGAAACGTTACCTCATCGATGGAATCCGGAGATTCCAACTACCCCCATTTGATGAACTCGATCCAAACCGGCTGACAGCATGGTATCGCAGACAATACGAAACCCTCTTGCAGACAATTGGATCTGACCAAACGAAGGAACTTGAGTTTTACATTGAAAAACTCATCTTTCATCATCAAGCTTGGAAGCAGGGTGAAATTGCATTACTTCGAAAACCGTATCAATGGCTGACTAAAACGAAGCGTCGACAATACCGTGCAGAATGTCTTCGCAGATGGCATCAAGACAACATCATCCGTAACGATGATGTCCCGATCATTTCGGAATCCAAGTGGCGATACACCTTGATTTGGATGGCGGGGCTTATTCCTGGAAAAGCAGGCCGATTGATTGCGCGAATAGCAGGGAATCAAAAATACCGACAACAACTCATCCGACTCTTCCTCAACCGCCGACGGCGCACACGCTTTTTCAATCGCGTATTGGCGTTAGGCTTACGAGACTTGAAGAGAAATGGTTTAGTAACAAAGCATTCCTCGATTTCGTGGCGAGATTTTTACCTGCACTGGCTTTGCAAGACGATCCTG
>JADHOA010000124.1 GCA_016779185.1 Rubripirellula sp.
CGACACATGCTAACCTGAAATGATCGATCAGCACGACCGTTCACGACAAAGTCGATCGACACGGACTTTCAGTCAATACGAATTGGTTTGAGCTAAGAGGCCGTTGCAATGATGGCTGAGCCAAGCACCTTGAGTGAAAGAAAGCGGTGCTGGTGTATCGGTGTCAATCGACCAACCGCCACCGATTCGGCGGGCAACCCGCCGAAACTTTCCCAATAAAAAAGCATGATGGATGGAGCTCCCCCCGGAAATCCGTTAGCGATTACCTACCGGGGGGTGCAATCCATCGATCTATTCGTCACTCGCACGCAAAAATGCAACCGCGACTTCTTCGTATTCACAGAACTCGTTCTCGCTAAAGTACAAATTCAGTTCCCTAGCGGCCGAAGCTTCACTATCACTGGCATGCACCAGATTCATTTGACGACTGCTGCTGTAATCGCCGCGAATCGTTCCGGCTGCCGCCTTTAGTCCGCTGGTCGCACCAAGAATATCTCGAACCACTTGGATCGCTTCGAGTCCATCAATCGCCATTGCGACGACCGGAGCGGAGGTAATAAACGACTCTAAGCTTGGATAAAATGGCTTTTCGACGTGCTCTTCATAATGTTTTCGGGATAGTTCAGGGGTGACTTGCAGCATTTTCATTGCAGCAATCCTTAAGCCCTTGTCCTCGAATCGACTGATGATTTTCCCCATCAATCGACGCTGAACACAGTCAGGTTTCAGTAGTACCAGTGTACGTTGCATCTTCGTTTGCTCCTCCCGAGCCATCAAAGTGGGTCAGATTTGACCCGTTCTCTGTAAATTCGAACTAGAAATGGATCATGCAATCGGTAACGGATGGAGACGGTGTTCCTTCCACGCGAAACGCTTGATTCCACAGCTTTTTCGCGACATCTTGCCAATGTCCGTCCGTTTTGCCAATGGCGATTCCTATTCAAATCCTCAGCTCGAGTCGCTCAAAACGGGCGGTCCAAGGCAAGCGTCAAAAAAAACGCAACATGGCGGCTTCGACGCAAGCGGGGGTTGTCGACAGGAACAGCCAAACGAGGTCGAGCCGGCAATCAGCTGGAAAGAGGTTCAACAAGCGACGAGCATAGGGATGCACGGAGTTTCAATCGACATCGAGGAGATGGGGGACGCCATGCGATCTCTATGGAATGTCTGCCTCACAGATGTTATCCATAGGGTCTCGGGATGTTGGAAGGCAAGAATGGACCAACGCCACACCAGAGGTGGTCAGGATGCAATAATGCTTTTCCGGTTCGTCCTAAACCTTGAATCCCCCTTGGATGGAATTTTCCCAAGATGATTTTTTCTAGTGATCTGAAACCGCGTTTCTATCTTGTTGGCCTCTTTATTGCGGCCTGCTCAATCATCGATTTGAACTCGGGCATGAATCTGAATACCGGTTCAGCCTTCGCGCAGGATACATCCTCGGCGGGTTCTGAATCGACAGACTTGGACGAGACTGGAAACAGCGGCGGCGAAACACAAGATGCAAATCTCGGACAAGCGGATCTCGATGAGGCAATCGTTCAGAGAATTGACGCTCAATCTGGCGAGCAACTGGATGCTGTTTCCGCAATGCTTGAATCAGCCATCAAAAAGGGTTTGGACGAGGAAAATCTTTCTTTCGCGAAAAAGATGCTGGCCTCTGTTCAGTTGCAACGCAGCCAAGCAATGGCCGCAGCCATGCTTCGAGTTCCTGGGCGACGCCAATTACAACTTCGAGATGAAGCGTTAGCGGGCCTTGAGCAGGCCATCGAATACGACCCTAGCTTGATCGAAGCCTATTTTTTGATCGCTCGTCTCAACATGCTGCCTCTTCCTGGTGGTGATCCAGATTCTGTTCTCAAAGTCACGACAAAGGTCATTGAGCTTCTTGACGATGATCCGATGCAGAAAAGCGAAGCGTTGTGGATGCGAGCGCGTGCGCAAACGGACGAGGACAAGAAGTTGGCTGACTTGAATGCCGCATTAGAAGCCGATTCCAACAATCTACGTGCAATGCAGGAGCGTGCTGGCATTCGACTGGCACAGGGCGACGTGGAAAATGCCCTGCAAGATCTTGAGCAAGTGCTTCTTGAAGACCCAACCAATCAACAGATCGCAGGTGCTGCGGTCGAAGAGCTGGTGAATATGAACCGACTCGATGAGGCGATCGAGTTAATCACCAAGCTTTTATCCAAATCGCCCAGCGAGGGGATGTATCGAATGCGAGCAATCTTGCATCGCTCAAAATCCAATACGGATGAGGCTTTGTCGGATCTCAACAAGGCAATCGCCATGGCCCCCAAGGATCCGATGACACTTCTTCAACGAGCAGAAGTCGCGCTGGATCGAGAAGATGTCAAATCGGCCAAGGAAGACTTCCGAGTCGCAACTCAGGTAGCTCCCCAAATCCTTAATCTAGAACAAGTGATTGGCCTCAGATCACGGATCGCGTTGCTGGAAAATCGTATAGCGGACGCGATTAACGATGCACAACTCTTGGCAGACCGAAACCCTGAAAACTCTTTCCATCGCCTCCGCTTGGCAAGTCTGTACACAATGGACGACCGTCCTCGTAAAGCGATCGAAGTGTTGACGGGACTGTTGCAATCACAGCCTGAAAACGTCGCGGCACTTCGTTCTCGAGGCGATGCACTACTGAGTGTGGGAGATCATCAAAAAGCGATCGACGACTACGAATCGGCGGTTGCCGCCGTCGGAAAAGTTGAAATCTCGGACTCGGATGAGTTCCAACGCCAAGAAGCGGCAGGAATCTATAACAACCTGTCATGGGTACTCGCGACGTCACCGAATGACGAAATCCGAAACGGAACTCGCTCGCTCGAATTAGCAGAAAAAGCCGCAGCTCTCTCCGATTACAAGGCTCCGCATATTCTTAGCACCCTTGCCGCTGCATACGCCGAGGCAGGAAATTTTGAAAAGGCAGTCGAATGGAGTCAAAAAGCGGTAGAACTAGGTGATCAAGAGGACCATGAGCAGCTTGAGCAACTTGAACTGGAGCTAGAAAGCTACAAGAAGGGCGAGGCTTGGCGAGAAAAACAGGAAACCAAGGAGAATCAAGTACCAATCCTATCACCCGAAGATCTGATTGACACTTGATCCCCATTACAACGAAGCTCATCAATCAGGATCGACGAACGTCTTGGTAGAGGCGGAAGGCAACCGCGGATATCGACTGGGATCGAACGATTAGGAACAAGCGTTTGGGTTAAACGGGGACGTTTCGGTCAAACGGGGAAATGGTCTGGAATCTTTCAGATCCAAACTTGCTAGCAGCAAGGAGGCCACCCAGTGGGCCACCACCGTTTTGCCGTCGAACAGGGCAATCTGAGGAGTTGACGAATCGGCTGTCCGTCAAATCTACCTTTAGAACCCAGAAATCTAATCCTCGAAAGCTTCAGTGGGGTCGCGTAATCCGCCGACTCTGGTATCTTCAACCTGATCGAATCGAGGTTGTCATCGACTGCAGCCTCACCGGACGCTTATCGCGCCGGGCAAAACCAAGAATCACAACCAGCTTGACGAAAAGGGCGTACGAGGAATCGACATCTATCGCCGATCGGTCCACAGTGCTTCCGATTGGGCTAATGTTTTTTCATAACGCTTCCGTTTCTCAAGATTCTGCGTTGTGCGGGATGGTTTCAACCAATATCCGCTTTGACCCCGTAGATCTCTCCTGTGATCTGCGGCTCGCTGATATTCTCGATTAGGTCACCCAATAATCCTATTGGGTGCGTTTTTGTTGCTCAACTACACCTGCCCTCAGCAGACTTTGGATCAATTTCCAGAATCTTTGACGGTAGTAGAACTGAGCGATAGAGGCAGCACGGATCAAAGGACGTTCAAGAACACCGGAGCGAAGAAAAGATTAGGCCCGATTAACGAAAAAAAGAGTCGAGCAATCTCTTCAGAGCAAATTGTGAACCCGCTTACCGCTCTAATGGTGCTAAGCGAAAGCTAAATGCTTTTTCATGGTTCGAGAAACGAATGAGACCAATAACGCTGCTTGACAGGAACGCGGTTAACAGGACCCGTCTAAACCGATTCAATCACGAGGAAGCGAAGCAATCTAGCATGGCCACCGCAAAATTAGCTTTGGAAGATGGTAGCGTCTTTACCGGTCAGTCCTTCGGAGCAGAGGGAGAGGTAACCGGGGAGGTTGTTTTCAACACCTCCATGACCGGATATCAAGAAATTCTGACCGATCCAAGTTATCGAGGACAGATCGTCACAATGACCTACCCGGAGATGGGTAATTACGGTGTTAATTCAATCGACATCGAAAATGAGGCTCCAAGTTTGTCCGGTTTTATTGTCCGGGAATTGAGTCGAGTCCACAGTAATTACCGATCCGAAGGAGACCTCGATTCCTACCTTAAGCAACACAATCTGATTGGTTTAGCGGGAATCGACACCCGAGCACTTGTCAGAAGAATCCGCGAGAAAGGGGCACTGAAAGGTATCCTCTCGACCACCGATCTGGATGATTCGAGTTTAGTAGCCAAGGCGGTCGCTTCACCTGGTTTGGTAGGTCGCGATCTTGTCCAAGAAGTGATGCCAAAGGAGATCATCAATTGGGATATCCGCCTAGATGATTGGACCGAGTCCGCGATTGGCTGCTCCTCAAGTGCTTCAGAGGGCGCGCACATCGTCTGTATGGACTTTGGAATGAAATGGAATATTCCGCGGCACTTTGCCTCACGAGGAAATCGCGTGACCATCGTTCCAGGCACAACATCTGCCGACGACATTCTGCGACTCGAGCCTGATGGGATTTTCTTGTCAAACGGTCCCGGCGATCCTGAACCGCTTGAATATGCCCATGCCACGATTGCCAACCTGCTGGGCAAACGACCGATTTTTGGCATCTGTCTCGGACACCAACTCCTCTCGTTAGCCTGCGGAGCAAAAACGTTCAAACTCAAGTTTGGCCATCGGGGAGCCAACCAACCCGTCTTCGATTACGAAACCGGTAAGGTTGAAATTACGTCGCAAAATCACGGATTCGCGGTGGAGGAGTCTTCGCTTCCGGATTGCCTTGAAGTTACCCATCGCAACCTGAACGACGATACCATTGCCGGTGTTAAGCATCGAGAAGAAAATGCCTTCAGCGTGCAGTATCACCCAGAAGCAGCCGCGGGTCCCCATGACAGCCATTATCTTTTCGAACGATTCCAGCAGCGTCTGCAGACCGCAAATGCCTAAACGCTGTGAACCGAAACGCTGTGAACCGAAAATCTGTGAATTCTGGGTAAGCGCGAAGTGCCGCACTCAGAGAGTTTCGGGAGGGTCATTCATGATGCGGCTAGGAAACTTCCTTGAAGCTGCCTCAAGAGGGTAGCTTCGGTTAGGATTCACAACCGCACTAGACAACCGTTTTGGATCGACCGTCTTGGATCGATCAGTCGCGTTCGACCCAAGGGTTCTTGGGGTCACTCCCCTTTACCTCGGTGGTCACGAAGGAAACGATCGCGGGAATAGCAGCGGCAACCTCGGTAACCAGTAGGGCATTCGCCAAGTCGGAATCGAGCATTTGAACGCTTAGTCCGCTGACTTCTCCGCGGCCTACTCGCTTTTTTCGGGCTTCGATACGTCCGGCCATCCGCCTCGCCTCTGACGCTTGAACGCTGCCCTCTCCGGCCATTATCAACGTTGGGAGCATCAGTAGGTTGTTGTCGTTAAGCGAGGGTTCGATCGGCAATCCCTTCGCCTGCTTCTCGGGTGAGATCATCACAAGTCCCTTTACGTCTTGGCCTTGCTTGACCCTTCCAATGCTGGGGAAGCCCCAGTCCCGCATCGCCCACAGGTTGCCCAACACGGCTCCCTCACCCACACCGATCACCACCAAAGCATTGAGATTCAGGTAGCCGTCGTTGTTTTCGTCTTTGAGGAACCCTTTGACCTTTTCCAGATCCATCGCAACGATTGCTTCGACATCCTTACGTGACATCTTGTCGGGATCTAGTTCGGCCTTATCCCCCCTCACGTTCACGTATTCTTTCGAACCACCATGTCCTCGGTAATCGGGTGCAATCACCGCGCAGCCAGCTTTATTCAGAGCCGTTACTAGCTTGTAATATGGACTGGCTTGACCACCCCACTCGTGAACAAGCAGGACGGTCGTAGCATTTTTTTTCTGTTCTGACGGAAAATAGAAGACCCGCAATTCCATTCCATCTTTAGATTTCAAAGTTACCGGACGAGCCTCAAGACGCGGGTCTTCTTCCCCTTTTTTCCCTTGCGCGAATAAAGTCGTCCAACTTGACGCGGTGAGCAAAAAGAGAAAGGCCAAAACGCCGCTCTTTCGGCTAACGATGGTTCTCACTAGTGTTTTTCTCGTCATGGCAACGACTTTCTTAGAAACAAAAAATTGGCTCGATCGATTTCAAACCACCTAAAACATTTTTGCTCGACTACCGGAATTGCTAGACCCACTGGAACAAAATCGACAAGCCCTATGCAGCGAAAACTGCAAGCCTCGAGCTCGCAATTCTCTTGCAACGACTCAATAGACCGATCTGCACAATCATTTCACGCGTGAACTTGGCTAAAACCTCGCAATTCAACGAGCGATCAGTCGCAAGCGTCCCGTTCCGATTAATCATAACCAATAACCGACCTCTGTCACAATGATCGCGACACTGTGACTCGCGGCTACCCCCATTACCTTCATTGGTAGAAGACCTGCATTGGTCAAGCCCCGCTTTGGTCACCTATTTCGATCACCACATTTTCGCAGGCTCGACCGCCTCGGGTGGTTCTCGGGCGACTTTTCGAGGCCGCTGAGACCGCAACGGCCCCAAAATTACTCTATACTCTCGCTTCCCGCACAGATCGTAGTCGTCGCTTGGATTCAGCAAGTTTCAAGCATCGTTAAATTGATCGTTGCAACGGATGCGTCAAAGGCACCGCTGTGATTTGGCAAGCCAATTGCCCGACGTTCTGATCGCGAGAAAAACGACCTCTAGAACCAACCTTACAACTCATTTTGGTGTCACGTGCGTTCTACTTTTTGCACTTCATTCACAAAGTTTGCCGCGGTCACCTCGTTGACCCTCTCGTTTTGCGTCCCATCCTTCGCCCAGCGTGACCTCAAGGACATTCCCGAGCCCAACCCCGTTGCCGAACGCCAGCAGATGACGGTGGCTGATCAGTCGGAGGTAAATCTTTACGCGGCGGATCCTGATTTCAGTAAACCGATTCAGATTAATTTTGATTCAACCGGTGGACTTTGGGTGGCCAGCAGCGAAGTCTATCCCCAGATCGAACCGGGTCAGATTGCCAACGATAAAATCGTGGTGTTACGAGACACTAACGGTGATGGTGTCGCGGATGATCGCAAAGTCTTTGCGGACGGCCTTTTGATCCCAACAGGAATTCTTCCCGATGGCCCCAACGCCGCGTATGTTGCGGAGAGCACCCGACTGGTTTACCTCACCGATACCGATGGTGATGGGGTCGCAGACAAGCGACGAGTGGTACTTAGCGGCTTTGGAACCGAAGACACCCATCATCTGATTCACACCCTTCGTTTTGGGCCTGATGGTTGCGTCTACTTCAATCAATCGATCTACATTCACAGCCACGTCGAAACCGCTTACGGAACACGACATCTTGATGGTGGTGGAATCTGGCGATATCGCCCCGACACCGGCAGGCTGGAAATTGTTTGTAAAGGTTTTGTCAATCCATGGGGGCACAGCTTTGACGCGCAAGGCGAATCTTTCGTAACCGACGGAGCCTACTTTGAAGGAATCAACTACGCCTTCCCCGATTCGGTATTTGTTACCTCCCCGGGTGCAACCCGATGGCTCAAAGGCCTCAACCCCGGCAGCCCCAAACACTGCGGCTTAGAGATTCTATCTGGCGGTCATATCCCTCCGAGCTGGTCTGGCAATCTCGTCGCGAACGATTTTCGTAGCCATCGAGTCTGCCGGTTTGGTATCGAACCCAATGGCAGTGGTTACATCAGCCGCCAACAACCTGAAATCATCACGACGCAGCACGTCGCATTCCGGCCGATCGATGCCAAAATGGGACCCGACGGCGCGTTGTACATTGCCGATTGGTACAACCCCATCATTCAACATGGCGAAGTTGATTTCCGAGACGAACGCCGAGATCGTACCCATGGACGAATCTGGCGAGTCAGCTTTCCTAACCGAGATCTGGATCAACTCCCCTCGTTTGCAGATTTGAAAATCACGGAGCTTGTGGATCGACTCGATGATGTATCCCTATCGGTCAGGCAGTTCGCGAGACAAGAACTCTGGAGTCGCTGCAAAACCTCGGCTCAAGAAGTCGAATCGGCCGTCCAAAAGTGGGTAAACCAAAATCCGCAAGCCAGGATCTTGGAAAAACTTTGGATCGCCGAAGTCCTCGGGAAACCGATCCAAGACGATCTTGTGAGCCTTGTGAACCTTGCGGCTCCAGAATCTCGAAGAACGCTTCTGAGAAGTCTTTGGCACCAGCGTCAGGAATTGGGCGAAGACGCAATCCCGGGCCTTGTCGAATTCATGATGCAACAAGCAACAAACGCAGATGCGAGAATCCGCCTCGAAGCCGTTGCGAGTCTTGGCCAGTTAGATGCAGACCAGTACCCACAAGCCTTTGATGCGGTTGTCGCAGCTACCACCATGACAATCGACGACAACATTGATTTCGCAATTTGGCAATCTCTCCGAAAGCTGGATCAATCGTTTGAACAAGGATCCATTCTCAGTGCCTTGGACTGGAGCAATCGCTCGGGTCAACTCGGCTTTGCCGTGACTGCAATTGGAACTCAGGAAGCTGCCGAAGTTGCCCTGAAACGTCTGGAATCGGGAGAACTGCCAGCAGATCAACAAGAGGCAATGATTCAAGCCATCTCCATTGCTGGAAACGCCGAACAACTCGGTCGCACGGTGACTCGACTACTAAACGGCAACATTGAAAACCTTTCCCTCGAAAAACTTCAACCGGTACTCAGTCGCACCAGTCGTGATAAGACTATTCCTGCCAACATCAACCAGATCTTTCAAGTGATTCTTTCCAAAACGTCACAGCTTTCCGCAACACAAAAACTCAGCCTCGCAAAGTTGGCAGGTCAGTGGAAAATCGAAGCAGCCGTTCCGATGTTGATTGCGAGCGTCGAAACAACCAGCGGTGCCGATCAGGAAACGATCATCGCAGCATTGGGAAGTTTTGAGACCGATAACGTCCGCGACCAGCTGATGACGCTCACCGAATCGGATCGGCCTGCCACTCGCGTTGCCGCAACGCGTGCTGTTGCCAGCCGTCGCCCCATCGCTGCAATCCCAGCCCTTTGCAACCTGCTCGAAGCAGAAAGTACCCGTGACGCCGCCGCCCAGATTGTCATCGGATTTGTTGGCAAAAAAGGAGCCGCTGAACGTTTGGCCGACGCTCTAAGAAGCAAAACCGTTTCTGCCGATATCGCGAGAACAGTACTGCGAGGCGTTCAGGCCAGCGGCGGAAACGCAGAACTGGAACAGGCAATCCGAGTTGCAGGAAAACTTGAAAATGCCAGCTGGGAATTAACCGATGATCTTAGAAATGAGATCCTCACCGCTGCGGCAACCTCGGGCTCACCTGAACGCGGGGAACAAATCTACAGGCAATCGAAACTACAGTGCATCGTGTGCCATGCGATCGGCAATGCGGGTGGTCTTGTGGGGCCCAACCTGATTAGTGTCGGCGGTAGCTCGCAACCGGACTACATTCTCGAGTCGCTACTTGTTCCCAACGCGAAACTAAAAGAGGGCTACACAACGCTAACGGTTCTCACGGACGAAGGTGATGTGATCAATGGAATTGTTGTTGGACGCAGTGACGAGTCATTGAGACTGAGACTTGCCGATGGCAAAGAAGTTCAGATTGCAACGGAAACGATCGAACAAGAAAAACCGGGCAAGTCACTGATGCCAGCCGGATTGATGGACACCCTCACCAAACGAGAAATGATTGACTTGGTCGCATTCCTTTCCGCCCTAGGTCGCGTGCCGGAATACACCGTTTCGACCGATCCGCTTGAGCGATCGTTTGAAACATTGATCTACAGCGACGAAGCCAATCGCCGACTCAATCGCACCAGCACCGATACCGCCGCAAGTGATGACCCAGCGATGAACTGGCGACCGGTCACGAGTTACGTCAACGGAAAGTTGCCGTTATCGGAACTGGATCGCTTTCAGCAGCATCGCCAGACGCCCCCAACCTCGTTCGTCCGCTTCCTCGTGGACATGCCCAGTAAAGGAATTGCAGAAATCAGCGTTCCCACCACCGGAATCGAAGCGTGGGTCGACACCAAGCCAACCCCCGCGATCGATCTAAAACAACTGGAACTCGATGCCGGTGAACATGTGATCGTTCTCGGTATCGATCGAGATCAACAGACCGAACCGTTCGTCGTTCGCGTTGCTGGTGATGCGAGGTAACGTGTGAAGCAAGCCGAGATCAGCAGGTCTCGTCATAGGCTAAGCGAATTTCGTCGGCAATGATTTGAATCCCTCTCTCGATCACGTCATTCGGCATCGAGAAACTGATGCGGATGCACTCACCAGCGTGTTTCCAACCCTCCTTTTCGTTGTGATCACCTGAGAGACCAAAGAAGAAGTGATGCCCCGGTACAACCAGCACACCGCGACGCTTCAGCCTTTCGTAAAGTTCCTG
>JADHOA010000125.1 GCA_016779185.1 Rubripirellula sp.
CCATCAAGCCGAAGTTCAGGTGACAGAGGCGATTCGTAGGGATCGCTAATCCCCGTAAAGTTCGCAATCTCACCTGCTCTGGCTTTTTTATACAAGCCCTTGGGATCTCGCTGCTCACAGATCTCAAGCGGCGTGTCCATGAAAACTTCGATAAAGTCACCATCCTGCCCTCGATCCTCAACCGCAGCCCGAACACGATCTCGGTCTCGACGATAAGGACTCACAAAAGCAGTTAGCGTGATCAGGCCCGCTGAGCACAAGAGTGAGGCAACTTCGCCAATCCGGCGAATATTTTCCTCGCGATCCATCTCGGCAAACCCCAAACCGAATCGATCAGCAAATTCCTGCGAATGAGTTTTGGCCAAACGATCCGGTGGAGCGCACAGTCCGTGACGAAGATTGTCACCATCAAGCAACATTGAGGCGCAGCCGCGTTGTTGCAGCAAACGATCTAATTCGTTTGCAACGGTACTCTTCCCGCACCCACTCAACCCCGTGAACCAGACCACCACCCCGCGCTGGCCCAACCGAGATTCCCTGGCCGAGCGGCCGACCGCGTGATCATGCCAAACGATGTCCTCGGACTTCGCCATCTCTCGTCTCACTCCACACAAAGGAAAAACACGTATGACGCCGATCAGCGTACCAAAAACAAACCTTGAAACCTAAAACGCCGCGATAAACAGCCACCGATCGGTAACGCCGATCAATTTTGCCATACACACAACGCAGATCGCCCAAGAAAAAACATTCGGTCACAAGAGACTCGCTGGCCGCAGTGGTTCGCAGCCCCACATCCCACGATCGCTTTTCGCCCCAAACTCAAGCCTTGCCAACGCAGAGTTTCTAGATCGAATCGGGAAAGATGACCAACTCAATGCGCCGGTTGCCCGATCGCCCCATTGGCGTTTCATTCGAACTCCGAGGCCGACTAGCACCCTGAGCCACTGCGGAAAGCTGGGCGGCACTCAGACCACTTCGAGACATCAAATCCACCACAGCCGACGCCTGTGCAGAAGTCAACTGAAGAGGTGTCGCAGAAGCTCCGCCGAACGCTGCTGCGTTGTCGGAGTACGCCTCCACCGCCATCCTTTGATTAGGAAATACAGCTAGCAACTGCGAAGCCACCGGATCCAAAATCGTCGCTGCCTGGGGTTGCAACTGCGCCGTTCCCGGGAAAAACAGCTGATCCGCCGGAATGCGAATCCGCAGCTGGGTACCATCAGGAAACACTTCTAGCCCTGGCAAACTTAGCTGCCCCGCCTGTAGCGACAAACCAGTATTGGGACGAATGACGGCTCCGCCGCGCATTTGGGTTGATGCTTGCATCCCACGAACTCGCGACTCAGCGTCTTGAGCCAATTGCTTCGAAGACTCTAACTGCTGACTCACCGATGCGAGTTGCTGCCGAAGCAGTTCGGCCTCGTCTTTGTAGACTTCCGCCTTCTGCTCGCTCTGCGCCAACTGCGTATGCAATTGACGATTGTTATCGTCTAAAAGTTGAACGCGACGATTCAACTCTGTGACTTTGGCATCCAACTCATTGACGCCGGTGGGAGCGGGAGACATCTGCCAAGCACCGCTCCCTGGTGCTGCATAGTACGGGTTTTGCGTACAACCGGTTAAGGAAATCGACACAACTACCATTACTCGGCAGATCGAAAAGACGATCCCAGAGCTTAAAAATGTCTCTAGTCGTGATGCAGCTGACGATGCAATCATCTGAATATCCCTACAATGCTGGCGCTGACGTCACGCAGGCTTCGATAGACCTTAGAAAGTCTCATCTCAACGAAACAAGTGCAATTTCTTGAATCGAATTTACAAAAAACATCAAATTCGTTCTAAAAACCTCTGAAAGTACCGACGCGATCGAACATCACTCGGTACGCACGCAGGCCTATTACAACGACTAGTAGAACATGACACTCAACGATTCATCCGTCCAATTACTTCGCGAAAAATTTCCAGCACTCGCGAGGGAGCACAACGGACAACCGGTAGCGTTTTTTGATGGCCCCGCAGGAACACAGGTCCCCAAGTCGGTCATTGACGCGATCAGCCATTACCTGATTCATCACAACGCAAACCACGCCGGATTATTCAAAACCAGCTTAGACAGCGACGAAATGCTGGAGCAAGCACATCAGGCAGCGGCCGATCTGCTCGGGGCAAGAGAGCCCGAGACGGTGTCGTTTGGTGCCAATATGACCACGATGACGTTTGCAATCTCTAGGGCCATTTCGCAGACTTGGTCACCGGGAGATGAAATTGTTCTCAGCCATCTCGAACACGACGCGAATTTTACGCCTTGGATTCTCGCCGCACGCGACCGAGGTGTTACGGTCAAGACCATTGATGTGAATCCCAATGACTGCACGCTTCGCTTGGAACAATACCAGGAAAATATTTCCGAGCGAACGCGGTTGGTTGCCGTTGGATGCGCCTCTAACGCGGTGGGCACCATCAATCCCGTCAAACAAATCTGCCATTGGGCAGCACAGGTCGGTGCGATCTCCTTCCTCGATGCCGTGCATTACGCACCTCACGCCCTGATCGACGTCGACGATTGGGGCTGCGATTTCCTAGCCTGTAGTGCTTACAAATTCTTTGGGCCGCATGTCGGGATGATGTACGGAAAACGAGAACTCCTTGAGACGTTTCAACCGTACAAATTGCGAACCTCACCGTCCTCAATTCCCGGTCGCTGGATGACGGGCACTCAGAATCACGAGTGCATTGCTGGAACTCTCGCGGCCATTGAATACCTCGCATCAATTGACCAAACCACCTCGCGAGACACGGGTGACCAACCGACAGCCACCACTCGACGAGAACGAATTGCCTCTTCGATGAACTCGATATGTATCTACGAGCGAGGCTTGATCGCAACGCTTATCGCTGGTCTGCAACAATTGCCCGAGATCAAAATCTGGGGCATTACCGACCCCTCTCGCCTCATCGAGCGACTTCCGACACTGTCCATCACACACCAGCGTTTTTCGCCCAAAGAGATCGCTACAAGGCTCGCCGACGCTGGAATCTTTGTTTGGCACGGAAACTACTACGCCCTTCCCCTGACCGAGAAACTGGGCGTCGAACCGGAGGGAATGGTGCGAGTCGGCCTTTGCCACTACAACACCCACGAAGAAGTCGATCGACTCCTCGATTGCCTCTCCAACTTTTAAAGTTCCGTCACCAATCTGGAAAAATTCACAACGAGTAGCCAGACTCTCGGCAACGCGGAAACCCGTTTCTTTGCCCGGGCACTCTGTATCACCCGGGCCAGTTGTGTTGTCAGGGCCAGTTGTGTTGTCAGGGCCAGTTGTGTTGTCAGGGCCAGTTGTGTTGTCAGGGCACTATGTGTTGCCATGGCCAGTCATATGTCCGAGCGTTTTGCATGTCCGGCCCCGCTGAATTATCCTGAAGATCGTGTCTTGGCGGGACCAAGTGCAGCGTCGGCAACTTCTGCCGTGGCGAAAAAACAAGAAATCAATCATCACCCAGTGGTGATGTCGATCGCCCGGTAAAGATAGATCACGACGTTGCCAAAAGTAGCAGGTCCTTCACTCGGCCGACTTACTTGCCTCAATCTGTTTCATCAGCCGATCCAAGATACCGTTAACAAACTTTGGGCTGTTTGCCTCGCCATATCGCTTGGCCAGCAAAACCGCCTCATTAATGGCAACGCGACCTGGCGTGACCTTGTGCAGCATCTCGTATGCGGCCAGACGCATGATGTTGCGATCGACGACTGCCATTCTCGATAAAGACCAACCAATTGCGAGTTTACCGAGGTATTGATCCACCTCATCGCGAGCACTCAAAGTCCCTTCAAGTAACTGAATGCCAAAATCAGTCAACGCGCGATGACCTTGCATTCGCGACCGAATGAATCGATGCATCGCCTCGGTATCTCTTGTACCATTGACGTCCGCCTCGTATAGCATCTGTAGGACGATTTCTCGGGCGCGTCGACGCGATGACATAATAGCGAAACCAATAAGTTGAAAAATAGCGGCAGGGACAAACCATACCGGATCAAACGCGACCACAACAGTGCCTGATTCGCTACGCAAAGCCAACAATAACCGCCTGCAATTGAACCAAGCGATTCCTGAACGCAAGTTCTTGGTGACGCCGAAAACAGGCTGTCAAAACCGACATGTGTGAAACCGGATGCTTCTTTGAATCCGGGGCGGCGGATTGTAGTTGCTAACTCACACAGCGCCGATTGGGGTTTGGGCATCGAACCGTTCCCCAAAAGTCTTCTCCGCCGAACAATACCCCCACGGCGAGAGTCAATTCCACCGAGATTCGCCCGCGTTCTGCAAAACTTGCTACTGCGAAACGGTTAGAATCAGGCGTCTTCGAACGCCCCAAGGCAGCGAATCACGATCAACCTGTGATTTCTTGAATCCCTCCATTCGGAATCGAACACGATGCAAAAATGCACGGCATGCGGCTCGCGATTGCTACTGTCCCTTTGTGGATTCCTGATTACCCAACTGCTGGTTTCGCCTCAAGAAGCGATCGGGGCAATCAATGCAGGAGCAGCGATTGTTGATATTACGCCAACCCAGTTGCCGGTTCTCGTCAATGGCGGAATGCTCTCTCGCGATGCGAACCAAATCAAAACAACCATCAACGCCAGAGCGATCGCAGTCAGTGATGGAAAAGAGTCAATCGCCATCGTCGTCGTTGACAGTTGTATGCTGCCTCGAATTCTGCTCGATGATGCAAAGCAGCGGGCCTCTGCAAGGACAGGAATCAAGCCGGAAAACATCCTTGTCTCGGCAACCCACACCCATTCAGCACCCTCCTCGTTCGGCGCACTTGGCACCGAACCAGATCCGAACTACGTACCTTTCGTTCGTGAACGGATCGCCGACGCAATCACTCAGGCATACAGCCGTTTACAACCGGCCAAGGTAGGCTGGGGGTCAACCGATGCGGAGTCGTTTACCGCGCTCCGGCGATGGGTTCGCCGACCCGACCGAGTCGAGGATGACCCTTTTGGAAATCCAACGGTTCGAGCCAACATGCATGCGGCGAAAGATCTTGATTCGGTCACCGGCCCCTCTGGCCCCGAGGATCCGGAACTTTCGATCCTCGCTTTCGAATCCATCGATGGCAAACCAATCGCTGCCCTCGCCAACTTCTCGATGCACTATTTCAGCGATCAACCCATTAGTGCCGATTACTTTGGGCTATTCTGCGATGGACTTCAGCAACATGTCACAAAAAATCACCAAGAAACCAATTTTGTCGGCATCATGTCTCATGGATGCAGTGGTGACATCTGGAGACGAGACTACATGACGTGGAACGGCGAGGACAACAGCACGATCGAGAGCTACACACAGGGGCTTCTCGCTGTTGCGACTAAGCTATACGACTCGATTGAGTTCGAAACTGCCAAAGATCTCAAGATGGCTCAAGCCGAACTACCAATGGATTACCGAACCCCTGACCTACAAAGGCTTGAATGGTCACAGGCGATCGTCGAGAAGATTGAAAACAATACCCCCAAGGACACTCGCGAGGTCTACGCTAGAGAGCAATTGCTGCTTAACGAATTAAAAGATACAGAAATTTTAGTGCAGGCAATAAGAATCGGGCGGTTTGCCATCGCAACCACGCCCAATGAAACCTACGCACTGACCGGTCTGAAAATCAAACACCAAAGTCCTGCGCAACACACGATGGTCATCGAACTTGCCAACGGCGCCGACGGCTACATTCCACCACCGGAACAACATCGTCTCGGTGGTTACAACACATGGGCTGCAAGATCCGCTGGGCTAGAGGTGACCGCAGAACCAAGAATCGTCTCCACCAATCTCGGGCTACTCGAAAAGGTTTGCGACGCTCCTCGCCGTCCCTACCGAGAAAGCTTCGGAACGACTGCCTCGGCCATACTGAAGCAGAGGCCGCTTGCGTACTGGCGATTCTCAGAATCCGAAGCACCTGTCGCGATCGACGTCTCCCCTCATCAACATCACGGAACCTACGAAGGTGACGTCTGCTTTTTTCTCGAAGGTCCACAGAACAAGGGATTCACTCAGCCCCACCAAATCAATCGCTGTATTCACCTAGCTGGTGGAAGGGTTCGAACAGCCATCAACACCCTCGGTGATTCCTACAGTATTTTGCTAAACGTCTGGAATGGTATGCCCAACGACGCAAGGGGAACAAGTGGCTGGCTTTTCTCTCGCGACCACGCACATGCAACGAGCGATTTTGGTGAGCATCTTGGAGTGGGCGGAAGCGATACCGATCCCGGTCACCTCGTTTTCCAAATTGGGAATGACGAGCCACTGGTCGGCACATCCACGCTCAATCGCTGGCGGTGGCATCAGATACTTGTGGTTCGAGAAAGCAATCGGATACGCATTTACCTTGACGGCCAGTCAAATCCAGAGATTGATGCGACCATGGATTCTCCGCCGGCCAAATCAGTCACCAGCTACTTCATTGGCGGGCGTAGCGATTCACAAGACAACTGGCAAGGCAGCATCGATGAGGTAGCCTTCTTTGATCGTGCCTTAGAATCAAATGAGTGGCAAACGTTTTCTGATAAAACGTCGAACTAGCTTACGAACTCACGCATTCGAACGTGCAGGATGAAAGAAGCAACCAAAGTCGCTTGGGGTGGTTAGCCAATACATAAAGACCCCATGTCTTCTCTCATCGCATCTTCTCTCATCGTACCCCTGCAACCGATCCGAGTCACTTGAACCCTACTTTGTGTGGCCTCTAGTAAAACCGTGGATCGTAGATGAATTCGTAAAAGATTGACTTGTTGCAGCAAAAACCAGAGCGTGAATCGCGAGTGAATCGCACAAAAAAAAGGCGACGTTACTTCGCTAAAAGCTCACGGATAAGGCTGGAAGCCTCGTCGCATAATTTTTCTGCTGTCGGCTGATCATCCGCCTCGGAAATCAACCGAACGATTGGCTCGGTATTACTGCCACGCACCAAAAGCCAACGATCATTCCAAGCGAGGCGAAGTCCGTCACCGGTCTGAGCTTCGGCATCTGAGAATCGTTGCGTGAGTTTCTCGAAGAGTTGTGGGAGCAGCTGTGTATCGAGACTGACGACGGCTTTATGAATGTGCAACTTGGGTAACGCATCAGCGAGCTCAGCGAGGCTTTGCTGCGTCGCAGCCATCAAATCCAGAACTTGTGCCATGGCAACAAAGGAATCACGCACATAGCCCACGCGAGGATCGATCGGCCCGCCATTCCCCTCGCCCCCATAACTTGCCTGGTTAGCGATCATCATATCGGCCACATTCGCTTCCCCCACCGCACTACGAAGTGATTGAACTCCGGCTTTTGCCGCAAGTCGCTCACTCATCCCGCTGGTGGCGCCATTGATCACGATCGTGCCGCGGGTTCCGGGATCCGCAAGTGCTCGCTGAACACACAGCGCCAGGGTATATTCCTCTCCGATGTAGCGTCCATCACCATCGACCAGTGCTAGACGATCCGCATCAGGATCTTGGCAGAATCCAACGCAACAATTCGTGTCTCTCACTTGCTTTGCAACGTCGACAAGATTCACCGCAGTAGGCTCTGGAACGTGTGCAAATTTCCCCGTCGGATCGGCTCCGAGGTGGACGACTTCACAGCCTAGCTCCTTCAGTAGCCTTGCCCCCAGGACACCACCTGCACCGTGGTTACTATCAAGCAAAACGCGATAACGATTTTGCTGGATCCGTGCAACATTCACAGTTGCCAAGACCTCTCGCAAATGGGCCGAGTGAGCATCCTCGTCAACGCAGACGTGACCAATCTGATCAAACGGCACCCATGACGTTTCATTAGCCATGAACGCGTCACGTACCTTTGCGCCAGTGGTCGCATCGAGCACACGTCCCGTGGCACCAAACAATTTGATCCCGTTATAGGGTGGAGGATTATGGCTAGCCGAAATCTGAACGGCTCCCACCGCGCCGCGTTCTCGCACCAAAACGCCGAGGGTTGGTGTTGAAATCACATCGACGTCAACGCATTGCCTTCCGCAAGCCATCAACGCTGCAATGATCGCCCGACTCAGCATTGGCCCGCTTTCTCGGCCATCCCGTCCGACAAGGATGGGCCCGGGTGGCAACTGTAACGCGTAGGCTGAAACAAAGCGCGCGGCGATGTCCGGTGTCAGATCCTGCCCAACAATTCCCCGCAAACCGCTAACACTGATAATCAAACCACTCATCGATTCTTTGGCCCCATCGATTCCGAACTGCTCACCCTGCCGACTTCAACAAGCCGACACCCAACAGAGGTTTTATACTCCGTCCACTCACAACGTGACGTTATCGATCAATGACAAAGTGGCAGCACGATTAGCAATCGGCAATCACGGCAAGCTTACGCCGACAACGCACTCAAGGATCGTAAACTAGCAACCACGGTTCAAAGTCAAAGAAGCCCTTATCAACCCACAACAGACTGCGTGATCGGTATCAATCATGCCGAAAAGAACGTCCCTAACGATTAACCCGGGTTCCTCATGGCGCTGGTGGCTAATGCTTTCAGCCAAGCCGGAGTGCCTTGCAAACGGCCACGTCGCATTTATGCCGCAAACCTAAATTGATGATTGCATGACCCAGTAATCATCCGAACCGGAATCATCCGAACCAGTGAGTCCCCAAGAACACCAAGTCAATCCACCGTTGAGCCCATCCGTTGGAAATCCCGTTAGGACAAAGTAAGCACGATTTCAACTCGCCGCTTCGCGAATCAAGCCTTGCCCCCAAGCCGCCTGATGGAACACAATCACAAACTCGAAGTCATCGCCCCTGCGCGGCTGATTGAGCCAAAGTTTCGGCATTCATTTCCGAACCACTAAACCCGCCTCACCCCGAGTCGAAAAACCATGAGCGCAACCGAAAACATTCAAGCCGCATTGACCGCTGTTGATCAAGCTACCTGCGATGGAAGAATCAGCGAGACCGCAACGGAAAACATCCGCGCATGGCTCACACAATCGCGATACCAAGATTACCAAACGGAATTACTGCAACACATCCAACAAGAGAAATGGCAGGCTCTTGATGATGCATTTTGGACGATCATTCCTTTTGGAACCGGAGGACGTCGCGGTCGCATGTACCCGATCGGCTCCAACGCCATTAATGATCGCACCATCGGCGAAAGCGCCCAAGGTCTTGCAAATTACGTGCGCGAGTTCACAGGGAGAACCGAAGGACTTTCCTGCGCGATTGCTTACGATACCCGACATCGCTCGCGTCACTTTACGGAACTTTGTGCGGGCATCATGGTGGCAGCGGGATTCAAGGTCTATTTGCTTGATGATTATCGAGCAACGCCACAACTTTCATTTGCTGTTCGATATAAAAACTGCGACTGTGGAATCATGGTTACCGCCAGCCATAACCCACCAAGTGACAACGCAGTGAAAGTCTATTGGTCAAGTGGCGCACAAGTTTTGCCTCCGCATGATCAAGCAATTATCGATCGCGTAATGACTTGTCAGGAAATCGTTTCGATTCCATTTGCCGAAGCGTTGGCAAATAATCAAATTGAGATTGTTACGGACGAGGTTGACGCCGCCTACCTCGATGCAGCATCTGCCTGTTCCTTTGAGGGTCCCCGAGATGCCAAGATCCTCTACACACCTCTACACGGCGTCGGCTCAGCCGCGGTGGTGCCCTTGTTACAACGCGATGGTTTTGAAGCGGTTCAGATTTATGAACCACACCGCGAACCAAGCGGTGACTTTCCGAATGTCCCCGGTCACGTTTCGAATCCAGAAAACAAGGCGGTTTTCGATGCCCCTATCGAGCATGCGAGAGCTTCAGGTTTTGACTTGATTCTGGCTACCGATCCTGATTGCGATCGTATTGGCTGCGCCGCACCCATCAGTCCTGACACCAGCGGACCGTGGCGCACCTTTACGGGGAATGAAATCGGTGCAATGCTCACGGAGTATGTTCTCAGCCGCCGAGCGATTGAAGGCACATTGAGCCCAGATCATTATGTCGTGAAAACACTTGTCACTTCGGAGCTTACACGGCGCATCGCCGAACACTACGGAGTGCGTTGCGAAGGGGATCTTCTCGTTGGATTCAAGTACATCGCCCAAGTCATGGATCAAAAAGGGCCGGAACTTTTTGTTTTTGGCACCGAGGAATCCCATGGTTATCTGATCGGTCAGTACTGCCGCGATAAAGACGGAGCAGTCGCATCCATGCTAATGAGTGAACTGGTTGCTGCATTGAAGTCAGAGGGCCGATCGCTTCATGAATACCTGTGTGATCTTTATCGCAAACATGGTTACCACCGCGAGGAGTTGATCAACCTGGTAATGGAAGGAAGCGAGGGGATGGCCGCCATTAAACGATTAATGAAGGCTTTCCGAGACAACCCACCCGAAAGCTTGGCAGGATTGCGAGTCAAACAGATACGAGACTATCAAGCTGGTGAAACAACGCAAACCTCTAGCAACGTCAAGTCCACACTCGCTGGCCCCAAGGGCAACCTCGTTATCTTAGATCTCGAAGACGAAGGAAACTATGTTGCGGTAAGACCTAGTGGAACCGAACCCAAAATCAAACTGTACGTTTTCACACGACTTCCCTCGCAAAAATCTGCAGACATCGACATTGCCTCTCAACGACTCGAGCAAAGAGTGGGTGAACTAGAGAAGGAC
>JADHOA010000002.1 GCA_016779185.1 Rubripirellula sp.
TAAATCCCGCCCTTTTTGGATTTGCACTCACAGAAAATCCTGTTGCTCTCATTTGACATTGCGTTACCCCACCGATAGATTCCTCACTAAGTGCTGCGAGGTGATCAGAGCGTATTCTGCGTCTCTGAAAACAGGGAACACCGGTTAAAGTCCGGGACGGCCCGGCCGCTGTGACCAACTCGAGGATTCGTCTCGATCTCCATCTTTTCTACGCCATTATTGCGTCATCAAAGGTTTCAATCTCTTTGCTCGCGATGAGAAGGCAAGATAGGGGTACGTTGGAAGTCAGAAGACCTACCATCGCAAGCGACACGATGTGACCTTCCAGGGAAAGGTCCGTGTCATGAGTCGAGTTGTCATGATGGCAACGCGCGGAATTACTTTCGCAACGGCTTAGTACGAAAAGATCGTGACCAGCAGATCCATGATCCGTTGTAGGTCTCGCACCCTCGTCTTTGATGGCGGTAAGGCTGTATCAGTGAAAGCTAAATCTGTCGATCGATCCATTTTGTTCACGCGTGCGCGCAGGACAGGCATGTCGCGTTTGAATCGATTCGTACAACTTGCAGTTCGCTGCGGTTTTCAAGCTCGCTCGCTTCGAACTCGTTGTGGGTTTACGCTGGTTGAATTACTGGTTGTTTTGGCAATCGTCGGTTTGTTAATTGGCTTGCTGTTACCTGCTGTCCAAGCGGTGCGCGAGACCGCTCGGCGAATGCAATGTCAAAATAATTTGCATCAGATTGGCATCGGATTGCAGAACTATCATGCGGCGTTCCGAGCATTTCCGCCAGGTGGATTAGAGGTACGTCCGCAGTGGCGGCGTGGCAAGCAATTTGCATGGTCGGCGTTCGTTTTGCCGTTTATCGAAGAGAATGCAACTTACGAGAAAATTCGTTTTGATTATCCATTCGATCATGCGATCAATCAGGATGCTGCGTCGGATGTGATCGAGACCTTCCTTTGTCCCAGCACGAACCGGCAATCACCTCGACATCGCGGACGCGGGGCAACGGATTACGGTGGCATCTACGGCGAAAGAATTGTCAGTCGTAATTATCCACCACGGGGAGTGATGATTCATGAGCGTGCGATTCGATTCCGTGACATCACGGATGGCACGACTCGAACACTGATGATTTCAGAAGACGCCGACTTTCCAGATGGTCAATGGATCAACGCTTGGAATCTTTTTGATCAAGCGTTTTCAATTAATCGTGCACCCCGCTTCGAGAATGACATCCGTAGCATGCATCCCCAAGGGGCGAACGGGCTATTCGCTGACGGATCGGCCAGATTTCTAAATGAAAATATCGACCTAGAGATTTTAGCTGCCATCTGTACTCGCAATGGCGCGGAAACCGGTAAAGACCTAGATTAAGCAATTGGTGGCTGAACATGACCCGTCGTAAAAGATACACAAAAAAAAATTTCCGCCGATCTTTGTTAGTAGAGTGTTTAGAGACGCGACGAGTACTAGCGGGACCCTACTCGCCAGCAGCTGGATTAGAGGGGTCAACGGCGATTCATTATCTAGATCCTAGAATTCAGGGTTGGGCCAGTGAAGTTGTTGAATACCTGCCAGGCTCCGATGTCAATGCAACGTTTCAAGACATATCGCAGGCGATAGGGCCAGCTGATCCTAGTGTCAGCACGACGGTGACGCTGGGACGCGGCGGTGAAATTACTGTTGGCTTTTTATTCCCTATTCGCGATGGTCTTGGTTTTGATTTTGCTGTCTTTGAAAACGGTGTCAGCGATACATTTCTTGAGCTGGGCAAAGTTGAAGTTTCCTCGGATGGTTTGAACTTTTTTGCTTTCGAATCGGACTCGCTGACGGCAAATCCTGTGGCCGCTTTTGGCGGGATCGATGCAACCAATGTCGATGGTTTGGCAGGAAAGTATCGCGTAGGTTATGGGACGCCATTTGATTTATCGAGTCTTCGAGGCATCGATGCAGCTTTAAATGTCGATCGAATCACACATGTGCGAATCTTGGACGTTGTCGGAGATGGTTCTGAGCTCGATTCACAAGGAGATCCGATTTATGACCCATATCCAACGATCGAAAGTGCTGGGTTTGATCTAGATGGCGTAGCGGTTATGCACTTCTTAGACAAAGGTGAAACCTCTGTAGATTTCGAGGATGTGGGGCAGGCGCTCCTGCCAAGTTCTGCTTTTTTTGGACCTATCGTGGGAGGCGAGCAATCAGAGGGTGAGTATGGGGAGTGGATTACGCAGGGGTGGTTTCAAAGCGGAGGTCTCGAGTTTAACAATACTCACTCTGATTTTTTCGACTACGGTTATACCTCGTGGGCTCAGTGGGCCTATTCAAATAAGACGGACAATGTAACCAGTGGCTATGAAAATCAATTTGGAGTGAGTCCCGGAATAGGTGCGGCGGGCTCAGCGACTTTCGGTATCGCATACGTCGATCAAGTTGGAAGCTTTTCGCCTCCAACGGTGCGAAAGATTGAAGGAGATACTCGTCAATTTGGCTCCTTGTTAATCACGAACACTACTTACGCAGCTCTGTCGATGCGGAACGGTGATTCATTTGCTAAGAAGTTCGGCGGAGCTACCGGCGAAGACGAGGACTTCTTTCTTCTGACGATCACGGGAAAGAATGGCTTGGATATTGAAATTGGGGCGATCGATGTCTATCTGGCAGACTATCGATTCGCCGATAACCAACGCGATTACATCTTGGACGATTGGCGCTATATTGATCTGTCCAGCTTATCGCAGGCGGCATCACTAGAGTTCACACTTCAGTCCTCTGATGTTGGGGACTTCGGAATGAATACTCCTGCTTATTTTGCCGTCGATCAAATTCAACTGACTGAACCAACTCTCTATTTGGATGTTGATCCGATTACAGTGACAGAGGGCGTTGTTTCATCATTAGCAGCAGCAAGAGTTTCTAGATTTTATTCGGATGACACCTTGGCGACCAATGTCGCTATCGTCTCGGAACCTTCCTCAAGACTTGCGGTTCCACAATCTATCACTATCCCGGTTGACGCCAGTTTCACTGATTTTGGTATCGAAGTTTTAGATGATGATTTTTTTCAGGGCGATCAGTTTGTCTTGGTCTCGGCATCCGCCGCCGGTTTTATTTCTGACACGCAGAATATCGAGGTATTGGAGAATGATTCGCGCACTCTTCAGCTAAGCTCTGCGGTGTCCAACCTTTCTGAGGGCGGAAGTGCAACCGTACTGGTGACTCGGAATGATTTAGATTTAACAAATTCGTTGCAAGTTGCCTTGTCAACAAATAATGAGTCCCTAGTTGACTTGCCTGCTGTGGTGGTGATACCCGCTGGGGAGTCTGCGTTGGAATTCACTGTTAATTCACCAGAGGATTCGTTTGATCAACCCAACGTAAGCGTTGATGTTAATGCGAGCGCTGACGGATACGTTGCCGCGACAATCACCTTGAATTGGGAGGACAATGATGGGCCAGCTTTGACGATGACATCTGATCTCGACACCTATTCAGAATCACAATCGTTACCCACCGTTGGCTTTGAAGTGATCGGTCGAACTTTGCAAGAAGAGAGTTATCTTAACGGGTCAGATCAGCGAGGAGGTTTCGAGTCAAAGGGGTTATTTTTCAATAATCATTATGACACCCAATTTGGCAGTTGGTCCGGTTGGGCCATTTCTAAAACGACAGATACGACAACGCCCGGTTATCTAAATCAGTACAGTTCATTCGTCGGTCAAGGTGACATCGGATCTGATACATATGCCGTTGCATCTGTTTATGGTTATCCGTCCCTGCCAATTATTCAACGAGACCCTAACAATTCTTTACCCTTTCATTCAATTTCAGTAGCCAACACCACTTATGCTGCACGCTCAATGCTTGAGGGTGATGCATTTGCCAAGAAGTTTGGTGGCGAAACAGGGTCTGATCCCGATTGGTTTATGCTGACCATCGAAGGGTTTGATCAGCAGCAACAATCGATTGGGACTGTGGACTTTTATTTGGCTGATTATCGTTTCGAGGATAATCAGTTGGACTATGTGGTCGATTCTTGGGTCAGCGTGCCGCTGCATAGTATTTCTGAGGCTGTTGAATTGCAATTTTCCTTGTCATCGAGCGACGTCGGTGACTTTGGCATGAACACGCCATATTACTTCGCAATCGATCAAGTTGCCTCAGTCGCTCAAATCCCGCAGCCGCAAATTTCAATTCATCGCAATACCTTTGATGTTTCAAGTGATTTGCCGATAGTCATCAGTAGTAGTGATACGACGGAGATTGCAAATGTAGGGTCGATTACCATTCCGGCAGGTTTCAGGGAGATATCTGTTCCTCTGTCGGTTTTGCACGATGATTGGGTAGATGGCGATCGCCCGGTTGCGATGCAGGCAACATCGAACGGTTTCTTACCAGCGGACCTGTCTTTGACGGTCACTGATATTGATGTTGCTGAGATCACCTTGTCTCTAGCAGGTAATGTTGTGGGTGAGTCTGGGGGGCCTGTGCAAATGCTGGTTCATCGTAATGTTGAGAACGTCGAAAATGCTTTGTCGGTGGGCGTGACTGCAAATCCTTCGGGGCAAGTGCAGGCTTCTGAATCGGTGCTGATTCCCAGTGGTTCGAAAATCACGACCACTTCCATTGAAGTCATCAACAATCAGGTAAGAGACGGAGATCGGGATATAACCATTTTCGGATCAGCAGATGGTTTCGTTTCGGGTGCCACCGTGCTCTCGGTAGAGGATGATGAAAAAGAGTTAGTGCTAAGCATCGAAAACCGTCGATTGGCTGAGCAAGATGGAAGAATCGCAGTTTCCTTCGAGGACTTAGGAACACAGCTTCCACCAAATTCCTTTCTTGATGGTAGAAAAGAGTCCGGATGGTTTTCAGCGTCCCAAGTCGAACTCAATAACTCATATGATCCCACGTTTTCCACTTGGTTTGGTTGGGCGATCTCCAATACCAACGATTCACAAACGCCGGGGTATGAAAATCAATTTAGTTCAATCGTCGGTGCCGGTGCCGAAGATTCCAAAACCTATGCAATTGCGAATGCGTACCCAGGATATTTGGTGCCAGAGATTGTCTTGTCTGATAATCATTCGACTTCTATTTTCGACTCGATCATGGTTACTAACACTACCTACGCCTATCGATCGATGTTAGAGGGTGATGCGTTTTCGAAGAAATTTGGAGGTGTATCTGGTAGTGATCCCGATTACTTCTTGTTGAAGATTAAAGGCGTAAATGCGGCGGGTGAAGACGTTGGGGACGTCGTCTTTCCTCTAGCGGATTTTCGTTACCAAAACACGGCAGACGATTACATTGTCGATCGTTGGGTTCAAGTCGATCTTTCTAGTTTGGTCGGGGCCAAAAGTTTAAGGTTCGAATTGGAATCTTCGGATGTCGGAGCCTTTGGAATGAATACTCCCGCATATTTTGCTGTTGATCGCCTCGTGTTACGGGAATCAAATTACCTTCCTGCAGTCGTGACAGTGACTCGAGAGAATGATGACTTGATGAATGAGTTGGTGGTGTCGTTGGCGAGTTCAGATTCGAGTGAAGCACAAGTAAGTCGCCAGATAATCATTCCTGCTGGCGTAGCTAACTATGAATTTCCGGTGCATGCAGTCGACGATTTTGTAGTGGACGGAGAAAAGTTAGCGGTGATCTCAGCCGTTGCAGATGGGTACCTGTCTGGGAATTTGGATTTGACTGTAGAAGATGATGACATTCCGCAACTAAGTCTTTCGATTTGGAGTGAACAAATTGAGTATGTCGAGGGTGATACCATTGATGTTGTCGTGCACCGAAATGATGCAGTACCTCTGAATGAACTAGAGTTCCAGCTTGTCGATGTAAGTCAACAGTTTTTAGCAACCGATTTATTGCGTTTAGCGGTGGGTCAAACATCTGGCCTTTTTGAATTAACCGTAGGTCAGAATCGAGTCCTCGAAGGCGATCGCATCGTAAATTTAGGTGTACAGGCAGATGGCTATTTGGAATCCTCCGTTGAGGTGCCTATAGCGGACGATGAGGTTGCCCAGTTGAATGTCAGGCAATTGACAAACCCAATTTTGTTAGGGGAGTTGACTGATGGGGAGTCTGTATTTGTTTCACTAGCTTCGCAGCCTTTGGGTGATGTTCAGATCGATGTGCTACTTGGTTTAGCATCGATAGACGTTATTTCGAGTGTTGATAAGCTTGTCTTTACTTCGGATAACTGGGATGTCGAACAGGTCGTAATGTTTTCTGCGATCCCCGAGTTGCTGGTTGAGGGAGATGAAGATTATTCAGTTTCGTTTACCGTGGACCAACAAGGCACAACACCTCTCTATTCCTCAGTTGAATCAGTCAATGTATCACTGAGGGTAAGGAATCAGGATCCAAGTCAATTGCGGATAATGACGGATTCAACATCGATATCGTTGTTTGATATTGAAAGCCAGAGAATGATCCAGCGACAAGATTTAGCTACTGGCCTCAACGTCGTTGCAAATGATTTAAATCAATCGATAGAAATCTTAAAATCGGAAGTGCAAACGGGTCCCATAGAAGTTTCATTGCGTGGTGGAAATGACATTGCAATTGTTTTCGGGGAAAACTTCAATGCAATTGATGGTGGCGCAGATCGCGATGAATTGTCTCTACAGATTGAAAATTCATACAATTTCGGCGATTTATTGGCTGGCCGAGTGACTTCATTTGAAAGCTATCACCTAGATGGTGGTCCGGTGCACATTGATTCACTCGGCCTGCCGGATCTTGCCATGAATGGAGAGACTATCTATCTAAAGCTGTCGCAAAATCAGCAGATTACTTTTGGAAGTAAAGCGGTTTTGCAGCTTCCGGCGATGCATGAGTCTAGTTTTGTTCACGTAATTCAATTGGGAGAGGTGCAGCTGCTTGTCCAGCCAGGAAGACCTTGGAGAAACCCGGTTGATCATTACAACGTGGATGCTAGTGATAACGGTGTTTCTGCGGTTGACGCGCTAAAGATAATCAATGAGCTTGCGAGTCGAGAAGATTTTCAGTTGCCACCGATCGAGAATGACGCGGACTTTGGCGGAAATTACTGGGATGTCTCTGGCGACGATAGAGTGTCCGGATTGGATGCGATTCAAGTGATCAACGAACTGGCTAGACAATCAATTCGCGCTGCTGGAGAGTGGTTGCCTGCCTTGTGGAATCAATCCCTACCCAATGATTCCAGCAGCATTGAATTCGCCGATTTAACGCTCCAAGACGAGATGACTTCAGATTTTCGGGTTTACGCGGCCGTAGATTTTGCTGGCGTTTTATCCGAGTTTGATCGGACAGATGGAGCGGTTTCTACTGACTCAGCGACTTCCCAAGAGAGTCTCGATTACCACTCCACGACAATGATTGACGAGGTGATAGTTGAATTGAGCCATGAATTGAACGAAAGTTTGAGGCGTTAGAGCTTGTAGTTCACCGTAACTTCAATCGGAAATCGGAGTGCTTTTGGACTTAAGCCCTGATAATGGTTTACTGCCACTTCAGAGTCGCCGATTCAACTTAAAACGTTCTCAGGCCTGTGATCATGGCGTATGGCCGCCTAGGCCAAGATCGGTCTTGGCTTCTTTGAGTTAGTTTTGCTCCGGGATAATAAGCACCTAAACCCAATGTAAGCCTTCGTCCTCAGGAGCTTCGTCAGCGTCTAAGAAAGCCAGATGGTCAGCTTCGAAAAATCGTCCGAGTAAAAAGCGTACTGGTACCAAAAGAGCAATGAAAATTGGGAACAGGATTTGGATCGGCTTGTATGGATTGACGTTGATGATGCAAAGCAAAATCAAACAGACTAGCTGACAAAGAGTAAAGAGGTGGATCGTGCGGGTGGGTACTCGTCGAGTGTAGTGATTGATCGGGTAAAGAGATGAGTCCATCAACCAGAAGCTGAGTCGCTCAATGAATTGCACGCCTTTCAATGAGACGAATCCCATGTAAAGAAAAATGCCGTAAAGTGCAGCCATTGGGACGTATTGCAGTAGGGGAAGAACAAGCAAGGTCGCTCCAAGGAGCAAGTGAATCACGAGAGGTGATATTCGGTTCTCTGCAACGTGCATTATCTCACTGTGTTGACCATTTCGGTCAACCATTTCTTCGGACCAAGCGAGTGAACGCACATGGGCAAGTGATCTCACTGTCGCTGCCACCATCCATGGCCAGCCGAACAGGGAGCACATTCCCACAAGCAAACCAATTACCAAAAGGTCGAGATGATATGACTCACCTTTCTCAAGGCGATTTTCCGGGCTATTTACTAGTCTTGCAGTGATATTCTGAGAAAGAAAAATAAGAACGGTCGCAAGTGTTGCTGGAATAATTGATGAAAAGCGGATCCAGATTGGCACGGAACCCAAATCAACAATCCAGGTGTTGGTTTTGCTTGCTTCCGTTATTTGTCCCAGTTCCAGTGTCTTTAATGTCGATTCGTCACCCAACCACCAAGCAACCGTGATCATGCAAACCAACGCGATAGAAGGTCCAAAGTCTGCAAGGAATTCTCTGATCCATGGGAATAGGTATTTGCTGCTGCGTAAACTCGCAAGTGTCATAGCGATGTAAAAGGTTCCAATCGCTAGGATAAGTGCAAGTAATGCTCGAATATAGGAGGTCGCGTCACCAGCATTTTGAAACCCGATGACCAGTGCTTGAACCGCCTTGTAGATGAAAATAAGCGACATCAATGCAGAGAAGATTTCATCTGTAAAACGAGTAAAGTAACGCATCAGATTACTTGCATTTGTGACCGCTAATAGAATCGTGAAGAGACCGGTCCAGATTCCAACCCAGCCATAGATTCCTAGGAACTGATCAGCATGATCCATGTCGATACAGATTTGGTACAAGATAATTGTAAAGATCAGCAGAGGGCCAATTCCCCCGAGGATAATGAGAGGTTGGCCTGCAAATAAGGCGTATGCAATTCCACATACGGCCGTTGCCTTTAGCATTTGCTCTGCACCAATGAGGCCGCCTGTCTCAGCACCCATTAATCCTCCGAACGTGACCGCGGGAGCCAAGCAAGCGAAGAACATGAAGATGATCGAAGCAAGAGTTTTTGCTTTTAAGCCGTCTCTGAAATCTTGTGCGTAGTGTGGAAGTCGACGTTTTATATCTGAAAACAGGCCAGCGAAGAGTTTAGGTTCTGTTTTAAGACCTTCGGACACTTCTCTTTGTTTTGGTGGCGCAGCTAAGACATTCCGATTCACATGACGCTCTATCGCGTCAAGCATGTCTTGTTGGCTATCGCCGTACATCATTTCAAAATGGACGACGTTATCACTCATTAATCGAGCAATTGACGAAAGCGTATCTAGGTGATTGGCTGTTTGCGCTGTTGATCCAATCAAAAGAAAGATGTACCGCGTTGGCACACCGTCTGGTGCGCCCATATTCGAAGCACGTTTCAACCGGACAAAAACCATCGCTGGTTCAGAGATTGAATCATTGTAGAAGTGAGGGACGGCACATGCATGGCCAATAACAGTTGGTACAGTTTTCTCTCGCTCTTTTAGCCCATCAGCCACCATTTGTTTTTGTTTTTCAGGCAGTCTTCCGGTTTGCACGAGGAAGTCGATCACCGCGTCGATGATCTGCTCCATATTAGAAGCATCAATATTTAGCAGACAGTTGCCTTCGGCAATTGAGCGGAAAAGAAGATTCATGGTTCTGGTGTTGATCGGTTTGGTGGGGCATGTTGACCGTGCCATGCCTGGAGCATCGTTGAACTCAGGGGATTCAGTTGTTCTCACCTTTGAAATGAACCCGACTGAATTCTAGACCGTTGGGCAAACCTAAGAAAACTTCAGTCTGGTAATTGAAGTCGTGGATAATGGTGGATTTACGCCCGTTATTGGATTTGGAAAAAGCCTGGTGTCACCCGACGGTTGGACGTCAGAAATACGATTCATGAACCAAAACATTGGTGTTGTTCACTAATTCACTGTGCTTCAATCAAAAAAAACGGGTTGAACTCGATCTCAGTTCTCTCGGATTTTTGGGATCAAGATAGGTGCCATTTTCTTAGCAAGATCGTTTTTCTTCCGTTAAAAGTTCCTGTGAATAGTGAGAAGTGGAGGCGGCTGAAAACGAAGTTCCTTGATTCGGCGTTGAGTACGCAAATACTTTTGGGTGAACATCTTCTTGATTATTCAACCGAGTTAAATCAGAAAAGCGAATTATCTCACGATCGGTGGAGAAAACCGCGGTGAACTAATGAAACTCTAGCTGTCTACTTCTATTCACTCTGGTAACCTATTAGTGCTGTTGATATTCCCTCTGTTGAGGAAGCCACTACAATCTTTCCCGCACTTTTTCAGCAAAGCATATGCTGGGCCCTATTTTCTATCGCGAAGCGACTGTTGCCCCAAAGAGGCCAAAGACTTTTGTTGCACGTAGTGTTTACGTCCTGTCCCTTTTCACTCTGTTATGCACTGGCTATCTGGTTTTAGACGGTTCTCGGTCTTTGGCCACTAGTAGTGATGCGGCGCGCTTCGGAGGTTGGATGTTCACTTTGCTCGCTCCGTTGCAATTGCTTGTGCTGTCAAGCCTCGCCTCTGTTGGAGCTGCGGCAAGTGTTGCCCAAGAAAAAGACAGGCGAACGCTTTTATTACTTTTGCTAACTCGTTTGTCGGGCTTTGAGATTGTCGTTGGAAAATTAGGCGCGACTCTTCTCGTGCCTTTTGCTCTATTGCTTGGTGCCTTGCCTCTGTTTTTAATTCTTCCGTTGATGGGAGGAGTTTCACCGACGCAAGTGTTTGGCGTTTTCGTGGTCACTGCCGTTACGGTGTTACTGGCGGGTAGTGTTGGAACAGTCATTGGATTATGGAGAGAAAAGACTTTCCAAGCCATTGCAATGACGGTTCTCGTGCTATTGGCTTACCTTGGAATAGGTGAATCGATTGCAAGTCAATGGAGTGATATTCCTCTTAATTTACAGATTTCGATCAGTCCCGTTCGAGCTTTGGCTATTGCTTCCTCTCCAATGGTTAGCCTTTCTCGTGAAATTTCATTCTCCTTGGGTTGCTTTATTTTAAGCACTGTACTTCTATCAAGTTTGATACTAGCACTCGGGGTGATAAAAGTCAGGATTTGGAATCCCTCACGGGAGTTGAGACTTAAGCCGACAGAGGAGGATGAAAAGCTTGATGCTGAAGATCAGCACATTTCTTGGCGGGCCAGAGAGCCCAAACCGGTTTGGGATAATCCAGTTCTTTGGCGCGAAATTCGAACCTGGGCTTACGGCCGCAAGATCGTCATCATACGAATTGCCTTTGTGTTGCTGTTCTGTTTAATCGCGGCAGTTGTGCAGAGTCAGATTGCGGACGGCGTTGCTTACGAAGCGGGTGGACGGATTGGTAGAGCGTTGCCATCCGTCACGCTTCCGTTAGCCGGTCTTGGCGTTATCAGCTTGGTTTTGATCAATGCATTGGCCGTTAATTCGGTAACCAATGAAAGAGATGGACTGGCCCTCGATCTATTGCTTGTTACGGATCTAAGTCCAAAAGAATTTGTATTTGGAAAGCTCTTAGGCGTTATGTTTGTTGGCAAGGAGATGGTTCTGTTGCCGTTGATGCTGATGGTGTCTATGGCTTTGCAGAACGTAATGTCTTACGAAAACATGGTTTATTCGATTCTGGGAGCTTTAATCCTTATTGCTTTCGTGATCATGCTGGGAATCCATTGCGGTTTGAATTACGTGTCGGGACGTACAGCGATCCTCAATAGTATCGGAACCGTGTTCTTCTTATGTGTTGGTATTGCCATTTGCATGACCATCATGGTTAGTTTTCGAGGAGCATTTCAGCTACAGCTTGCACCGTTCCTTGTGATGATTTTGGGTGGCGGCGCTGCATTGTTTGCGTCTTTAGGTTGGCGAAATCCAAGCTCTGCGATCTTTTTTGCGTCATTTGGATTGCCGTTAGTAACTTTCTATGCCATCACTCAATTCCTGCTGCAAACGGATCATCTTTACGTCTTTGTGGCGTTACTCAGCGGCTATTTGTTTACTACCGCGGCGATGATGGTTCCGGCATTAAGTGAATTCGATGTGTCGCTTGAACGCGGTCGAGGCGCGGTCGGAGACGAGAATTGACCGAGTTGATGGATTTCTGGCCATGGCTACTTGGGATGGCCATGTTGATTCTGCTAAGTGCGTTATTCAGTGGGAGTGAAGCGGCTCTTTTTTCTCTAGATCCGGCAGCAAGAAAAAAACTTAGAGCCTCGGGATCGACTGGCTTACGAGCTGATCAGCTTCTCGATCAGCCTGAGCAGGTGCTATCCGCTATCTTGTTTTGGAATCTACTGATCAACATGACCTACTTTGCGATGGCCGCCATCGTAGGTGATCGGCTCGACACAGCCACAGATACGACGTCGTCCATCACTGTGTTATTCACGGTGGTAAGCCTCTTGATAATTATCTTTTTTAGTGAAATGCTGCCAAAAAGCCTGGCGGTTATTTCTCCAGTGAAAATCGCTACCCTCGTTGGCGTTCCCTTAGCATTCGCGTTTCATGTTGTTCGACCCATTCTGCCACTGGTGACGGCAACTAATCGTTTAGCAAGTAGGTTGATTTGGCCTTCATTTGAACCGGAGCAAGAGATAAGCCTAGGTGATATCGAGCGGGCTATAGAGCTTGGTACTGATGATGCCGCATTGATAAGAAGGGAACGGGCAGCGCTGCGAGGATTGGTTGAGATTTCAGAAACACGGGTGACGGAGTTGATGCAACCTCGCGCGCGACTGTGGTTGACCGAGGAGATAAGCAGCGTTGATTTTCAGAACTCTGCTCATTTCAGTCATTTACTAGTAACGAATCAATCAGGTGATATGGTTGTAGCTGCAGTTCCAGTGAGAGCATTGCGGCCAAGTCAGTTCGATCATCTTAAGGATCACCTAGAACCCGTCGTGTATGTCCCATGGTCAGCTTATGTTTCGCAGGCCTTAGAGCAGTTGCAATTGAGAAATTGTTCTGTCGCGGTGATAGTCAATGAGTTTGGGGAACTCGCAGGAGTTTTAATTAAGGACGAGATTCTGAGATTCATCATGGTTACGCGGGATGATGATGAAGCGGAGTGCGCGTGGTCTCTGCAAGAGGTGACCGACGGGGTGTTCAGAGCGTTCGGTTCTGCAAGTATTCGAAGCGTTGCCAAGAGATTGGATTTAGTTGTTGATGAAGTGGGAGTCACCACTTTGAGTGGTTTAATACAGCGACAGAATGGACGTTTCCCGCGTGAGGGTGACCGAGCTCTTTTAGGTGACTTTCAGTTACTGGTCCTTAGCGAAGTCGAGGACGGTTGGATCATTGAGATTCGAAGGCGCGAAAAAGATCAGGGAGAGACCTGATGTTTTTCTCGGTGGTACTTTTTCTCGCTGGTTTAATGCTGAGTGCATTTTTTAGCGGAACCGAAACAGGGCTTTATCGGGTATCGAGAACTCGACTCGTATTAGACGCTCTAGCTGGATCGAGGTCCTCTAAGGCGCTCGTATGGTTGTTGAACCAGCCAGCAATTTTTGTGGCAACTGCGCTGGTTGGAAACAATGTTGCTAACTATCTGACTAGTTTCGCCATTGTTTCGATCTCCGGCATACTGGTTAGCGCTGAGTCACCCGCTGAATTAGTCGGTCCAATACTCATGACACCTGTGGTTTTTGTTTTTGGTGAATTGCTTCCCAAGTCTTTTTTCTTTCATGCTCCGTATCGTCTAGTCCGATCCACGCGTTACTTTCTACTTACCTTTGCAATTATCTTTGCGCCCGTTTCTATCATTCTCGGGGCGTTGGGGGTGCTTCTGCGTAATCTCACCGGTAAGACTCCTTTTCCTGTTCGCTTGACAATGGCAAAAAGAGAGTTGGAAAAAGTATTACAAGATGGACACGAAGCTGGAATACTTGCGGCCGGTCAGCGAGAATTTGCACGGCGATTACTGGAGGTTGGTAATCGAAGAGCGATTTCTTTCGGCGTAGCGATATCGAGAATCGCAACAGTGGAGTTGCCTATTGATTTGGACCGCGCACGAAATGAAGCAAGAAAGTGCAACCATTCCATTGTTCTCGTGTCCCAGCAGCGTCGGATCGTGGGATATCTTCGTTATTCGGATTTATTACGCGACGAAAACGCAGTTCGATGGCAGGCGGTAGGTGAGGCATACGCTGATGACCGTCATCTACGAGTACTACTGAACCTATACGATGTCGGAAGCGAGGTCGCACTGATCAAGGATGAATCGGGGGCGGTAAAAGGTATCGTGACCCGTCGACAATTAATTGAGCCGTTAATGAAGTGACTTTTCTCTAGGCCACAATAAATCAAACTCGCTATATCGACACTACTAAGATTTAGTGTATCCGAGTTGCATCATGACACGAAGCAATTCATCGCAAGTTAGGTAACGACGATGGTGTCGAAGCTTGTATCGATCGATTGCCAAAGCAAGTTCTCGTCCCGCTCCTGAGAGACCGCGATGTGCATCGCCAAACTGGCGCCTCTCTACTCGCTGCGGATCATCCTTCATCCCTTTTCTGCGTTCAATGAAAGCCTGATTCGGTATGCTGCCCGGCGCCAGCTTGTTGGACCCAAAAGGCAGTGATGGGATGGTAAAACCCCCTAGATCAGTAGAATTAGAGATCGACATGGTAGTTCTCGGATGGCTGATAACGCGGGGATACTTATTGAGAGACCCCTAGAAAAACCTACTCTTTGAACCATAGGTTAGATATTTGCGGAAGACAGCAAGAAAAGTAAAAAAATCTTTTTGCCCCTTGGTTTCGGTACCTGGCTAGGATGGGGGTCATTTATCTCGTCGGGTTCGGAGCGATGCTTGCTCGCCGGCATGCCTAGTGGCTATCAGGACGTGATGCGAATCTTGACTGTTGTTGATCTAATTGAGAAAGCCAGTTGATTTCCTCTAATGAGATGGATGATCGGCGTTTTGCTTCTTCCACTGCCAAGGCTGCATCCTTCTTTTTCCCCTGAAGTAGAGAGAGTTCCGCGAGTTGCAGATATGGAGTTGCATCGGCAGGAGACTTCTCTGAAGCTCGAACAAAACACTGGCGTGCATCCTCGAAACGACCAAGTTCTCGCATCGCTACCCCTCTAAGTAAATCGACTTGTGCCGGCGAGTCTATTGCACCCCGCTCGTCCTGAATGCGATCCAATGTGGCGAGTACTCGGTCATGTCTGGACTGCAAGAGATAGATTTCCGCGGTAGAAATTTGAACCTCTGAAAAATCTGGCTGAATCGAGAGTGACCGATGATAGGCAGAAAGAGCAGAATCCAGTTCTTGTGCTGCTCGCAGACAGTCACCATGTAATCGCCAAGCCTCCGCGGAATTGCGATCAGTCTCAAGTGCCCATTGGCTGTGATCTTCTGCTTCACGTATGCGGCCAACCTCGAGGTACATTCTTCCTAAACGCTGCACAAGTTTTGGATCGCCCGCACTAAGTTCTACGGCTCTTTCCATCTGATCGATTGCTAGATCCTGATCCCCTTTTTTCCAGTAAGACTCGGCAAGTCCCCAGTGGGCACGATCATCAACGTCTGAGAGTTCTAACGCCTCTAGAAACAAATTTTCCGCTGATTGCCAGTGACCATCGTGCATGGCTTGAAATCCCTGCCCAGATAGCCTTCTCGCAGTGAGTGTCTGGCCACTATCTCCAAAGCTTGTGATCGCTCGGCATCCCAAAGACAACAGTAGGGTGCTACTTATGCAAAACGCGAAAGCTATATTTCGATGTTTCATGCAGTGGCTCGCAAAAGCAAAGACGACGACTTCTGGGTATCTTGAGGTCGAACGTGGTTTCGATGCTAGATTGATTTCCATACGAGCCGTAAACGGCCAAGAAATAAATCGCTTCCAGTCCGGTCAATGTTCAAAAGTTAATTTTCCCGTCGATAACTTGAACCCTTGGGTTTCGGTATTCAAAAAACTTGATAATGGTATCGCTAGGGTTCGAATCATGAGATGATACCCTTGGATCAACAAGTCTTCTTACAAGGATCAACTGACTATGCCAGCAACGTTTTCCGAAATGGGCTTGAATTTCCTTTATCCGGAAAATTGGGATTTGCATAAGGGTGAGGAGAAGGCAGACGAAGATGTCGGGGTGATTTTGGACTTTCCTTCAGGAGGTTTTCTGTCCATTGAGCTATTCGATCCAGAACAAGATATCACATCCTTGATCGAGCAACTGACAACCGCTTTTCGAGACGAATATGGAGAAACGGAGACAGAGGAATTAGCCGAAGATTCGGAGCTTAGGCCTGGCGTGTTACAAGCAATTGATTTCAGATTTTATTATCTCGATCTGCTCGTCATTTCCCGTCTGATGTTGATCATTCTTGGTAATCGCTCTTACATCTTGCAATTTCAGGACGAGAGTCGCGACTTCGAGAAAAATGAATTGGTTGTAAGCGCAATCTTACAGCAAATTGCTGGTGCAGCTAAACCGTAAAAGAGGTCGTTGGAATTCGACTTTGGTAAGAACCTTCGGCAGAGCGATGAAAAGGATTTTTAAACCAAGTCTTGCTTTCTTTTTTTTCGCCTTTGTTTTCCGCAGTTGCTACAGATGCCTTGGATAATCATCCTGTGACCGGAAACTCGGAAACCTTTTTCCGTTGCCACTTGATCCCGTATAGACATCAGTGCATCACTCTGGAATTCAATGAGCTTGCGGCAAGCAGTGCAATACAAATGGTCGTGCTGGGGGTAGCCATAATCGAGTTCGTAAACCGTTCGACCATCTAACTGAAAGCTTTTTAGTAAACCAGCGTCCACAAATTCGCGCAGCGTTCGGTAGACGGTAGCCGAGCTAACGTAGTTTTGTTCACCGCGACGAGGTAGACGATCAATGAGTTCGTCGGCGTCAAAGTGGTCATGTTCTTCGAACACAGCCTCGATGAGGAATTTACGTTGATTGGTTTGCCGTAAACCACGAGTCTGTAAATATTCCTCGAACCGCTCCTGTGGAGACAGAGAGACGCGAAGCGGTTCGAGTGATTCAGAGGAATTAGACACGTGGAATCAAAAAAAGAGTTATCGATGATGAGTGTTCGATGTTAGCCGAAGATCGGACTGAAGGAAGAACACACGTTACGGTAAAAACTAAACGTATTCCCGTAGACGGCTTGAATCCACCATTGCTTTTTTTGAAAGAAGCAGTAGCTCTACGCGAATCGATCTAAAATTCGATCAAGTGCTGCATCGAGCTTTTCGGGTGTCTCGTACGTTCCATTTGCAATCTGCCGACGTATTTCCGCGACACGATCGACTCGGATATCGCCGCCACCGGCTACACCCGCAGACGTCTGCAGTCGGTTGACATCCGAAGCACTGCTGGATAGGTCAAGTTGATCTACCGGAGCTGTTGATGCTTTCGGTGGTTTATCAACCGAGGACGGTGTCTGTATGCGATTGTTATTTGGCGATACAGATTGGCTGGTAGACACCCGAAACGGGCCATAAATTTGCATAATCGAATTGCTCCCACTAGGGACGAGAATCTCCACAGATAATACTCCTACCAAAAAGATAGTCGACATTACCAGAGGAATGTAAGCGCGATAGCGACCGATATCCAATGCCCCTCTTTAGGGCTATGGGTTGCTTCCGCGTCGGTCAAGTGCGCCGCGATCCTTGTCCCAGGATGCAATCCGTAAGCGAAAAGAGACTTTTCAGCGCGAGAATTGCGGAAGTTCATGATGTATCGTCCTCAGGGACACGAGAGCTTCACGCAAATTCTGGAAAAGTTGGCTTCTAAAATCACTGACTTTTAGTGTGCTAGCAATTGCATCAGCAGCTCACTTCGATTCGCTGAGTCAAATGGTTCAGCGATAAATTGAAGATTCAAAATAGATCGATTGAACGTTGCGTACGTAATCAATCTCTTAGAGGTAAAAATATTGTCGGCGAGGAATTATCCGCCACCGTTTACTCCGTCACCTTTGCAAGTTCTGAAAGTTGGACGGTTGCCCTGCTCTGCTCTTTTTCGAGGTAACCTCGACCAAACTTGACGTTCATGTGATCCCAGGGAAGCTTCTCGAGCAGTTCGTATTTCGTGTGAACCTGTTTTTCAACATCGATGCCAGCATCTTCAATCGCCTTCCACCACCTTTGAGGATCTAGGTGTTCCGTCCAACCATCCATCCGGGCACCGCGTTCCCAAGCGAGGCGGATCGCTTTACCTGTGCGGCGGTCACCACGGCTCAACACCCCCTCTAAAAGGCTTGTTTCCACATCGTGGCATTTCACGGTAACGCTTCGAATTTGCCGTCGATCACGCAGGTAACGGTGAGCCCATTTAAAGTATTCACGGCGTTGCATGCCGTTCCATTGATATGGGGTGTGCGCTTTGGGAACAAAATTAGACACACTTGCTGTAACGCGAGCGTAACGCCCCGTTTCTTCTTTACCTACTTTGGCGATCGTTTCCGCAAGATCAACGATACCATCTAGATCCACAGGGCGTTCACCGGGTAGTCCGCACATAAAGTACAGCTTGATACTCTCAAAGCCATTCCGGAAAGCAACACGACACCCTTCGATGAGATCGCTGTTCTTGATTCTTTTGCGAATTTGTTCTCGCATATCATCGCGAGCCACTTCCGGTGCGAGGGTCATGCTTCTGCGTCGGTCGCTTCCTAGCAGAATCGGAAGTGTCCGCAACTGCTCATTTACTCTCAAGCTTGGCACACTGATGTTTACACCGAGAGGTTTGAATACTTCGTGCAGACGTTCCACCAATGGTTCAAAGTGCGGATAATCACTGCTGGATAACGAAAGAATGCTGATTTCGTTGTAGCCTGTGTTGCGATAGCTGTCCAAAGCAGCATTCACAATCGTGTCCACTTCTCGAATTCTAAGTGGTCGTTTGATCACGGTGCTTTGGCAAAAGCGACAGAGGTGTGGGCAGCCTCGCATGATTTCCACCGCAATGCGGTCATGCACGCATTCGATATAGGGAACAATTGGTTTGGTCGGCAGTGGAATAGAATCAAGATCTTTAATCACACTGGGTGCGATGGTGGCGGGGATATCGTCTCGCATGCGATTGAGTGCGACGATTCGCCCTTGGTGGTATTCCGGCTGATAAAATCTTGGGACGTAGGCCGATTCAATGGTTTGAGCAAGAGTCGCCAAAGCTTCTACTCTTTCTTTCTTACCGATTTCGCCATCTGCGAAACCACCCTGATCGTTTTGGTAGTTTTGTTTTAATTTCAACCAGAGTTCACAGATTTCTAGCAGGATAGGTTCGCCATCGCCTGCGATCATGACATCAAAAAAATCTGCCATCGGTTCAGGGTTTTGGCAACATGGCCCTCCGGCAAGGACCAGGGGATCTGCCATTGTTCGATCGGCAGATTCAAGGGGGATCCCCCCTAGGTCTAGCATGGTGAGAACGTTTGGAGAACTGATTTCATACTGAAGCGACAAGCCCACAACATCAAATTCGGATAATGGAGTGAATGTCTCCAAACTATAAAGCGGAAGTCCGTGTCGCCGAAGTTGTGTTTCCATATCTGGCCAAGGTGCAAAGACTCTCTCGGCACACCAATCCTCTTTTCGATTCACCAGCGAATATAAAACCTGCAGACCGTGGTGGCTCATCCCAATGGTGTAGGCATCGGGAAATCCGAGGCATACCTTCCCTCGGACGCCGCGGTGGTCTTTTACCACGATATTTCGCTCTCCACCAACGTACTGGGCCGGCGTCTGAACATGCGGCCAAACCTGCGATTCAAGTTTTTGTCGAATTTTTTGGTTGATCATTTGTCTGTCGCTTGTTCGTTTAAAAAATGGTCAGGTTACGGGCAGTTGGGCTGGGATCGCTGGCAAGGTAAAGTGTGGTGGAAACTCCCTTGATCTTGCAAGGGAATTCGAGAAAACCCCAAGAAGGTGTTGTATTGTGGCAGACTTTGAATCGGTTGGAGTCATCGACGATTTTGAATTAGGTCAGGGAAAAGCGGTTGTTTATGACGGCAGAATGGTTGCTGTGTTTCGAACAACTGATGGTTGGTATGCAATCGATGACTTATGTCCTCACATGGGAGCTTCACTCGCGGAGGGGTATCTCGAAAACGATTCCGTGTCTTGTCCTTGGCATGCGTGGCGATTCTGCATCAAAGACGGTCGTTGGGAAGACAACCCGAATACCAAGGTTGATTGCTTTGAAGTAAAAGTTCAAGGCAATGAAGTTTTTGTTCGCGAGAAAGATGATCATAACCCTGAACCAGAGTAGGGTGGATGATTGTTTTGAGCATCTTGAGGTGCGTATTCAATGCCCGGATCAGGATGTCTTTTGTCGTCATCGCATTCTTACCAAAATAAGAATAGCATGAATCTTGCAGAGGCCGCATTCATCGTTTGATAGGTGTGCAGCCACCTGAACATTGATTTCAATTCGTGTTGATCAAGCGTGCCATTCCTGTTTTGAGTTGAGGAAGGACTCGATGTATTAGCAAGAGTGATTAATACATCGTACGACAAGGAATATTTTCAATTCTTGGTATCATTGTTCCTTCGAATCCCAATCATCAAGGCTCAGAATATCTCCGGCTTGGATCTGATTTGGATTCACGGTGACGTGTTTGATTCGTTGGCGTTTCCAAGTGTAGGAAATGTGTACTTTTCCATCTTCAGCTTGAATAATTGCTGGGTAACTGAATTCAGCATTCGCTTCTTGTTCTAGTGTTGCCACTTTTTTCCATTCAAGTCCGTCTTCAGAAATCGCAAGATTGAGCAGCCCGCGGCGACCCCAGCCGGAGCTACCTGAGCCAAGATGGTTGTAGATGAGCAACTGCCTGCCATCTTGCAGGCTTACTGCATCAATGCCGGAGTTAGGGTTTGGGAGATTGGTAGCTGACATTTTGGACCAAGTTTGTCCATCGTCTTCAGAGTAAGTCGTGCTTATGACGCCTTCTTGCGTTCGGCAAAGAGCTTGCAATCTTCCGTCCCTTAGACGAAGAATGGTTGGTTGGATTGCATTAAATTCTTCTTTAGTGTTGATAGGTCCAATGCGACTCCAAATTCCAGAGGGTAAGCCATTGTCTAGTTTTGTCTTTTCAAAATGAACTCTCCATCCATCGTATTCAGTTGAAGATCCAGCCAGTAGGGTGCCGTCAGCCAACTCGATCGGTTTGCATCTGACCGGTCCATCAATGCTTTCTGGGAGTCGAGATCGATCGCGAAATGTTCTTCCGCGGTCGTAACTAAGCATCATTTCGCCCCACCAACTTCGCGGATCTGGTCCAACCTTGAAGAAAAGAAGTAAGGGCTGGTTACCACCCTTTGGTTGATAAAGAACTGGATTCCAGCAGGGGTATCGTAGCTGTGAATGCTGTACCCCATTTGCCCATTCTTTGGGTGAGGACCAACCTGAGCCATCGTGGTAGCTAACCCAGATACCAACATCCTTGTCTTTTTCTTTGGTGCCACCGAACCAAGCTACGGCAAGCCCACGTGAGGTTTCGCAGATTGATGATGCATGGCATTGTGGAAAACTTGCTTTAGTGAAAACAAAATCTTCACTCTCGAATCCGGGAAATTTATTCGGTGAAAGGTTTGTCGGTTTTTGTGCTCGTAATTGTTCTTCACTGTACTGAACACAATCTTCATGTTTAATGTGGTAGATGCGGCCATTCTCTGCTCCCACCAACAGATCGAGTTTTCCATCTTGGTTGAAGTCGCATACGGCTGGGCTAGAGGTGTGGCCCGCGACATTGCGAACCGCTAAGTTTCCTATTTTCTTGAGAACATGTTTCCCGTTCCTTGTCTCGCAGTTGCGATACCATAAGGCATTCTCGGAGTTGACGATTACATCGAGTCGGCCGTCGTTGTCCCAATCGGCAACTGTCAGCTTGATTCGTCCAGATGCACCACAAGACTTTTTGTTCAACTGAATATTGTTGCCGAGTTCATCGCAGAAAATCCGTTGGCCGGGGCGGTCTTTTTCTCTCAGCGTCAGATACCCTTCTTGATCGAGCGAGATGATTTCAATCTCTTGATCTCCATCAAAATCAATCGCAAATGGCGTGGTTCGCCATTGGGTGAGTGAATCAGCGCCTGTTCCCCGCCACCAAGACCACTGAGGTGGCTGCTCAGATACGCCGAAATCGAATGGTTTCTCCACAACATCAAGTCCATCCTGAGTCAGTAATCCAAGTTTGGCGTGAATGGAGTTGTAGAGGATTTCGGCTTTGCCATCATGGTTCCAGTCAGCAACACTGAAAGTTGTGTACCCCCACTTTGCTTCACATGGTCCTTGTATTGATCCGGTTTCGCCAGCAAGGATTCGAAAGACCTCGTCGCTGCGACTGGATTCAGTGGGGCGGGTGTTTTTCTTGAGGAGGTAAGTCGGAGCCGCCCATGAGATGTCACCTTCTGGGTTCGTCCCAAGGTTTTCAAACCAACCAATGTGACCGGCGGTGTTTCCGCACAGAATGTCTTCGTCACCATCTTGATCCCAGTCGTATGCAAACGGAGTGGCAAGCGCACCGAATTTCAACGTGTCCGCTTGTTGCTTGAAGTAGTGAGGTGTTTTGAAGGTCGGGATTTTATTTGCGTCAAAAGTGCCAGTGTTTTCAACTAGTGCAACGCGACCATCTTCGTCCCCCACTATCAGATCAAGATCTCCATCAGAGTCCCAGTCAAAGGCTGTCGGTGTGATCATTTGCAGGTCCATCACCAACGGTAGCCCGTTTTGTTGACTTAGTTTTATGCCCGCTGCATAGCGTGGTGATTCGCGATTGCCTTCGTTTTTGAAATAAGTAAACCCATCTAAGAATTCACCACAGATGAGATCTAGGTCGCCATCATTGTCAAAGTCACCGAAGTTTGGTGAAGGCCAGCCGTAGACATCAAGGTCAGCCCCTCCAGCTTTGAGTCGTTCAGCATTCACTGAATAATTAGGATTAGTGTCAGTGCCTTGATTTCGAATGAGGTAGATGAAGCCGTGTAGCGGCCCATTATTCCAGTCGCCGTTTGAATCATACGCATGATCCCATCCGTAGTCGCTCCAATCACCGACACCAACGATAATGTCTTGATCGCCATCACCTTCATAGTCAACGTATCGCCACATGTTTCCACGTACACCATTGGCGTGAATATTTGACCTCGCGTATATTTTTTGCGGCTCCGAAAACTTAAATTCACCCGTTGTGATGTCTCGAGGGAATTCATAGCCAGGTTTTAAAATTCTCGGATGACCCTCCACATAGCTGACTTGATAGTTGTGTCCCGCGCTGCCGATACGAACCGCAGGGAGAAATACTGGATTGGGGTTAGAAGCGTCTTGCGTCGGATTCTCAAAGAAAAAGACTCCATTAGAGGGTTTGTCGGGACAGGCCACTAATAGATCAATGTCACCGTCAGAATCGTAGTCCAACGGCATTGGCCAAGCCCAAAGGCCAACTCCAAGATCCACCACTAACTCATTGTGGTTGTACTTAAGAGCCTGAAGTTTCCATTCAGATTCTTGGCCTTCACAGGGAGCTATCAAGGTGATGAAGGCTGTTGTCAGTAAGAGGTGGCGAAGCATCATAGAGTCTTGCAAGATGGGTTCACAGTTCTAGGGTCAATTGGCGATCAAAGGCCACTGCAGTTAAATGGTCCCAAGATTTTATCTCTTCCTCGTCTTGCTGTGTAATTCAACCACAGCAGAGCACAAAAGAAGCTTGCGTTTGTGAGTATCGTTCGAGTGAAAGGCACTCTAGCTTGGTAAAACGCTTGCATCATCAACGATGTTTACAATTGCCGATGGTTTAGATCGATCAGGTTCGATTAACTGTTCGATTTCAAATTGTTGATCGTTCGAAGTAAGATTCAGCCTCGCCCCACAAAGGGCATTTGAGCTGCCATCACCGTCATTTGGAAAACGTTTGCGTTTGGCGGCATCTTCGCCATGGTTAGAACAGCCTCCGCGACACATTCGACGTCGATAGTCGGTTCGGCTCGAATCGATCCGTCACTTTGTAAAATCCCTTCTTTGATTCTTTTGGCAATTGCTGTGTCTGCATTGCCAATGTCGATCTGGCCGCATGTGATTCCATAAGTCCTGCCATCGAGTGCAAGGGATTTCGTGAGGCCTGTGACCGCATGTTTTGTCGCTGTGTAGGCAGCAGATAAAGGGCGAGGAGTGGTTGAGGAGATAGAACCATTATTAATGATTCGTCCGCCACCAGGTTTTTGCCTTTTCATCAAAGCGAAAGCAGCACGACTACATAGAAATACTCCAGTGAGATTCACCGAGAGCAATCGGTTCCAGTCGTTGATTGAAACTTCGTCGACTTCCAGAGCGGGTAAGCTCACCCCAGCGTTGTTGAATAGAAGGTCAATGCGTCCGAAGTTCTTTTCTATATGCTTGAACAGTGAATCAACGCTTTCTTGCTGAGTCACATCGGTAACAAACGCGGTGACGTGATTCGAATAGGCTTCGGCTAGACTTGCCGTTTGTTCGAGGGAATGCTGATGGCGACCAGTTAAATACACATGGTATCCATGCTCAACCAATTTCAATGCTACTGCCCGACCTATGCCAGAGCCAGCGCCTGTCACGACAGCGACTGTCTTGTGTTCGGACTCAGTGATCGGCAAACCATTGTCTCCGCAGTACCGTGATTCTATAGATCCAGCGATTCATTTACCCGTAACACAACCGGCTTCGCATCGGTCTCCGCTCGAACTTTTTCAGACCATTCATGAACATCTACTTCAATTGGTGCCCAAGTGTTGTAGTGCGTGGGAAGCACTTTCTTTGGGGAAATCGATTGAATGGCACGAATGGAATCATCGATTCCCATTGTGAATAAGTTGCCAATTGGCAAGATCGCCACATCAGCATTCTGCGAATAGTAAGCCATGTCCTCGAAATATGCTGTATCGCATGCGAAGTAGACGCGGTGGCTCTCAAGCGTAAGGAGGAATCCAGCGGCTATGCCCGCTGGAGAACCGTCAGGAAGACTGTTGCTGTGAATGGCCGGGACCATTTTCACGGAGCCAAATGGTAGTTCGACTTCACCTCCGATGTTCATGCCGATGGTGTTCTGGATCTGATGTTTTTCACTAAACCACTGGGCAATTTCAAAGACAGCGACAAGCGTCGCACCGGAGGATGAAGTGATCGATGCGGCATCTGCAATATGATCAAAATGACCGTGTGAAATCAGTACATGACTGCAATCATTAAAGTCGTCCGGCAGTTTCGTCGCGGAAGGATTGTCGGTCAAAAAAGGATCCAACAGAACTCGATGCCCAGCTGTTTCGATTAGCCAAGTGGAATGCCCTAGCCAAGTGAGTTTCGTCATGATTGTTGTTGGAATATGTCAAAGGGAACGGGACGTTGTTTTTCGAGTTAGATGAATCGACCTCAGCTGGTTATTACCAATTTTCGCCACGCAGTCTTGCAATTTCCATGGCATCTTTATCGCCTCGTCCAGAGAGACAAACGAGCAAATGCTGATCTGGCGACATGGTGCCCGCGATTTCCAGCGCTTTCGCAATCGCGTGGCTCGTCTCCAACGCAGCAATGATGCCTTCGGTGCGAGCGAGGCGGTCAAAAGCTTGCATCGCTGCGTCATCGCCACAGTCGACGTAATCAACTCGGCCGCTATCCTTCCAGTAGCTGTGCTCCGGCCCAACGCCTGGGTAGTCCAGTCCAGCACTCATGGAATGTACATCGCAGGTTTGTCCATCAGCATCTTGCATGACGTAACTGTAACTGCCATGAAGTACACCGGGCCTACCGAAGGAAAGCGGCGAAGCATGATCACCAGGCGATGCTCCTCGTCCCCCAGCCTCTACACCGACAAGTCTTACTCCATCATCATCGACAAATGGAAAGAACATGCCGGCAGCATTGCTACCCCCGCCCACGCAAGCAACAACGCAGTCAGGTAGCTTTTCAAAGATTTCTAAACACTGGCTTCTTGCTTCGCGTCCTATAATTGACTGAAAGTCTCGAACCATCATAGGGAAAGGATGTGGTCCAATCACACTTCCAATGATGTAATGGGTGTCTTCAACTGAAGCCATCCAGTCTCGCATCGCTTCGTTAACTGCGTCTCTCAATGTTTTCGATCCGCTTTCAACTGGTCGAATTTCCGCGCCCATGAGCTTCATGCTGAAGACGTTTGGTTTTTGTCGTCGAATATCTTCAGCACCCATGTATACGACACAGGGGAGTCCGAAGTGTGCGCAAGCCGTTGCAGTTGCAACACCGTGTTGTCCAGCTCCCGTCTCGGCGATCACTCGTGTCTTTCCCATTCGGAGGGTCAGCAATGCTTGCCCCACTGTGTTGTTGATTTTATGGGCTCCTGTGTGATTCAGGTCTTCGCGTTTTAGCCATATCTGAGCACCACCTGCCGCTGCGGTTAGTCGCTTTGCGTGGTAAAGCGGACTCGGTCGGCCTACAAAGCTTTTCAGCAGATCGGAGAGTTCTTGCTGAAAACTTTTGTCCTGTTTTGCACGTTCGTATTCATCAGAAAGTTGCTCCAACGCTTGGGTAAGCGTTTCGGGAACAAAACGACCACCGAATTTTCCGAACCGGCCATTTTGATCAGGCACGGATTTAGTTGATTTTGGGGATTCCGGTGCAATGCTCATGATTTTCTTGGCTTGAGACCGACAAATTGGACAATGTTAATTAGTTAAGATCATTTGAAGTTGCATTAGCAGGTCAGACCAACCTGTAGTGCCGAGGTCTGGGAGGGATTACTCGGTTGACCTTGCGGCGTTAACCGCTGGATAGGTAATCGCCATCACTGCAGATTCTCGGCCTCTAGGCTTAATTGGTCAACGCATTTCGAGCAGTTTATCGCCGATCGTCTAAACTACCACACACGGGGGGCGAACTCGGTGGATATAGGCAAGCTGGTTCGGTGTTCATAGGAAATCTTCTTTGCACAAGATTGTGTGATCAATGGGGGTTGATCCGGTTTCATTTTGGGATGATGGAAGTGAGGTCGCGTGAGGATCTGACCATTTGGGCATATGCCCAGCGATGCCGTGGGAAATGGTAGTTATTGGCCGGCTTGATCTTCTTATTCGAGAATTGGAATGATGCCTTGGGAAGGCTGATGCGACGTTTCGCCTCAAAAGGAATGATGAAATGCCTGAGTTGCCGGAAGTTGAAACGATGTGTCGAGGAATACGGTCGATCGAGGGCCTGCGTGTTACCGATGTCATCATGTCGGAATGCCAGTTGAAACCTATTTCGCTATCTCCGCCGATTTCAGAGATGAGAAGGGTTTTAGAGGGACAGAAAGTGCTACGCGTTGATCGATTGGGGAAACGCGTACTTATTCAATTTGAAAAAGACGATTACTTGGTCATTGAGCCTAGGATGACGGGCTTGGTGATGCTGGAAAATCCACCCAATCAAACCCACCTCCGTTTAGAGATCGTATTTTGTTCCTGCCTGATTGAGGGGCAGTCGGATGGCATACAACGGCGTACAGTGGTGACCCATAAGAAAATGCTTTTCTGGGATCGACGCGGCCTAGGCACCGTAAGGCTGATGAAGCCAGAGGTGTTAAATCATCGAGTGATAAGACGACTGGGGCCTGATGCACTACGGATGACCTCGAGCTTGTATGCCGAGAACTTCAAGCACAAGAAGAAAGCAATCAAAGTTGCTTTGCTGGATCAATCGCTTGTAGCAGGAATCGGTAACATTTATGCAGCAGAGATTCTTTTTCTGGCTGGCGTTGACCCTAGGCTTTTATGTAATCAAGTGACGGGACCGCAGTGGCAGCGAATTTCTAAAGCTACTCGCGAGATATTACTCACCGCAATTGAATATGAGGGAAGCACCCTCAGTGATGGAACTTACCGAAACGCGATCAACGGTGAAGGAAGCTATCAGCAGTGCCATCGCGTTTACGATCGCGAAGGCGTTTCCTGCACCCGTTGCCAACAAGGTAAGATTTCACGGATCGTTCAAGCTCAGAGAAGCACCTTTTTCTGTCCTGTCTGTCAACGAAAGAGAGGGTGTCACCCTTCCCTTCCCCAATAAGAAACAGCCAGCATTTGAGTTTTTTAATTGAAGTAACGGAAGCAAGTGATTCAATTAGGTACAGTGGGTTTAAGGATCGGACAACGATTCGGAACCTGCTGCTGAGTCATTCGGTAGCCAACCAAGTCCTGCGACGATGGCACAGTAAAATGACTTTTCTTGTGAAAAAGTCGCTGTTCAGCATGAAAGGCTAGTGATGGTAGAATGTTCTACTAGCAATCATCTTTGGAAATTTTGTGGGAGAGACCATGAGTCAGGCGATAGCACGTCGAGATTGGCTCAAGCTAGCCGCAGCGTTAACGACTACCAATTCGATTTTGGCAACTTGCGCCAATGCGACAGTTGCGCAGCAAAGTCGTTGGAACGAATCGATCAATCAAGGGCTTGATTGGTTAAGTCGCACGCAATCGTCTCGCGGTCAGTGGAACACTCAGGTTTATCCAACCGCTTTAGCGGCCTTGGCAGGTACCGCCTTGATCTCAAGTGGTAGCACGACGACTCAAGGGCCTTATGCGAAAGCAATCGCTAGAGTTTCTGATTTCTTGATTAGCAAGGGGCGAGATAATGGTTTGATTGGGGATCCTCAAACAGATTCTCGTTACACCTATGGACATGGGTTTGCGATGTTGATGCTTTCTCAGGTACTTGGGGAAGAGGGCCTGATTGATCGTCGTAAAGAGTTGGTTGATGTTCTGACAAAAGCCGTGAACTTTAGCGGTAGTGCACAAACAGATGCTGGTGGATGGGGATATGTGTCGGCCAAAGAAGGAAATAATTTTGACGAAGGCTCAACGACCATCACACAAGTGCAAGGTTTGAGAGGATGCCGAAACGCCGGGATTCCTGTCAGTGGAGAGGTGATCGATAAGGCAAAGGAATATATTTACCGCTGCAAAAACGCTGATGGCGGAATTAGTTACAGCAGTCAACAAATGGGTACCAGCAGACCTGCCATTACTGCTGCGGCACTTGCTGCTCTCTATAACGCTGGGGACTATGACAGCGAGCACGTGCCGCAAATGCTGGATTATGCAAAAGCATCTCTGCACGATATTAGCGACGGAACAAGAGCATTCGGACATTGGCACTACACCTATCTCTATTACAGTCAGGTTGTCTATCGTCAGGGAGATGAACTGTGGGTTCCTTTTCGCGATAGGCTCTACGATCGTATTGTGAGTGAGCAGAGGCCGGACGGCTACTGGGAAGGTCAAATCGATCCCGTTTATGTAACCGCCTGTAACCTGATTGTTTTGCAGCTAAATCAAGCATTCTTGCCGATCTACCAAAGGTAGTTGGATGTTGCAAAAGTTTCTTGACGTCAGGGACTACCACCTTATCCCCTGCTGAATCAATTCCGAACGACCTTATTCTTGAGCGAAAGTTATGTTCATCGGTTCGTGGGTCGCTTGCCTGCGAATCATCTCGCTGTAATAGCCTTTTTCTTGCATGAGCGTTTGATGGTTTCCTGTTTCTACGATCTGACCATCATCTAGTACGATGATTCGGTCAGCTTGTTGGATGGTGCTTAGTCGATGCGCGATAACGAATGAGGTTCGATTCTGTAATAGTTTCTTGAGGCTATTCTGAATTAGTTGTTCACTCTCACTGTCGAGATTGCTCGTTGCCTCATCTAAGATGAGTATCTTAGGGTCGGCACAGATTGCCCTAGCAATGGCGATCCGCTGTCTCTGTCCTCCAGATAACTTGACGCCACGTTCGCCAATTCGAGAGTCATAGCCACTTGGTAATCTTGAGATAAATTCATCGGCTGCCGCCATTCTGGCGGCATGAGTGATCTTTTCTAGGGTCGCATCGCGGCGCGCGTATCCAATATTGTCCGCGAGCGTTCCGTCGAATAAGAACACGTCCTGCTCAACTATCCCGAGAAGTTTCCGGTAAGATTTTAAGTTGATATCACGTAGGTCGTTCCCGTCCAAAAATATTCCGCCAGAGTCGGGGTCGTAAAACCGAGCAATTAAATTGGTTAGTGTTGTTTTCCCCGCTCCACTTCTTCCGACCAATGCAACGGTTTCTCCGGCAGCGATTTCAACGGAGATGTTTCTCAGAACTTGTTGGCTGGACTTGGGGTAAGAGAAACAAACGCTATCTAGGCGGAGACTACCGGCGGCGGACTTTTTTGTGACTCGAATTGCATGTGGTGCAGCGGGTAGCTCTTGTTCGATTTCTAGTACATCTAATATACGATCAAGGCCCGCTAGATTGTTTTGGAACCCCGCTGCACTGGCTGCAAGCGTTGCCAGGGGATCTAGCAGCATCGTCAGGTAGACCAAGAACATCATCAGGTCGCCCAGCGTAAGTTCGGCTTGGATGATTTGGTAGCCACCGTAGAGCAAAAGCGCTGTTGAGGCGAGCGGAATTAACACCTCCCAGACCGTTTCAATGAGGCGAGTCCACCACCAAGTGAAGAGCTGCTGCCTGATGAGGAGATTTCCTTCGCCGACAAATCTTCGTGTTTCACATGATTGGCGGGAAAAAGTTCTTACAACTTTGATCCCACCAAATGTTTCCGTCACACCACTGTCAATCGATTGACGCTGTTTCCGAATATCCCTGTATAAAGGTCGTATGCGATTAATCCAAGTTCGATGGCTTACCCAAACCAAAGGTAATAGCATCGCACCACCAACCATTAACTTCCAATCAACTAGCGTTAATATGATCAGGCTGCCAATGAGTTGTACGATTGCACGCCACGGGTTGTAGAGCATGCTGAATATGAGGTCAGCGACACCTCCTGCGTCTTCGCGAATTAGGCTGGCTGCACCTCCACTTTTGAGTTCATGAACAAGGTTCATCGGAAGGTGGATGGAGTGCTCAAAGACTTTTTTGCGAATGTGGATTTGAGTAAGGTTGACGGATTTTGTTGCAATCCACCTGCTCCATAAGTGGATGGCGGTCGCGGTCGCGGTGATGGATATAACACTCACGGCTATGGTGTAAAGAATAGCGAAGGGGTCAGTGCCGGTAATGAAAAATGATGCCCAATTAGGCACGGGTTCAGGGGGGGTAGTCAAAGCAAGGTCGATGGCAAGTTTGGTCCCCAGTGGCGGTATGAGACGTAGGCCGATGGCTACAGTCAGTAATAAAAGAGCCAAAGCTATTTGAGATCGATGTCCCCTTAGAAGTCCGAGAAATTTGAGAAACAATTCTAAGGACGTTCGGTCTCGATCTCCGAGCTTTTTTGCCGGCTTACCAGAGTGGCCATGGAATGAAACTGGCGAGTTTTTTGCCGAACGCGCACGATCTCGAAATTCTAGGAATCTTTTTCGACTGGACTGACTCGCCATCGCTAGCTCTGTTGAAGTAGTTTGTTCGGCTGATCTCATTGGTGTTACATTGTGTGCTCGTGACCACTCGCCATTTGTGAAAGCGGGTAAACTTACCGAACGATTTCAGTTTTATTTTTTAGAAAGCGAACTTCACACAACAAATTTTGTGTCAAGCCAAGTTGGAGTGACTAACAAGTTTTACCCCCGAGCCGATTGAGTGACAGAGTTCTCTGTCGAAATAGCATGCAGACAATCGATTATGTAGTCTTGTTTGGTTATTTTGCGATCATGATTGCCATCGGAATATGGGCAATGCGACGTGTGAATAATCAAGAAGATTATTTCATGGGTGGAAGAGGGTTTGGCAAGGTCATGCAGACCTTTGCGGCATTTGGTGCCGGAACTGGTGCTCATGAGCCAGTTCAGGTGGGACGGACGGTCTGGACGAGCGGATTAAGTGGTGTTTGGTCGGCTTTGATGTGGTTATTCGTCACGCCGGTATATTGGATCACCGCAGTTTGGTACCGCCGAATGAGGCATTTGACACTCGGTGACTGGTTTGTGGAGAGGTATCAGTCACGAGCGATGGGAGTTGCCTATACGTTCTTCGCGATCGTTTTTTACATGTTTTATCTATCGACAATGTTTTCTGCGATCGCGAAGTTTGCGGTACCGCTGTTGGGGTTTGAAACAGGATTATTTGGATATGAAATTCGTTTTACATTGATACCGTTAATTGCAGGAATCGTCATCATTTACGGCGTTCTTGGTGGACTCACAGCCGCTTATTGGACTGATCTTGTCCAAGGAATCTTTATTGTCGTTCTTTCAGTTTTGCTGATTCCGTACGGTCTGTGGCTGTTGTGTTCCGAGTTTGCGGTAGACGGACCACAAAACATGATGCGTGGATTTGAAATCATGCATCAGCGTATTTCTGGGGATTACTTCAGTCTCTTTGCCGGACCGAGCAGTGGAGAATTTCCAATCCAGTACATCGTGTCGCTTTCCCTTCTTGGAATGGTTGGAATCGTTGTACAGCCTCATTTTATTGCTACAGGAGGCGGTTCAGCTAAGTCCGAGGATGAAGCTCGTATAGGACTGGTGGTTGGGAATTTCCTAAAGCGTTTGTGTACGGTTGGCTGGGCAATCACTGCTTTAATTGCGGTTGCCCTGCTTTCGGGAAGCCCCGAGATTGCATCCGATCCTGATCAAGTTTGGGGTGTTGCAGCGAGGGAAATCCTTGGGCCAATGAACTTGGGACTTGTTGGGTTAATGCTTGCATGCCTATTAGCTGCGATGATGAGTTCTGCGGACACCTATATGATTGTGACTTCTGCTCTTGTTGTCAGGAACGTTTATGCTGCCTACATCAATCCAAATGCTGAGGAAAAAAGATATGTGTTAGTAGGAAGATTGACCGGACTATTAATTATCTTGGGTGCGGTGGTTGTCTCGCTCACTTACTCAGATGTATTCGGGCAATTCAAAATGGCAATGGAGTTGCCGATTCTTTTTGCAGCACCCTTTTGGGTAGGGATGTATTGGAGACGAGCCAATCGACGTGCTGTTTGGGGAACAATCTTTGCTTCTTTGCTTCTGTTTTTTGTTCTTCCCGTCATTATCCCTGCTCTTTTTCCTAGTCTGAGGCAGAATTCAAAATTTGCTGGGGTGACTGACCGTATCACGAAGACATTTGTGCGTCCCGCATCAGAGTCTGATGTTTCTAGATATCAAGCTTGGTTGGATGCCGAACAGGAAATTGATGAAAAATATTCAGGTGATCAAGCTGAACCAAGTAAATACGAGGCTGCGCGAAAGATGCTTGGAGCGGCTCCACCCAAAGCGTTGTTGGGTGAGCCCATAGAGATTAGCGTCATTTCTGGCGGGGTGCCGGTTTATTGGAGAGGAGGAGTTGATTCGATCGACAGCTTTGGAGAGAGAATGGGGGCGGTTGAGTTTACATTAGGTTCTGAGGATCTGGTTGATGGTGTCATGGTTAGGGTTGAAAAAGCTACCGGTAGTGTCATTGGCAATGGCGCATTTAATCTTGATTTCCTTATTTACTCATTGGTGGGTATCGATCTTTCACGTGTTTCCAAAGCAACTTTAGAGACACTTCGGCTTCCGCTGCGGCTTCTTGCTCCTTTTCTCATTCTAGTCGGCTTGAGTTATTTGACCCGCAAAGAAGACGAAGAAGTGTTAGATCGCTACTATGCGAAAATGAATACTCCAGTTGATCCAAATCCTGAGTTGGACAAGCGGAAGTTAGAGTCGGCTTATGCGAACCCCAAATCAACGACTCTGCGGAAGATTTTCCCAAATACAGACCTAGAATTCACGCGACCCACAACCATGGATCTTGTTGGTTTTTTCATCTCTTGTGTCGTTTGTGTTTTAGTGATCGGCTTCTTAACTTTGCTTGCCTCTCTGGGGGCCACATGATAGGCCACGTTGTATTGCAAGTAACCTAGCTTGTTTCTTGTACTGCCGGTTCCATCATGAAGCTGCTCTTAACCGTACGAGACGCGTCTGAGCAAGATAAGTTGATGGCTAATAACTGAAAGTCAATAAGAATGTCGTTTGGCTAATTTTGATCAAGCAAAGCGTTTTTCTTCGAATACTTGTGTCGAGCGATTTCTCGGTTCTTTATCGCGAACAAGAATGTTTGAAGTTAGGAGCTTGCACTTCGGTAACTGGCCAATGCTCGGTAAAATACCCACCGGCTGATGAGCAGGCTTGTACATGCTGCCACAAACGCCCATCCGACTAACAGCCATTCAGAGGGTGTTCGAGGATCAATGGGTTTTGCAAGGATTCTAGCAGGAACGTTTACGACCAGCAGCACTGGTACGACGAAAGTAAAAAAGCCATACAACGGTTTCCCCCATCCTCGGTTATACATCTCCATGGGATAGCGACTGAAATTGGTTATATAAAACCAAAAGTTGTAAAGCGTCTGATTTCTACCTAGCCAAACACTTGTGGCACTCAGGCAAATCATCAGGCTATACATGATCACGATGCCCAGGAAAACGAACACAATATAGAGTGCGACTTCGTAAATCGATGGAACCATTGGGTTGGTCTCTCGTGCGGAAAGATTCCAAAGAGAGATCGCAGCAATTACAAGTCCTGCCGCAAAGTTTGAAAGCGAGCTCCAATCTACCTTGCGAAATGAAATAAGAAATTGCGTATCAATTGGTTTAAGTAGTGCAAAGTCTAGGCCACCCGTTCTGATTAGTTCGCTAAATTCTTCCGCGTTGGGCATGAAGAACGCTTGAACGATGCTATTGATAAACCAAGTGGTTGCAAGGAAAAGAAAGAACTTATCGCGATCCCACCCGGTATCGGCACCGATTGTGTCGGTGTATTGAAAGAGTATCAGATAAAAGCCAACATTCATTAATGTCCAGCCGACACTGCTAACGCATTGAAGAATGAAATTGGTTCGGAAAGTCATGTCGCGAATAAGGCTGTTTTTCGCAAAGGTGGCGAAAACTTTCCAGTAATGGGGGTGTGAGTCGTGCGACTTCATGTGTTGTGCTTTCTATCCGCCGAATCCGCTGTATCGCTTTACACCTCGCCCGTATGCAAGTCTGCAGACCACGATAAAAAAGACAAGCCAAGCAGCTTCTACAGCCAGTTCTAGAGGAAGGTCTTCCGGGGGGATTTTTTCGAGAAAAATAGCTGCGGGAAAATAAGCCAAGTATTTAAAGGGAAGGAAATTGACAACCGCTTCAATCTGATCAGGTAGCAGGGTGAGCGGAAACATGTGACCCGATAGAAAAAAGCTGAAAAGCATGTACACGAACAATAGAGAAGAGACCTCAAGAAACCAAAATCCAATCATCCCGATCGCCGCCTCGAGGAAAAAGCCAATTAGGAAACCCATGAGCAGGGATATCGCGAACGCGCTGATGACTAGTAGGTCAGGCATGCCATTGATGAAAAAATTTCTACAGAGAAAAAATACTAACGCGAATGGTCCGGTAGCAATGACGTAGTATGCAAACTTGTGCGCAATTCGATTGAGTAGCAAAAAACCAATAAGGTCTATCGGTTGAATTAGATATTTTTTGATTTCGCCTTCGCGGATTTGCTTGGCTATGCCAGAGGCGAGTCCAGGCATGCTTGAGAAGGCACGTCCCAGCATCGTGAGAAGATAGTAGGCAACAATCTCTTCAAATTGAAATCCACCAATCAAACCCTTCGGGTTTTCACCTTTGCTTTCTATTGCGTCAAAAATTGCGAACCAGAGGAATATCTGAGTGACGATAGGTAGGAATCGCATCAGCGTGCCAAGTGCAAAATCCCCCCGATAAACCAGTCTCTCTTCTAGAGCCGTCCGGAAAATCATTATCCAAGAAGATAATTTCCAGTTCATCCATGTTGGTGCGGTAAGCATCAGCAAAGTATTTCTAACAGCGTTGGCAATAATTGGTCAGTTTCGTCGAACTTGATGAGCAGCTTAATCTTTCAAGTTTTGTGCAGCACTCACGAATTCGTTAACCGTTTCCGGTTCCAGTAATTTAAGGACTTCGTCTATTTCTAGAGGTTCTTGGATTTCGCATAGTGTTTGTAAACCGGTTTCGTTCTGAGAGACCAGAAGTATTCGATTCGCAAACCGAAGAACGTGAATCTTTGTGCGCTGATCGAATGCGATACTTCCCATTGATTCAAATAAGCCCTCTGGCAATGCTCGATTCGACACAGACTTGTTGCCCAGTTTTCGGTTAAGCCAAACAAAGGCTGCGAATAAACCAAATACGATCATCAGGCTGGTGATCATCGTGACTGCGGGAGCGGCGATGATCTTTAACATCGATCGTTCTGGATTCGCGTCATCTTCCTCGATTGACCTTGGGCTTAGACGAGGAAAACCAGTTTCCAGCGGTTGTGATTTGTCGATTTGCTTGCCAAGTGGATTATTTCTATTCGGCCGAACAATTTCGGCACCCAGTGACTCGCGATCGCCCGATGATGGATTGAATTGTTGCGCATCGCTAGTGCCGAGAGAGATGAATGCGAACAATGCTAGGCCTGCTGATATTCGCTTCATTAAAAACATGCATCCGCTTCGCATCTGGGCACTGTTTATGGGTTGGGTTTTTGAAGTTGCGTTAGCGTTGTCGATAGAGTGCGTTAGCGTTGTCAATAGATTGGGTTGTGAGTATCTGTCTGCAAACCGATTAGCTCAGTAACGCGGACAGAAAACTTTTGATCGACTACCAAGGCTTCACCGAGCGCAATTAATTTTTCGTTGGCGAAAATGCTAACTGGTTCACACGCATCTTGGTCTAAAGTGATAACCGATCCATTTCGAAGTCTTAGAAATTCATCCAGTTTCATCGTTGTTTGACCAAGATTGATTCGAAGATCAACTTCGATTTCATCCATAAGGTCGTTCACCGTTGAAAAGCGTTTTGAAATAGGGTTGTGCTGCGAAGGCGTGATTTCTGCTAACGGAAATGGTGCTGCGCATTGGTTACCTGTGCGTGCCAAGTTTTCTGTATTGTTTGCATCTGTATTCATGTCGTCGAAGCCAGGGGTGCTCGGTTGCGATTTACTTTGAAGATTCATTAGTTCGTCGTGTTGGCGGGGCGCTCATTGTCAGATGCATTACGCTCTACAAGACTTCGCGGCGTTAAATCTCGGTGTTGATCTATGCGCGGGTTTGTTTTCTAAAGCATAAATCAACGAGCCTGCTACTCGTCAACAGATGTTTTATTGCCTGAAGAGGTGTTGTTGTTCAGGCCTCGGTGAGTCAGCGAAAGTTGAGAAAGTCAATTTCAAGCGAATCACGCCGCTTGAATGTATCGTTTTATTTGCTTTTTGGTGCCGGGCCGATGATCACCCCCATAATGGCCAGGATATTGGGGAAAGCATTTTTAACGCTGTGGAAATTGATTTCAGTTGTTTTTCTCCAGTGAATTCATGCGAGAGTATCGTGGTACGTGATTGCGGCTTGACGTGTCTAGGTGCGACACGGGCGATAGAGATCAAGGTCCGGCCTGCCTCCCAAGTTGGCATACGCGCGGACGATCTCTTGGAGTCCTTGTGAGAGGTTTTGTTCCCATTTCCCAACTTGCTGGCCACCGATTCGAAACAAATACGGTGTTTCCGTTGGCATATTCAGTTTGATTCCTGTCTCACCACCAGTTGCAATGATGACCGATTCAGCCAAGTCCGTATGGCTTTCACCGGATTCGGTGGTGTAGGTCAGTTTAAAGTCTGCTGGGATGTCATCCTCAATATCATCGTCCTCAAGTTCCACTGGTTCTAAATCGATCTGAGTAACATGGCATCCGACAAGAACTCTTTCTGCTAGAAGGTCCGTTTGTGTCAGCAGCGTTAGGTGGTTATCGACCCATTCGCTGATAGTGACTGGAAACGCCAAGGATTCAGATTCCGTGTGTGTTTTTAATGCCTTCGTAGCAAGCGTTGATAATGTGCGATCGGGCAAAAGTGGCAGTAAGCCGTTGTCTTCCGAGATTAGATTTGCCCCAATTGTTTTTGATTCATAGATCTTTACGTCGTACCCAAGGAAACGACCGTATAACGCTGATTCTATCCCAAGTGGTCCAGCTCCGATCACGATGATGCTGCCGGGAGGGTCGAGGGTAAATCGATCATCTTCGTCATATTGAATTTGCATTTACTTGTCTGTGTAAGCTCATTAAGGGTGTTGCAAAAAGGTGCTTAGAGAATCTGTTTTCCAATGCGAAACGCATCCATGTCGATTTTTGGTTGACGACCTTGAAGCATATCAGTCATGATCGAAGCCGTTCCAGTTGATAAATGCAAACCGCTTCTGTAATGGCCACAGGCAACATAGATATTAACCGTACTAGGGATTCGTCCGATCATTGGAAATCCATCAAACGTCATGGGTCGCAAGCCCGACCATCGATGAACTTGTTTTGAATGCTCGAGTTGAGGAATCAGGAAGCAGGCAAATTGATACAGCTCATTAATTATTTCGTCTGAAGTGCCGTTTTGATAGCCAACTTCTTCTTCACAGGATCCCACCAGAATATGACCATCTTCTCTGCAGACAAGGTAGCGGTTCCCAACGTTAATGACTCGGGTGCATATCGGGATGGGTGTCTGCAGGAGTAGGATTTGTCCTCTTACCGGAATGATGCTTTGTCCCAATCCTTGGCGGTGCGTAAATTGACTTAGCCAAGCCCCTCCGCTGAGAACGAGTTGCTCACACGCCTGCCACTCTCCATTGATTTTTATCTGAGGCTTTGAGTGGATTTCTCGGGCATCGCAGACGTTTGCATTTTCTTCAATGACGACACCTTTATTTTGGCAGGCCTCTTGTATCGCCTTAAGCAGGTGGGGTGGACGAACTTGATACTCGTCGGGAGCCCACCATGCGCCGAGTGCTCGAGGGGATTCCGACCAACTGGTCAAAGACGGCTCTGCGTTTTTTAGGTTGTTGAGAGGAACTTGCTCTACTTCAATATTTAATTGAGACCAATAATCAGCAAGTCCGATCATTGCAGCCATTTCTCCAGGGCTCTCTGCTAGATACCAACCACCGCATCGACGCAGGCCAATATCTTTTCCGGTTTCCGATTGAATGTCAGCAGCCCAGACTGGAAAGAGTTCGTGGCTAAGGCCACGCAGTTGATCAAGCGGATCGGTTGATTGCGAAAGATTTGCTGGAGGGAGAATACCAGCACCGGACCACGAAGTCCCGGATCCAATTTGGTTTCGTTCTACCAGCGTGACCAGTCGGCCTTCGGATGCAAGACGCCAAGCAATACTTAATCCGATGATGCCCCCACCGACTACGATGATATCGTGAGTGTTATTGGAGAGTTTCATGAAGAATAGCTTTTGCTTCTGGCGGGCAGTCGGCAACGATGGAATGAATTCGTTCTGCTAAGTTCTGGTTTCTCGCGAAATAGGGGGGGTAGACGTTGCTGCTAGCTGGTTTTGAAAGTAGTTGGATCAGACGTCGCAAATCAAATACTGTGTCAATGTCGTCTGCCGGTTCAAGTTCAACCCAACTGATGTGATTGTGTTCTAGCCGTTTTCTTGTTTCCGCAAGCACGGTATGAGTGCTCCAAGGCATATTCTGAAATAGAGCGATTCGCGCGTCGGAGGTGACGGTATCCCGCATCCCAATGAGGTAATATCCACCATCACTCGCTGGACCCAGTACCATATCTACATTGGTGAGACTTTGTCGTGCTAGCTCGATTTGGGATGAATCAATCAAAGGACAATCCGATCCAATTAGAATCGAGGATTTGCTTGAGTGGGAGTGACCCTGAAGTTGTGTGTTAAACCATCTCAGCATCCGATTTCCGAGATCGCCATCCTCTTGCGACTGGAAATTCCATTTGTCCGATATACCCCGAAGGGCTAGATCCGATTTGATATCGTCTTGTTTACCGATTGGGTCGAGAAACAGAAATCGCTGGGCGCAAGTTTTGGCCAGCGTTTCACACAGATGAAGCGTGAATTCGCGATGGATTTGGCAGGCCGCTTGATCCCCAATTGAAACTGCAAGGCGAGTTTTCACTCTTTTGGATTCCCAATATTTGGTCATAATTCCTAGAGTGGCTGACCAACTTGGGTCGCGGTTGTTGGGTCGCTCGGTTTTCACCCAATTTGATCCTTGAAAGATTAAAACTCAGATGTTCCCTACGATCATCAAAAACCGTTCGCAAAACAACTGGCGTGGGATTAAGATGTTCAGCCATCAAGCGGGAGACTGATCAGATATTGGCTGCGTGAATTTTTTGACATCTTTGATGTATTCTACGTGCTATCTTCTGAAAACGACCTCTCGCGAATCACGGGTATTTTTGCTGGAAAATGACGCAAAGTCTATCATCCAAACGATTTCTGGAGATTGTTGGCTGTAGTGGCCTAGTGGATGAAGGCGCGCTTGCAAAGATGGTTCAGCGAGTAAAGGATCAGCTTGAGGGCCGCTTGCCATCAAATCCGGAAAAACTCGCGCAACTGTTTGTGCGAAAAAACCTGCTTACTCAGTGGCATGTCGACAAGCTGCTCGTGGGTAAATACAAAGGTTTTTTTCTCGGTAACTACAAACTGCTCGGCCACATTGGCACCGGTGGAATGAGCAGTGTTTATCTCGCTGAGCACACCCGAATGGGTGATAAGAGGGCAATCAAGGTCTTGCCAAAGAGTCGGGTCAAAGATGCCACTTATCTTGCTCGATTTCAACTCGAGGCAAAAGCTATTGCTTCGCTGCATCACCCTAATATCGTTCGAGCATACGACATCGACAATGATGGAGACGTCCATTACATGGTAATGGAGTATGTTGATGGAATTGATATGCAGCAGAAGGTTAAGCGAGACGGTCCACTCGAACTCGGCACCGCTGCTGAAATGGTCGCGCAGGCAGCCAGAGGGCTGCATCATGCTCATGGCAAGGGTGTGGTACATCGAGACGTGAAACCTGCTAATTTGCTCATCGATAGTTCAGGCATCGTTCGGTTGCTTGATATGGGGCTTGCACTCGTTAACGCTGAAGAAGATCAGTCATTGACCGTCGTGAATAACGAGAATGTCCTCGGAACGGCGGACTACCTTGCCCCAGAGCAGGCTTTGAACAGTCACTCAGTTGATCATCGGGCGGATGTCTACGGGCTCGGATGTACGTTGTACTACCTGCTGACAGGGAAACCACCTTTTAGCGATGGAACGTTGGCGCAGCGTATTGCTAGGCACCAGAAAGAAATGCCGAAGTCGATACGTGAGATCCGAACAGACTGCTCCGGTGAACTAGAGGGTATCTGCGTTAAGATGATGCAGAAAGACCCACGCTACCGCTATCAGTCTGCTGAAGAGGTAGCGATAGCGCTTGAAAAATATGCTGCCAAAGCACCGAAGCCATTACCACTTGCGGCGGGTGGGGTGCAAATTACTACCACTGATGACAGCGATTCATCGTCTATCTCTCTGGATGATTTTCGTGATTCCTCTATTCGTCACGGTGATACCCTGAGCAGTAAAGTGGATGATACTTTATCGAGTTCTGGGAATGTTTTAGATCGGGAAGTTGCCGAGCTTACCAGTAATCTGAGCGGTAGGTTAGTAAGTGTTACCCCTCGGCCTGATCTCTTGGACGGTAGTTTTCTAGATTTGCAAGCAGAGTCAGGATTTGTAAAACAACACGAACATTCTCCTTCATCAGAAGCGTCGACAACTGTAAATCATCTAGAAGGTTCGGCAATTGGCGACAGAAAGACCGCTCCGGTCACCAGACATAGGACTTTAGACCCAATGCTGATCACTGCGCTGGTGTTTGCTCTTTTTGTTGTCGCATTAACGCTTGGCTTTATGTTGGCTCGAGTCGTGGGGTAATCTCGTGGCTCTTGTTAAGTATTTGCTCTCATGCAATTCGACAGCAGGTTCCTTTATTTCAATCCGATGTGTAGATTTCTGCTTGGCGGGATGCTGGAAGTCGAAGCCTCGCTAGCGTTTTTCAGCAACAACTGTCTGGACTCTGCGGAACTATGAGATACTTGGATTTCTGATGAGTATTGTTCTTGATCGGCCTTATCGATTCATCCCACCTCATAGGGGCAATCTTTGGCCGTCTTTGATTCAGAAATTTCGAATGGTTGACCACTATCTGAGACTTAAAGAGGGAGTTCATTCGTTCGAATGTAGAAACCTCGAGGTTTTTCAGGAATTGCTGGAATCTCAGAAGGGTTTATTGCTGACGCCAAATCACTGTCGGTACGCAGATCCTTTAGCAATGGGGTGGCCGGCACGGTTGGCAAAGACACACGTTTACGCAATGGCGTCTTGGCATCTGTTCAACAAGAGTTGGCTAGATGGATTTGCGATCCGAAAGATGGGTGGATTTAGTGTTCATCGCGAGTCCTCTGATAGACAATCCCTCGAAGCCGCAATGCAAATATTAGCTTCTGCTGAGCGACCCCTCATCTTATTCCCGGAAGGTACGACTAGCCGGATGAATGATTCTGTCAAGGAATTGCTTGATGGGGTTAGCTTTATCGCGAGATCTGCAGCAAGAAAGGCCTCCAAGCAATATGGTCGTTCTGTTGTGGTTCTTCCTGTGGCGATCAAGTACCTCTGTAAAGGAGATGCACGCCCGTGGATCAGCGAGCATGCTTGTCAGTTGGAAGATTATCTCGGTTTCAAGCGTGGCAAGTCGCTGCGATTAGTTGCTCGTGTGCAGCGATTGGCAGAGCATTGGTTGTCCCAAATGGAATCATCCGTTTTTGGTTCGTCAAGATCTGGTGCAACGTCTCAACGAAGGCATGATCTGGTTTCTGAAATGCTTGGCAGATTGGATGAGCAATTAGGCATTCAATCAGAAGACGTCGATTTTTCGATGCGAATCAGACAGATACGATCTAAGATCATTGCCAAGCGTTTTGGCGATCAGAGTAATCGCATAGGTGATTTGAAGATTGCATCAAAGGAGGTTATTCAATGTCAGGATCTAATGACCTTTGACGAGCAATACATAAGCGGTGAATCAGTAAGTGATACACGACTTGTGGAGGCGTTGCAGCGCATGCAGGAGTCCTGTTGGGGTAAGGCCAAGCTAAGTATGCCGCTTCATGCGATTATTCGATTTGGCGGTGGAATTGCGGTTCCAGACGAAAAAGCACCGCGATCTCAACGAGACCCTTTGCTCACTGAAATAAAGCTGCAACTGGAATCGATGCTTCAAAAACTTGCTCAGGAGGCGGGCACGATTGATTCTTGAGTCGTTGCCTGTTTTTTCGCAGATTGTTATGCAGACAGTTTAGCTTGAGATTCCAAACGGATGCTTGATTGACCTGTTGTGGTTCGGGGAATCCGCGATTTATGAACGAAAATAATCATGGTGGCAACAAAGAAATTACTTTGAAGCGGTTGGTGATTTCAGCAGCTTTTTCCGCGATGATCACGACTGCGATCGCCAGTTTTTATCCTGCAGGAAGACCAATCGATGAGGTGACATCTCTGACATTTGCGGAGAGTTATGGATGGGTATTCTCGCAGTCACTTTTGTTAGCCAGCATCGCTTGTGCTTGTGGCGTTATGAGTGCTTTGTTTAGTCCGCGATTCGGCCTGATTCTCGGTTCAGGGCTAATCTTGAGTTTGCCCTGGATTTATCTGGCGGACGTATTGGCCTTCACATGGATTGGAGAGCGTTTTTTATCAGCGACAATGGCACACATCGTGAAATCATTGCTTCCTGCACTTTCACTGCATGTCACGCAGGGGGCAATGATTCAGGCCTCATTCTCGCTACTGATTTCAATGTTGTTCACGGTAGTCGTTTTTTCAATCGCGAAGCTAATCGCAAATCGCTGGGAGAATTCGAAGGATTCCATCACCGCATTCACGGGTTTCATGGTGCTGTTTGGTTTAGCCGTAGTCTTCTCCGTGCATCCAATGTTGAAATGGACCGTTATCCGTCGGGATATGGAACTAGCTTCTAGCCGGCATCCCTTTTGTGCGTTTCATCTGGTTGGCTTTCGCGGGGTTGGGCTGTCCGCACGAGACGATTCAGCGTCTCCAGAATCTCGATTGCGAGCGTTGAGCACCTTCACGGCACTGCAGAAGCGTGAAGGCGAGATGTTAGGCATAGAGGTGTCCGACGCAAATCAGAAAAATGTCGGATCAGAGAAATTCCCACAGAAGGTGATTGTCGTGGTTGTGGAGTGTCTTCGACCTGAGGCAGTTTCACCTGAGTTGATGCCTAATCTTTTCGCTTTTTCCAAGAGGTCCATTCTTTTGCGACAGCATTTTTCAGGCGGTAATTCTACTTGCTTGGGGATGTTCAGTTTGCTGACTGGGCTGGAATCAATTTGGTTCCATCGCAAGGTTAATGAGCAACCGATTTTCAACAAAATTTTGCGGCAAGCAGGCTTTCAATTAGCTTTCTTTGGTGGGCAAACTGATTGGCGCGTCTACGACATGGATGGTTTTGTGAATGATCGGCAATACGATCACTTTATTATCGAAGACCCTGATTTACCGCAGACGGATCTGAATGCCGTGCAGCGAACTCTGTCATTTATTAACACCTCAACCCCGGATCAAGGTAAAGGTGGTGAATCTCAAAATAGGGTACCAAGTCTTGCATTGGATTCTGATTGCCGCGCCGCAATTTGCTACCTGTACGGGACACATAGTAGCTTCCGATATAGTGATCCCGATTATCAGGTTTTTTTGCCAGAGGCAGAAGAAGGTTTGTTGATTTCTAATTCGCCCGAATTGAAAGATCAGTTTTACAATCGATATAAAAATAGCCTTCGTAGTATGGATGATATTCTAACGCCGCTTTTAAGAGATGATTGTTTGGTGATTATCACCGGGGATCACGGAGAGCCATTTTTAGATGATGGAACCGCCTCGCACGGCACACGCTTATCGAAATATCAGAACATGACACCCGCTGTGATTTATTACCCAGGCGTTGAGCCAGAGGTGCGAGAGTCGCCCACTTTTCACGGAGACCTACTTCCAACTCTATTGGCTGGCTTAGGGATTTCAGTCAAGCAGCCTGATGTGTTTGATGGAGTTGATTTAACTTCGGTCGATGATAACTACTTGAATCAAAGATTGTTTGTGACTGGGAATTTTATGGATGCGACGTCTTTATTGGTGGGGCCATGGACTTTAGACAAAAATTTACCATTTGGTTATCGAGTTGTTCACGATATCTATCGTTGGCAAGCGGGCTATTTGAATCCTGTCGATTCACTCGGCTATGAAACCAACACAAGTTTTGACGATGGTAGTAAGTACTATAAAAAGTGGTTTCGTCAGAGATTCCGAGAAACGTTCCCAGAAGAAGCCTCTGAAATGGTTTTGTTTCGACAATGTCTGCGAGCTCGTTATGCCGAAGTTCGCTTAGCGGCATTGAGTATCGCGGCAACCGTTGATCAGCCTAGCGATGAATTAATTCGGCTTATTCAAGAAAGAATATCGGACGAGGATGAAGAGGTGCGTAAACAGGCAAAAGAAATCACGATCAAAATTTCCCGCGAACAAGATTGGTTATCGTTGTTCAATTAGGTCAGTATTCGCTATTTCAGTCATGAGCCATTAACAATTCATTTTTTGGGGTGCATTTTCAGTACCCCGATCATCAAGGCACCCATAATCGTTTGGAATCCAACAGCAGTTGAAGTCACTCCGGGTATCAACCAACGCATCGTTTGTGGGTAGTCAAGGCTTCCGAAATTAGAAGACCACCATTTCAGCCAAATACCGCCAATTATAAATGATCCGATCGCTATAAAGACTAAGCCCAAACCCATCATCCTTTCGACCGATAAATTCTCGAGTCTCGGATGGGGAGGCATCATTTTTTCTCTTGCAGCAAATAGCTTGGAAAAGACAGCGAGTAATATTGCTTGCCATCCGACCAATGCCAGCAGGCTAGAAACTAAAAGAGTGTGAATATCAATCGCTGCCCCGAATATTTTTACTTGCGGTAAGGCGAGAGAGTATCCCAGTGCCGCAGTCAGCAGTAAAGCGATTCCGGGTCGAAAAAATGTCCAGCGAGGGCTGAAGATTAGGAACAGTCTTAAGGTACGCCAGCCATCTCTGAATGTGCGGAGATGTGGGCCATGCTGCTTTCGACCATCTGGATGAAGGGTGATAGGAACTTGGCTCATCGAGGCGTTGTAAAGACCACTCTTGATGATCATTTCCGTAGCGAATTCCATTCCGGGGGATCGCAAATCAAGTCGGTTGTAAAGATCCCGCGTGAATCCTCTCATTCCACAGTAAACATCATGGATTGGAATCCGAAACATGCGACGGACTAACCAAGAAAGGAATGGATTGCCAAACCAGCGATGAAGGAATGGCATCGCATTCGGCAGAACTTTTCCACCACCCCTGGGTAGACGGCATCCCTGAACAAGTTCAGAACCCTTTCGTAATTCTGTCACGAATTTTGTGATCTCAAGAAAGTCATAGCTGTCGTCGCAGTCACCCATAATGAGGAATTTCCCACTCGCCTCTTGGATACCTCCCATTAAAGCAGCACCATATCCTCGATCTTGAACACCAATGATTTTGGCGCCCAGCGACTTAGCGATCTCTATCGATTGATCTTGGCTTCCATTGTCTGCGACAATGACCTCTCCATTGATTCCGGCATCCCGCATCGCGCGTTTTGCTTTTTCGATACAAATGCCGATCGTGTCTTCTTCGTCTAAGCAAGGCATTACAATCGAAAGTTCAGGGCGCTCGGACATGTCGTTGCGAATTTCGTTGATGAGACAAGAGGATTTGATTGCTGATTTCCTATCGGTCGCCGTCTGCGTCAGTTTAGCTAGGCGAATGTTG
>JADHOA010000126.1 GCA_016779185.1 Rubripirellula sp.
CGCTTGCGAGTGATTTGAATGGTTTGGTAGACAATCCGGCGACCTGCCGAGCACAGGCATACGACCTGGTGATCAACGGTAGCGAGGCGGGAGGCGGTACGATTCGTATTCACGATCCCAAAACTCAATCCAAAGTCTTTGATCTTCTCGGGATCGACGAGGAGACGGCAGAAGATCGTTTCGGCTTCCTGCTCAATGCGTTGAAGTATGGTGCTCCACCTCATGGTGGAATTGCACTCGGGATTGATCGCTGGGTGATGTTGCTCGCGGGGTTGGACAATATTCGCGAAGTCATTGCGTTTCCAAAAACCCAGAAGGCTGCGGATCTGATGACCGAAGCGCCTGGTCAGGTCGATCCAGAGCAACTGCGTGAATTGCACCTGAGAACATCGAAAGTGCAAAAGAGCTGAGATGTGTAAAATCGCTCTTTGTTTCTGCCAGCAACCCGCTGGATATTTTTGAAATCCTTAGATGAATCCTTCCCCGTTCATTACCTCGCCAGGCACTGTCTTTTCACAGAGTTCGTGTCCTTCTTTGGTGTTTCGACAGCTGGTGTTCTGGTTTTCGATTTTTCGGTGCAGTCATTTCCCTCTCTCGATTCCCGCTGATCGGAGCCGAGGTCCATGGTCTCTTCCGAGAGCGGAATGAAATCGCAGGCACAAGCGGTTGATGATCAGCGCGAGATTCAAATTCACCGATCAAACCATGCGACCGATGGCATTGTCTAAGAGTTAAATTCGTTCGGCTAACTCATTGATCCAAGATTCATGCCTAGGCACTGTCTCGATGATGGATGCCCGCGGAAGTGCGCAGGAACGTAGCAAGAGGTGATCGGGCAACCTACCTAAAAACCTTTTACGAATTAGGTATCTTGATGATGCTTCTCTGAAATGCCTTTCCCGCTTTGCGACGCGCTCCTGTAGGTTCTGGTAAGCTACCGAGGTGAGTTTGCGAACTTATTTCTTTTGGTTGCGTGCGTTGGATTCTTTTCCAAGCTTCAGGTTCGATTCCAAGCTTTTAAGGGGGGAGACAATGACAATGTTTAGCGGTGATCAAATCAGCAAGTTGTTGGTCGTTCTGTTCCTTCAAGCGTCGTGCGCGTTCGCGAATGATTGGCCTCAGCGTCTTGGTAATTCTCTGAGATCCGGTGACGCTTCCGAAGTCACCCTTGGTTCGAACTTCGAGTTGGTTGCAGCGTTACCGCTCTCGGATGCGGTGATGGCATCACCGGTAGTCGACAAGGATTGTTTAATCGCCATCGATGCCTCGGGAGTCGTGCATGCATTTAATACTTCAACGCTCGAGAAACTCTGGACCTATGTCACCCACGCGGGATCGGGGAACTGCAACAACGTGGCAAGCCCAGCACTGATCGATGGATACGTTCATCTCGGTACGATGTCAGGTCTCTATTTTGTTTTGGAGCAACGGACAGGGAAGCTCATCAAGAAGATTGATTGTGGCGAGCCGATACTCGCTTCGCCGGTGATTGATTCGGGACGGGTTTATTTCACCACACTTGGCGCGGTCACTCGTTCAGTGACACCGCAGGGTGAACTGCTATGGAGTTGGGATTTTGTTAAAGAAGTCATTGGGTTTGAGGGAAATCGATGGAGTGGATCAGACTGGTTAGCCTTTCGTGGAGATCGGGTCACCTGGAAAGATCATTTTGTTTGTTCCCGTGATATTTGCATGACTGAAAAAGCGTTGGCGATTCCTGCAGGCGGACGAACGGTTTTTCTACGTGATGCGGGTGAGCACGCTGAATTGATCGAAGTAGGGATGATTCCGACGTACGCTGGATCGGAGTTCCCCGCAACGTTCGGACAAAGTATGGATGCCAAGGGGAACGTTTACGTTCAGTGGCATCGACGCGATAACGCGGGACGGGTCGAAGTTTTCCATCTAGGTGACTTTTTGCGAGGTATTCGCCAGCTTAGTCCTCGGGAGAAAAGCATTGACTCGTTAGATGTCACTTTCAGCGATTCCCTCATTGATCATGATTTTGTTTCTGCAACCGAGACCTCGATCGAACAATATGGTCTGCTTGGGTTTAGTTCACCGAGCGTCAGAGACAATCGACTTTATCGAGTCAAGCCCGAGCAGGGAGCTGGGTTGGTTGAGCACGATCTTGATTCAGGGCAGACACGAGTCTTGAACGCGGCTGCGGGACTGGCATCTCCTGTGTTAACCGGTCAGCATGTCATCTATGGCGGTTTAAACGGCGAGGTCTACTTTGTCCCACTGGATTCAAACTCTGCAACGTTAGAGAAGGTTCACACGCCACTTGGTGGAGCCATCTCAGCTCCGTTAGCTGTAGCGGGTGATCGAATTTACGTGCCCAGCGAAGATGGCCATCTCTATGTGATTGAGAGTCGATCGGCAGCAGACCGCTCGCTGCGAGAAACGCCAGATCCGATTGTCGTCGTGCATGAACCGCAAAGTCAGTCCAAGGTGACTGTCGAACCACTGAATCTGCATCATGTCCGAAGCCCACTAAGCGGCTCAAAGGCTGGTTCAGAGTACGACTGGTACACCAACTACGGAGACTTTAGTGGAACGAACGCGAATGATCAGGGATTGGTTGCTCCCCTGCGCATGCGTTGGGCCATGCGTCTGGATGGAACGATCAAGCATCTACCCGTATGCGGTGGCGGGCGTTTATACCTGCATACAGCCGAAGGGCAGATCATCGCGGTGGAACAGGATACGGGGCGGTTGTTGTGGCGCCGATATTGGCCGAACGTTTATCTCTCTTTCACCTCGCCGCTTTACATCGACGGCAAGTTGATCATCCCACAAGCTGGGATCAAGGGTTCGATGATGCGATGTCTTGATGCTGCGACGGGAGAGCTGATTTGGGAAGCCCCATTCACCGGATCTCCGAGTTGGAGTCGCCAATTTCCGCCAGTGGTCAGTGGTGATTTAGCGATTTATGCTTCGGGTTCAGGTGACTACGCGGCACAGGGAACAGAAAAGCCTTTCGTCTTTCGAGGTGAACCGGTTAAGCAAGAGGATCGTGAGGTGATGAGTTGGATTTATTCCAACGATAACCCTTACTATCCCAAGGATCATCGGCCTCGTCTTTGGGCTTGGGATTGCAAGACGGGCGAGCTGGTTTGGGAAAAGGATTTTTCGGATCATGGACGAGGGGGGAATGATTGTGGGATCTGCCTGCTTGATGGCAAACTCTACTATTCGGTGTTTTTTGGATACGACGAGCAGGCTCGCATGAGAAGAGGTTTACCAGCTGCGAATAACGGACTTACTGTTTGTCTTGATCCCGCTAGTGGAGACGAGCATTGGAGTACACACGATTACTATGTCACCTCCAAGTGCACGCTGAGCGGCCGAGATGGCAAAATCTACATTGGTGGATTCAATCGTGCTCGTAGCGGAACCGACGATCGATTCGTTTGGTGTTTGGATGCGGCAAGCGGCAAGTTGGTGTGGAAATCGGATCCGGTCACTTCTGCACTGAACGTCGTAACCGTCGGATCCACTCATCTCTTTTCCAACGCGCTGCGAGGCAAAGGAAATGTCTTCGATCGATCCTCGGGAGAGGTGGTCGCACAGATTGGTCACAACTACGCTTGTTGTCGGTTTACGTTATCTGAGCCTTATGTGCTTGGGGCGAATATGGACATGATCGATCTTTCTTCAGGCGGAAAGCTGGTTTCCACTGGGCCTGCAATTGATTCTCGAGAATGTCTCGGTGCAGTCGTTTCAAATGGCCGCGTTTTTTACTTTTCACAGGCTAGTGGATTCGTGGTTTCACAAACCTTCGGAGAAGAAGCTCTTCATGCTGCGCCAGTTTGGGAACAGCGAAGCGAACCAAACGAGTGAGACTGCGTGGGGTTCAGATGGTTAAGCGATGAGTCTGTCAAGATTCATGCCGTAGGTTCTGCTTGATGCTCTCGTCGACGGTTCAGGAGATCGTGGGCTGGTGCTGCTGTTTCTTGCGATGCTCCGCGATCACAAAGATGACACCTGATCCAAAGCAGGTCATTCCAATACACGCAAACAGAACCGGGTACTGATAGACTTCCCCAATCCAGCCAAGAACGGGAGCACCAACGATGGTTCCCAGGTCCAGCATCATCAACGCTAAGGCAGATCCGGTTCCTCGCACATGGGTAGGAAAACTGGCCAGCGTGATGGAGGTCATGGTGTGGAACATCAGGCTGTGACCAATACCGGTCAGACTGGCTGGAATCAAAATCAGCCAAGTGCGTTCAGCAGTCACCCAAGAAAATCCCAGCATTCCCACCGACATGAACAAAATTCCTGCGAGCAACACTTTGGCTGGTCCAATCCTGTCGGGTAGCCTTCGCGAGCTGAGTCTCACAATGATTGCCAAGCCGGCATAACCGAGAAAAAAAAGTCCAATGACAGAGTGAGTCTTAAACGCAAGTGACGCATGGTCAATGAAGTTCGCCACAAAGATGAACGGTCCAGCCATACAAACACCAAATGCAAAATCAACGGCCAGGATTGCTCCGGGCCAGTGCTGTCTAACAATTTGGATAAACGCACGCACTCGGAGTGATGTGGATGCACAATGATGCTTGGGGGCTTGAACGAACGTCAATCCAATCAAGGAGAAAAGATTGGCGCCTGCGGCAATCCAGAATAACGCCTGGAAATTTTCACGGGTTCGCTCGGCAAGAAAAAGGTCGCCAAGCAAAGGTCCCATCAGCATCCCAAGAAAGCCACCGATTCCTAGGATACCAATCGCCTCGGTTCGGCGGTGTTCAGGAGCGATTTGCGAGATGTAGGTCAGCCCACTGGTAAAGACGATCGAAGCCGCGAGCAGCAAACCCGATCGAGCCAGAAAAATAGTGGTCCCCACCTCCGTAATCAATAGGTTTCCGAGGCTCGCAAGGATGAACAAAAGGTAGCCGGCAATCCACATGGTGCGCGAGCCCCAACGGTTGATCCACTGCGCCATCCACGGACGAAGCATTAATCCAACAATGGCACTTCCCCCCATGATGATCCCGACATGGTGTAACTGACCACCTAGAAACTCAATCCATCGACCATAGTGGGCCATCAGCGTGTTCGCGCCGACAAAGCAGGTTTGGCTGGCGAAAGCGATGAGGAAGTTACGATCGTAAAGGCGTTCGGTTGAATCCAAGTGGTTGAGTCAGAAAGAGAGTTATCGGAAGAGAAACACCCGAATTGATCTTTTTTGTTTATTAGTCGGAGGTGATTTTGGTGTTGACGTTCGCTTTGTCGGCAATCGAATTAGTCATCGATCAAAGTTCGCGAAGAACTTTGAGGTTAATGGCATCCCATTCTTGGCCCGTTTTTTCATCAATGCCTTTTTCTGTCTCAAGGTATCCTGGCAGCTGACCCAGTTTCTCGTGCTCCTTGAGAAACCTGAAACCATCGAAACCAATTTCCCCGAGGCCGATGTGTTCGTGCCGATCCACGCGACTGCCGAGTGGTTTTTTACTATCGTTCAGATGAAGGGCACGGATTGCATCATAGGGTAGAAAGTCATCAATGACCGATGCCATTTCTCGAAATCCATGCGGTGTATTGAGTTCATAGCCGGCAGCAAATGCGTGGCAGGTATCCATGCAGATTCCTACTCTTTCAGAATCCGAGATGCCATTTAGCAATTCACCGAGTTGTTCAAAACGATGCCCAAGGCATGTGCCCTGCCCCGCAGTATTCTCCAAAAGCACTCGGCAGCCGAGGTGCTCCGTTCGCTCGAGTACCTGCGTCATGCCGTCGATGATCCTTTGGATTCCCTCGGCTTCGCTGCTATCGGTGTACGCACCAGGATGCAAAACCAAACCTTCAATACCGAGTCGATTGCATCGATCGAGTTCTGCAATCAGTGCATGAATCGATTTTTGAAATAGGTCCTCTTTGGGGGACGCGAGATTAATCAGGTACGAGGCGTGCGCGATGGGATGTTGCAGTTGAGACTGATTCAAGGAAGCAACCCAGAGGTCAATTTCTTTTTGAGGCAGTAATTTAGTTTGCCAATTGATTGGCGGGGCTTCACGCAAAGTCTCGCGTTTCAGCACCGTGGGTAAGTTTTGTATTGAGCCCGATCCCGCTTTCTCACCTTCGAAGGCAGGCCATTGTCGCGGCGGATTGGTCACGAAAACTTGGAGGCAATCGCAGTTCAGTTCCTCCGCTCTTTCGACGGCTTTGAAAAGTCCTCCTTGGCAAGAAACATGAGAACCAAGCAGCATGGCGTTTGCACCTTAGAAGCGGAACTATCAGTCATTTGAGAAGCATTTGTGATCGAGCCCCAAGTCTATCCTTGTCTCGCTTTGTCGCATACCAGTTCTGCTGTTAACGGTTATTCCCGTTGGTTGATTGATGCAGGTTTTGTTGCTTGATCGCGTCACATCCTGCTTGCTGGTTTCTCAGTATGAGCATTTGGGCGTTTTGATTCGAGAAGATCGAATTGATTAGGGGCTGACTGCTTGAGGCTTATCGATTGAAACGACTTTCGTGCTTGTTCTGGTTGGTTTTAACGACTGAGGCAGTCTGCAACGAAAATCGCAAATGGCACGACCTCAACGACTTCGTCACTTATCCGTTTTGCAGCATTCGGTGCTGAATGAACTGTCGTAACTTTGTTTTAAAAACTTCGTTTTTTAATTGCGGCATAACTAGCGTGATCTAGTCAACACATTTTTCGACGTCATTGAAGGATGAACAACCGGCGTCTGTTGGCTGAATGGTTATCTGTAATTGCGAGATCATGGTTCGCGATAGGTGACCGAAATGCGGGGGCATTTTTCTTGGACTTATCCCACGACATATTCTTACTACATTGGAGGATTCGGCTTATGTGCCGATCTCGATACCAACGGCTAGTATGCGGCAGCTTTGCGGCACTGTTATTGCTTGTCGCTCTGCCCCAAGCACAAGCTGGCATTACCTTTCAAGCCAACTACCTAGATGGTGCTAATGAAGGCTTTAATGATACGTCCGTTTACGGTGGAAGCACCCTAGGTGCGGTTCGTCGAAATGCGTTTGAGTTCGCAATGAACATCTGGGGAAGTGCGCTCGCTCCAAGCTATGCCGGTGAGACGATTACGATTGATGCTAGTTTTGACGGGCTCGGTGGCACCTCCACCAGTGCAACTCTGGCAGAGGCTGGCACGAATCGCCATTGGGATTTGAACCCTACCAATCCGCTGCTGTACGCAGATGCGATTGCCAACCACAATGTTGGGTACGATATTTTGGTGGGGGCGAGCGAGGGAACCGCAATTTTCAATAGCGATGTTGACGGCTCGACGGTACTGGGGACCAAGACTTGGTACTACGGTACCGATAACAATGCCGGTGCAAATCAGATCGACTTTGTCTCCACCGCACTACATGAAATCGGGCACACGATCGGATTCCAGGGTTTGATCGCGCAAGATGGTTCCTATACGGGAAGCATCACCGGTGGAGCGTTCTCCGAGTACTTTAGTCAGTATGACTACTTTGTGGTTCGGACCAGTGATCAATCGATTCTGAGGAATTTGTCGCAAACTGATAGGGCAACAGCGATTACGAACAATGATATTTCATGGGGTGGTGCGCAGGCCATTGCGGCCAATGGCGGTACGCTTCCAAAGCTGTACGCTCCTAGTACTTGGGCAAGTGGATCATCCTATTCTCACCTTGATGAAACGACATTCGCTCTTGAGTTAATGAGCCCGTTATACACCGACGGGACTACGCATGAAATCAGTGCCCTGACTATGGGCATGATGGTCGACATGGGTTGGACGAGTGCAGTGCCCGAACCTGGGACCTTGGCCGTTTGGAGCGTTCTGGCGATCACCACAAGTTTGGTTCGAAGAAGGCGTCGTGATTAATCAAAGGACACTCGTGAGGCGATGAAAACGTCTGTTCTCACCTTGTTCGATATTTCTCAATATACCTGTTTCGCCGCGACTCACCGTCGCGGCTTTTTTTTTTGATAGACGGTTTTAGCGTATTGCGGTTCAAAGATCGGTCACCGCTTCCTTTTCTTTACTATTTCAAAAGCCATTGATTGGATCATTCGGCGATCGGGTCATTTGCGTCACTCGTTGCTTTTTCTTCCGTTTTAGGGGACCCGCAATCATGCCAAGTAATCAGGGCAGATCTTTTACCACGCGATCCGCGAGGCACAAAAAAAGCGTCATCCTTTTTAGTGGACGACGCTTCTAGATTAGGTCAATTCGGTTAACAAAAGAGCTGTTTACTGATTGAGTTGCTCTTCGATCGTTTCTTTCGAAGCTTTAGTTCCCAAAGCACCCCACAAGCCGTACGGGCTCGGACTACCTGCAAATTGGGGACTACCCGGTGGGGCTAAGGTGTGGACGGAACCAGCACTCGAATCACCTGCTTCAACCGAGTCGGTGATGAAAGTGACTGCGCCATCGGCCATCAGAACGTGGCAACCACCTTGGTGGTTGCTGCTTGGTGGCACGGTGCCTTCACCCATCCAAGTCGCCCACATGCAAAGCTCTTGGTTCGGAGGAAGAATCGTATTCATGTTGGTCTGCGGACCGAGACTACTGGCCCAAGCGGATCCTCGAGGGAGGAAATCCGGCCCAGTGCTAGCGGTTGTCAGCCAGAACGCTGGGCGCTCGGGATCGCGGAATGCACGACAAGAAGTTGGATCATCACGAACTCCTACGAAGTCTGCATTGTGTGGCAACGTCGTGACGGCTCGATCACCCAGATACGTTCGGATTTCACCGGCCATGATCGTGTTCGCCAAACCATCCATGATGTCACGGAATTTCGTTTGGTATCGAGAAACAAATACACCCCGCCCGGACGCACGGATGTACTGGGCGAGAACGTTTGATGGCGAAGTGCCAGGATTTTTGTTCAACGGGTAGTAAGGGATTCCAGTGTGCTGCCAGTTGTGAGCATCGCCCATACAAGCCGCATAATTCGTACGTCCCATCCCAGGGCCATTTCCTGGATCGCTTGGGCAACGGAGCGTTGGGATTTCAGTCATCCAAGGCTCGTAGTTCGTGTTCACCACTCCCGAGCCGGTGTGATACGCACTCGGGGTTGGACCCATCGCGGGCCAGGATGGAACTCGTGGCGTGTTTGGATTACGAAGATCCAAGCTATTGGGATTCGAGATGTTCTCCCACAAAGCTTGCTGCTCCATGAAAGGAAGAATACCGACGAAGATACTCAGCGATTGGTTATTCGCCAAAGTGTTTTCCACTGCGAAGTGACCCGACGGGATATTCTCACCCGTTCCAGCGCCTTGTCGCGGAAGTTGCTTGTAGGCTGAGTGGTAATTGTGAATCGCCAACCCAATCTGCTTGAAATTGTTACTACAGCTCATTCTTCGAGCTGCTTCTCGTGCCGCCTGTACTGCCGGGAGCAACAGGCCAACGAGAATGCCGATAATGGCAATCACCACTAGCAATTCAACTAGCGTGAATGCGCTGCGCTTCGCACTCTTCATGGATAACCTCACAGAGGAAGGTAGAAAAACAAAAAAATGAATCAATCTTTGTTCGGTTTACTCTTCACCAGGCTTCATTTCCAGCGACTGGTTCAAGTCATTACTCAGGTTAAGCATTTGTGCTTCTTGTGCTGCTGTATCAGGGGCTTCGTTGACTTTATTTCCCTCTTCGGCACATCCTGCAAAGGCAATCGTGCAAACAAGGAGGCAGAGCGAAAGGAATATTTTGGTGGAGGACATGAAATCAACCTGTGTAGCTGAGGACAACATAATCAAATTTTAATTTCTATTTTGTGAAATCTTCACAACGGATAAACCGATCGGACGAACCGGTTTGCAATTTGCGCATCTGCAAATTCTAACCCAAAGGCTCGATGGTTTCACTCACTCTTCGCGTGAAAGATGTGACGCTAAGGCTGAATCATGGCCACTCTGTACCGCGAAAACTTCATCTAACTAATAAGTTTTCAGAAAATTATTGCCCAGTGGCAAGTGAAAAGGATAAAAAAGAAGTCCGTTTCGACGATGCGTCGTGTAACTGACCCGTATGATTTTCGTAACGGTAAGAATCCACCCTCAAGTTGTGGGTCGGAGTCAGAGGCGAATGCAGCTGATCGTCCTAGGCGACCGCTTTTGTCATTCCTGAGCGGAGATGCCGATTGACAAAAATCCAAGAGCGGGAAAGAAAAAACCCATCCTTTGGGTGGGGTGCCCTTTGAGAGGGCTCCTTCTGGATGGGTTTCAGTGCGGCCGAGAGGACTCGAACCTCCACGGGATTAACTCCCACTAGGCCCTCAACCTAGCGCGTCTGCCAGTTCCGCCACGGCCGCTTTTGCTCAATGGTCTGATTTGGCTGGCGGAGAGTTTCGCAGAAATTGGCGTCGAGTCAACGCCGGTCGCCTCTTTTTATCAACCACTTTCCTGTGACCCATCACTCTTTACCAATAATTGGCAATAGTCGGTCCGCCAGGAACCGGACATCAAAGATTCTGCGACCGCGTGACGCCTCCGGGAAATTATCCCACGCAGACACTCCGTGTTTCAAAATAGGGTGTGTTTCGAGTCAATTCACGGCGATCGCCCTGCTCAAGACCTAATTGACGGACTTCATTGATGATCACCTTTTTGTCGCTTCCTGTGCGACGATGAACCCCATTTGGAATGCATTCATTCGTGATCTCGTGGTGATGCCGCATCCTTCGAACGCG